>JAWLBS010000308.1:0-6013 GCA_041687575.1 Phycisphaerae bacterium | reverse complement strand
GTAATCTGCGAAATCTGCGGAAGGCCGTTATGCTTCCGCGCTGCACCGCCTACGCCCCGCCGAAGACCTCCACGTCGGCGAATGTGCACGTCGGGCTCGCGTGGCCGACCCACATGATCTGGTTCGGCTCGCCCTTGCCGCAGTTGGGGGTGCCCAGCACCGCGAAGGTCTTGTCGTTGCCGACCATCCGCAGGTTCCGCCAGAACGTCGCCGAGATGCCGCGGTAGTTGGGGTTGCGGACGATCCCGGTGAGCCGGCCGTCCTCGATCATCTGCCCCCACTCGCAGCCGAACTGGAACTTGTTCCGCGAGTCGTCGATCGACCACGAGCAGTTGGTCTTCATGTACACGCCCCGTTCGACCGAGCCGATCATCTGCTCGAGACTGCTCTCGCCCGGCTCGAGGTTCAGGTTGACCATCCGGTCGATCGGCGGGCGGTTCCAGCTGGTCGCCCGGCTGTTGGCGACCCCGACACAGCCGCTGCGGGCCTGCGAGACCACCCCGCCCAGCGTTCGCTTGAGGATCCCCTTTTCGATGATGTACTGCCGTTCGGCCCGCAGGCCGTCGTCGTCATATCCGTAGGAGGCGAACTGCTCCGGCCGGGTCGGGTCGTAGGTGATGTTCAGAAGGTCCGAGCCGTAGCGGTAGGTGCCGATCATCGGCTCGGTGACGAAACTGGTGCCGGCGAAGTTGCGTTCATCCCCGAGGATCCGGTCGAGCTCCAGCGGGTGGCCGATCGACTCGTGGATCTGCAAAATCATCTGGTCCGGCGCGAGCACGACATCCATCTTGCCGGTCGGGCAGTTCGGCGCGGTAAGCAGCTGGATCGCCTCCTCGCCGATTGTGGGAGCGGCGTCGGCAAAGCCGATCCGGTCGAGCACCTCTATGCCGCCCTGCCGGCAGAAGCCCCGTCCGCCGAGGGTTCGCTGCTGGGTGAGCGACTTGCCGTCGTTGGCCGTCGCCCGCAGGGTCGGGATCATCAGGCTGAACTGCTGGTGCACCCGCCCGCCGCCATCGGTCAGGTAGAGCGTCTCGATCCGCCGCTGCCACAGCGATGCCTCCCAGTCGACGATCTGCTCGCCGACCTTCAGCCGGCTGGACTGTTGCCGCAGCAGGTCGATCTTCTCCGGTATCGGCACCTGCTCCCACGGCCGCTCGTCGGGGCCGGCGTACTCGCCGACCGGGTGGGGCATGGGGACCTTGTCAAAGTCGGTCACGCTTCGCCCGGCCGAGAGCTCCGCCCACCGCAGCGCTTCGGCGACGGCGTGCCGCAGCCCGCCGAGCGTCAGGTCGCTTGTGGCGGCGTATCCCAGCCCGCCCTTGTAAATCACGGTGATCATCGCCCCGACATCTTCGGCCTGGGCGGGTGGCTGGGGCACGTCCTGCCGGACGCGCAGGGCCTGCTCTCGCTGCCGCACGAACCGCAGCGAACAGAACGTCGCGTTGGGCAGGACCGCCCGGAAGTTGCGTTCCAGTGTTTTTAGCATCGGGACCTCCAGTAGCTGCGGCGGCCACCAGAGCCCCCGCAACCGATGCCGACAATTGTGGTGACAAACAGGCTTTCTGGCAAGCCCCTGTGGCAGGTTCGATCCTGCAGGCCTGATGTCCCGTCCTGTCCCCGCATTCGCCCGATCCGCCATCTGGACCGGCGCGGCCGCGTGCGGTAGGCTATGGACCCGATGGGCAGTCACGTCTGCAGACGATCCACCTGACGTGCGTGCGGGACGGATCGGTGCATATAGCGGTCTGCCGAAAAGGGCTACACTGGTCAAAGGAGCCGTACGATGAAGAGTCCCTCGCGTCGAACCTTTCGAACGTTCTGGTGCCTGTTTCTTGCAGGCGGTTTTCTGGCCACGGGCTTGATGGTCGCTTCGGCCCCGGCGGCTGCCGACCTGACCCGCAACCCCGAGACGGTCTGGCCGCCCAAGGGGCAGAGTTTCAAGGTCCCCGTCGTCAAGGACAACTGGGTCTCGAAGATGGGGCAGGAGGTCACCGGCAACAACGGCGGGGCCTCTCAGCTCAAGCTCAAGGGCGACCAGGAAATGTCGGTCGTCGACGTCAACCCCGCCCTGCTCAAGGGCAAGGTCATCACCGGCGCGCTGCTGCACGTGAAGCTCTCGTCACCGGACGCCCCGGTCCTGCGGCTGACCGTCTCGAGCTTCGCCTCGCCGTGGGTCGAAGGCACCGCCACCAACTATGAGCCCCAGGAAGGCAGCTCCTGCTGGCGGTATGCCCGCTATGCCAAGGACCCGGACAAGGCCACCCCCTGGACCTTCCCCGGCAGCCACTTCGCCGATGCCGGTTTCGGCCGGTCCCACACGATCTGGAAATTCGCCGACGCCACCCGTCCCGACAAGGACGGCTGGCAGACCATCGCCGTCTGCCCCGACGTGATTGCCGCCCGCGGCGCCGGGCTGAGCTACGGCTTCGGCCTGTGGGACGACGTCGGCAGCGAGTGGTCTTACAAGGACGACAAGTTCAAGTTCATCCAGCACCCCAACCGCTTCATCTACAGCAAGGACCAGAACGTCGCCTCGACCCCCTGGTTCGAGGTCTGGTTCGATGGCACCGACAACACGGCGCCCGATCCGGTCGATGAAAAGAGCATCGCCGCCAACGTCAAGGACTTCCCCGCCGGCCAGGCCCTGGTCACCTGGGTCACCCCGGCCGACACGGGCAGCAAGGTCCTCGGCTTCGACGTGACCTATAAGGTCGGCGAAGGCAAGGCGCAGGACATGCCCCGCTACCTGATCCCGATGGCCGGCCGCGCTGGCGAAAAGGTCAAGATGCACATTCAGGACCTGCCCTTCGAGGCCGGTCAGCAGATTGAACTGACGATCACCTCGGTCGACGCCGCCGGCAACCGCGGCAAGGCCGTCACCAAGAAGATCAAGCTCTCGGACAACCCGGCCGCCTTCGCGATCAGGCCGGCTGACATCGAGCCGTTCGAGCCGTCCACCGACCTGCCGCAGGTGGCCAACGTCAAGGTCGCCGTGATCGACCTGGTCGACAAGGTCGAGGGCAAGACCGGCAAGATGGTCCCGGACCAGCCCGCCGGCTATAAGGGCGGCAACCATCTCTGGTCGGCCGAAAAGAAGATCGTCCGCCTGCAGGGCGCCAAGAACGAGTTCGTCGCCTTCCAGGTCAACCTCGATGGTACCAGCAAGGCCGCGACGATCCGCACGGTCTTCCCGGGCGACTCGGGCATCCGCACCCGGGCCTACCGGCTCGATTACGTCAAGACCGCCAACGGCATGATGCCTGATGCGGCCGTGCCGCTCAGTGGCGCGCTGCCGATTCCCAACAAGGCCGACCCCGAGGCCGCCGACCAGACCAACGCCTCGTTGGTGGCTGAGATCTACATCCCCCACGGCGCCGCCGCCGGCAAGATCGAGGGCACGCTGTTCGTCGGCTCCGACGGCCAGACGCTGCAGATCCCGATCGAGTTGACGGTGTGGGACTTCACCCTGCCGAACAAACTCTCGTTCGTGCCGGAGATGAATGCTTACGGTACCGTCGGTCCGGATGCCCATGGCTTGGCCTACTACCGTCTTGCCCACGAGCACCGCACCTGCCTCAACCGGTTGCCCTACGGCTGGGCCGGTGGTGCGACGCTGGCCCCCGAGTGGGACGGCAAGAAGCTGGACTTCAGCGAGTGGGGCCGGCAGTACGCCCCGATCTTATCGGGCACGGCTTTTGCCGGCATGCCCCGCAAGGGCGAGCCGATCGACACGTTCTACCTGCCGTTCAACGAGAGCTGGCCGATGTCGATCTGGGACCACTACACGCCCAGCTACTGGCCCGAAGACGCTTTTACCGAAGAGTATCGCCAGGGCATGAAGAATGCCTACGCCCAATTCGTCCAGTACCTCGACGCCCTCAAGTTCCACGACACCCAGTTCCACTTCTATCTGAACAACAAGGTCTACTACAAGGCGCAGGGCTGGGAGGTCTCGGCCGCCCCGTGGATCTTTGACGAGCCGGTCAACACCCAGGACTTCTGGTCCCTGCGCTGGTACGCCCTGCTGTGGTACCAGGCGGTCGAGCCGGTCAAGGGCGATGTCAAGGCGTGGTACCGCTGCGACACCAGCCGCAGCGACTTCGGCCGCAACATCCTCTGGGGCGTGATGGATGTCGACTACTTCGGCGGCTCGAACGAGCAGAAGGCTCGCCAGAAGCACGACGAGCAGATCCTCCACACGCACACCTACTTCTGCGAGTACGGCTCGGCCAACAACCCCAAGGACCCGAACCTCCAGCCGGTCGTCTGGTGCCTGCTGGCGTGGAGCCGCGGGGCGATCGGCGTGCTGCCATGGCAGACGATCGGTGGCCAGGGCAACTGGTCCAACGGTGAAGCCACCAGCGTCTTCTACCCCGCCCAGGGCGGTCCGGTCGCCTCGGTGCGACTCAAGGCCTTCTGCCGCGGCCAGCAGGACGTTGAGTACCTCACCATGCTCGCCGACGCCTACGGCCAGCCGCGCTACGCGGTGCAAAACGGCCTGCGCCAGACGATCGACCTGTCCGGCCGGGTCCGCAAGACCAGCGAGGAGGACGCCGGCACGCTGGAGTTCGACAAGGCCAACCCGACCAGCCTGTGGCAGCTCCGCTACCGCGTGGGCAAGATGCTCGACGCCAAAAAGCCCGCCTACAAGCGGGCCGTGGTCGAGCACGTCAGCCCGCCGATCGCCCTGAGCGAGCTGCCGGACATCGGCTACTGCGAGGTCGCCCCCGAGGTCGAGCCGGTCAAGCCCGACACCACCAGCTCGGCGGCCAGCCGCTGACGACCAACCACGCGTCGATGCTTACCCATCGCCGCGACAGTTGAAAGAAGTTCCCCCGGCCAGTCGGCGACCCCGGCTGGCCGGGTTCTTTTTGCAAGTAACGAGGGGCGGAAAGACCCCGGCATGTCCCCGCCCCTTTCGATACACATGCGACAGCGGTATGCTATGCCCATACGTACCTTGACGGACGGGCGGTTTCCGCTATTGTCAGTAAGGAGATGGGATCATGACGTATCGTATCTGGACATTTCTCGTCGCTGCCGTTTGCACAGTACTGGTTGGCTCCACTCAGGCCGCCGAAGGGCCCGCCACCGAGCCGGCCGACGGCAAGGCCCCGGCCATCGTCAAGGACACCTGGAACTGGCCCGAGGCGATGCAGAAGGTCGCCAGCCAGTTCAAGGGCACCGAAGGCGTGGTGCTGCACATCGGCGACTCGATCACCTACGCCAACCCCTACGGCTCGTGGGCCCGCTACGGCAAGGGCAAGACCGAATCCGACAAGAAGGTCCTCGACTGGATGCACGCCGGCAAAGGCAACGACCTCGACGGCTGGTATCTCGCCGCCCACGACCAGCCGGGCGGGCGGAGCTACACCGCCGCCGGCGGCATGCGGCTCAACCAGGCCCTCGAGGGCGGCTTCCACGGCCTGCCGTCGATCGCCCAGATGCTCGACAAGTACAATCCGCAGGTCGTGATCCTGATGCTCGGCACGAACGATGCCTCCGCCAAACGCCCCGCCAGCCAGTTCGCCGCCGACCTGGAAAAGGCCATCCGGCTGATCCTGGACAACCACACGATCCCGGTGCTCAGCACGATCCCGCCGCACATCAACCAGCCGCAGCTCGCGCAGCAGTACAACACCGTGATCGTCCAGACCGCCCGCCGGCACCAGCTGCCGCTGATCGACTTCTACGGCGAGATCGTCTCGCGCCGCCCGGGCATGACCTGGAACGGCACGCTGCTGAACAAGGGCGACGTGCACCCGACGGCCAGTGCGGGCGACGCCTCGGCTGGCAGCGAACCGACCCCCGAGAACCTCCGCAACGTCGGCTACCTGCTCCGCGGCTGGCTGAGCGTGCAGAAGGTCAAGCAGGTCAAGCAGCAGGCGATCGACCCGGCTGGAAAGGTGGGGGAGTAGCCAGTGTAGGGCGGGCTGCGCCCGCCAATCAGCGCCGTTGGCAAATGCCCCGCAGGGGCAGATAAGTCAGCCCGGGGGCAAGGCGGCGCAGCCGC
>JAWLBS010000307.1:0-6095 GCA_041687575.1 Phycisphaerae bacterium | reverse complement strand
GAATATTCCTCGCCAGCCACGGGTGGACCGTCAGCAGAAATGCCATCGCCATCGCCCAGCCCCCGGCCGGACGCATCCCCGCCGAGCGGCACATCTGGACAGTCTCGCCCGTCGCCAACACGACCAGCACCCCGGCCAGCAACGTGATCAGACTGCCGTGAAAGGCCAGGCCCCGCCAATCGACAGGCCCGATAACCGGCCCACCCGCCACGGCCCAGGCCGAAATGGCCGCGTCGGCCCAGAACAAACCAACGACCACGGCGATCAGGATCGCCCCGATGACCACCCGCTGTTTGACCGCGGCGGCCTTGCTCTTTCCGGTGTCCGGCGGCGACGTTTCCGGGGGCGACATTGGCGATATCTCCTGTTTCATGCCTGTCGATCTCTCCATGCCACCGGCCGGACCCGGCGAAGGTAATGGGCGCACGCGCGTCCGCATCGTCGTTCGTACGCCCGTGAGGGTCCGATTGTTCCGCCTGCGGCAGAGGCATTGTAATGGAAGTCAACGGCAATGCCGGGGGCAACCGTGTGGACTTTTTGCAGAACTACGGCACGGGCTGCGTGGCAGGGGAAGGCGCCTCGGACGGGAAGGCCTGACCGGTCCGGCCGGCCCGCAGGTCCAGCTGCGACCGGAGCGTTTCCACTTCAATCGACATCTGCTGCAGGTCGTCGCGGGCGTTCTGGCGGGCCTGGCGGGTCTGGATGAGTTCCTGGCGGAGCAGATCGATCTGGGCGCGGCCCTTGACCCGGTCGGCCCGGCTGGCGGCGAGCCGGTCCTGCAGCTGCAGGTTGGCGCGGGCAATCGCGTCGTACTCGGTCTGGCTGACGCAGCCGAGGGTCGCGCAGACCGCGGCGGCGGTCGCCCATCTGGTCAAGCGCTGGATCTGTGACATCTTGCGGGTCTCCGGCTGCTGCAGGGACTTTGGCGGGCATAGCCCGCCCTACAAGAACTCCGGCTGCTGCGGTCCGCCCGGGACCGGGCCTTACGGCTGCCCGCTGAGATATTGCTTGGCCAGCAGGACGTTCTCGACCGTCTGGCTGGGGTTGCGCCGGGCCTGGAACGTGCCGGTCAGCGAGATGGTCTCCATGCTCGGCTCATCTACGCCGGGGTGGCGGCGCAGGTGCAGCTCGCTCGACTCGATCCGGGCGGTCAGCCGGGTCTTGTCCTTGTTCTCCCAGACTCGCACATAGCCGGCCCCGTCGAACACCAGGCTGCTGCCCGCCAGGTCCACCACGTAGGTGATCTTGGCGTTGATGCCGCTGGGGTCGGCGTAGGTGATGCCCGGCGTCGACCGCCAGAACATGTCGACGATCATGATCTCGCGGGTAGGAGCGCCGTCTCTCTCGCCCGTCCCGACCAGCGAGGCAATCAGTGCCCCCCGCTCGCCCGGCTGGTAATGCCCACGGGTGAATTCGCACCGCAGCTTTCGCGCCGGGGGCGGATCGGTCACCAGCACGCCGACCGGTTGGGGCTTCTGGCAGCCCGTCGCCAGGCCGGCGGCAAACACGACGCTCAACAAAAAGAAACAGCTGCGCCAATACATCAGAGGAATTGCTCCGGTTCTCTGGAGGTCACGGCGTCCGGACCGCACTGCATGGCAGGGCCGCCAGCCGTTTCGGCCGGCTTGTCGCCCGAGGCCTGTGCGTCCGCGTCGTCGCCGGCCTTGAAAGTGAACTCGATGCCGAGCAGCTCAAGGCTGTTGCGCTCGACGATCCCGCGGAGCTGCTCGCGGGGCACCGACGGCAGGTTCGTCCCGTGGACGATCTGGTTAAGGCTGTAGAGGGCCTCGATGGCCGCCTTCGGGTCCCTCGCCGGGAAATCGCTGCCGAACAGCAGCTTGTCCATCACGCCCCGCTCGTGGGCGAGCTGCATGCAGTTCAACGCCAGCCAGGGGCTCTGGGAGACCCCGCTGATCTCGGCGTAGACATGTTCGTGCTTGCCCAGCAGCACCAAAGCCTCGTCGACCCACGGATACCCCATCTGGGCGATCAGGATCCGCAGCGACGGAAACGTCCGCGCCACCTCATCCAGCAGGTACGGCCGGGCGAACTCCAGGTGCGCCGAGGCCGGCAGGGGCGGGCTGTTGTGGAAGACCACCGGCATACCCAGCCGCTGGGCCAGATCGTAAACCGCCATCGCCCGACTGTCGCCCGGGTGCATCGCCTGGATCGCCGGGGCGATCACCACTCCCCGCAGACCCAGCTGCTCCTTGCTGCGGCGGAGTTCGTCCAGGGCCCCGCGGCCCTCGGTCGGGTCGATGCCGGCCAGCCCGACGACGCGGTCGGGGCACTGGCGGGCATAGTCGGCCAGAAAGTCGTTGGAGATCGCCAGGTCCTGGTGCCGGCTGCGCAGACCGAGCACCATGGCCGCATCGACCGGCGTACACGACGCCATGTGAAGCTCCACGCTGGCGTGTGGACGAAATCCGGCTCGATCCGGCTGGCGAGAGGTGCGTGCCGGTTTTGCAGGACGCACACCGACACGCAGGCCGACCTGCTGGGTCGACTGCCAAATGTGCGTGTGACAGTCTACTATCATGACAAGTACTTTTTCACCAGGGAACCGAGCCGGTTGTCGCAACTGGCCACAGCGGCCCGACCTGCGGATACTACTCTACCAACCGCCTGCGCGGGGGTCAAGCGGTTCTCCGGCCGGTTCCCAGTGGCGAATCGCCAACTGACGTATACAATCCACTTTATGGCCCAAAAGAAACACGGAAAGTCCAAGGGTTCGAAGCGCAGTCGGATCGATCTGCGGAAAAACCGCGCGTCGTCCGCCCGCCGCAAGGGCTGGACCGACCTGTACCGCCAAGCCCGCCACGAGAAGATCGACGAGGCCACGCCCTTTTCCGAGCGGGTCGGCAAGAACGAGCAGACGCGCCGTCGTACCTACATCGAAAGCGACGAGGGCGCGCCCGCGGCGGGCGAGCGGCCGCTACGGACGGGGCGCGTCCTGCTGATGCGCGGCTACTTCGTCGACGTCGAGATCGACGGCCGGTCGTACCGGTGCGTGATGCGGGGCATGCTCCGCAAGCGGCTGCGGGCCGAGCACAACGCCGTGACCGTCGGCGACCTGGTCGAGGTGGCCGATGTCGAGGCGACCGGACCCGGCGAGGACAAACCCGAAGGGATCATCGAGGCGGTCCGGCCGCGCCGCGGCGTGCTCGCGCGGCAGCAGGACGGGCGGTTGCAGGTCCTGGCCGCCAACGTCGATCAGGCGGTCATCGTCTCGGCGATCCAGATGCCCGAGATCCGCCCGCACCTGATCGACCGCTATATCGTCTCGGCCGAGGCCGGTGAGATCCTGCCGGTCGTCTGCATCAACAAAAAGGACCTCGATCCCGAGGCCTTCACCGACGAGTTTCTCGACGTGTACCGCAATCTCGACTATCCAGCCGTGGGGACCAGCACGCTGACCGGCGAGGGGATCGACGAGCTCCGCGAGATCCTGAGGGGCAAGTCCAGCGTGGTCGTCGGCATGAGCGGGGTCGGCAAGAGCAGCCTGCTGAACGCCGTGCAGCCCGGGCTCGGCCTGAAGATCGGCGACATCAACGTGGTGCTGGGTCGCGGGCGTCACACGACCACGGCGGCGCATCTGCTGAAGCTGGACTTCGGCGGCTACGTCGTCGACACCCCCGGCATCCGGCAGCTGGAGCTGCCCGACATCGACCCGGGCGACCTGGAGATGTACTTCCGCGAGTTCGTCCCGCGCGTCGCCGACTGCAAGTTCGCCAACTGCGTCCACATCCACGAGACCGGCTGCGCGATCAAGGAGGCGGTCGAGCAGGGCGAGATCGACCCGGAGCGCTACGAGTCGTACGTGCGGATGTTCACCACGGAACTCAAGGGAGATTGACGGCGGCCTCAATGGCCGCGACAACCTTCTTCTTCGTCTCAACCAGCGGGCCGGCCGCACGGGCGCCGGCGGCGCGCTGGTGGCCGCCGCCGCCGAACTGCTCGGCGATCGTCGCGACGTTGACGTCGTCCTTGCTCCGCAGGCTCATGCGGACCTTGCCGTCGGGCTCCTCGATCAGCAGGACTGTCACCCGCACGCAGCCGATCCGCTGCGGCTCGTTGATCAGGTCCTCGGTCTCCCAGTAGTGCGCGCCGGTCCGCTCGAACATCTCGCGGGTCACGTGGCAGGCCGCCAGTCGGCCGCCGGCATGCAGCTCCAGCGAACCGAGCAGCTCCGCCAGCAGCCGCAGGCGGGCCGGCGATTCACTCAGGTAGAGCTGCTGATACAACCGGTCCGGCTGCACACCATGGGCGTCGATCAGTCCGGCCGCGGCGCGGTACATTCGCCCGTCGGCGCTGGAAAAGCGGAACCAGCCCGTATCGGTCGCCATCGCCACGAACAGGGCGTCGGCGGCGGTGCGGTTGACCGACCAGCCCGCCGCGGCGAACCAGTCGGCCAGGACCAGCCCGGTCGCCCCGGCTGACGTGTCGCGGATCTCCAGGCTCTTGTCGATGTCGTAGGTGACGTGGTGATCGACCACCAACCGCCGCGCGGTCGAGGCCTCCAGAAACGGCACGACCGGCTCGAGCTGCCCGCGGGCGGAGGTGTCGGCAACGATCACCAGGTCCGGCGCGAAGGCGTCCATCTGCTCGCGCCCGGCGGCGAAGTTCGCCAGCGGCTCGGACTCGGCCATGAACGCATAGCGCCCGGGGATCTCGTCCGGCAGGCCCGCCAGCACCTGCTTGCCCAGAGCCCGCAGCACCTCGCGCAGCGCCACCACGCAGCCGATCGCGTCGCCGTCGGGGCGCCAGTGCGACATCACCAGCACGCGCGAGGCCCGCTGCACCTCGGCCGTCGCCCGCGCGAGCACCTCCGCATCGATCGGGCTGGCCGATCCCACTGTATTTGCACACCTGTGCAAGGCTTCATCTCCCGGTTGGATCTTCGACTGTCGCATCACCACTGCCCGGCCATCGCCAGGACCTGCTCCACGTCGCGCCGCATCTGCGCGACCAGTTCATCCACGTCGACGTACTGCGCGACCTCGCGCAGCCGATGGCGGAATTCCAGCGCCACGGTTCGCCCGTACCGCTCGCCCAAGGCCACGCCCGGCAGGTGCGCCTCGATGACCCGCGCCGCTCGCCCCACCGTCGGGGCCGGCCCCACGTGCACCGCCGCGGGCAGCCACTCGCCCTCCAGGCGGCAGCGCCCCGCGTAGATCCCGTCGGCCGGGACGAGCATGTCCTCCGGCACCACGTTGAGCGTCGGAAAGCCCATCTTCGCCCCGATCGCCGAGCCCCTGGCGACCGTGCCGAACAGCGTGTACGGCCGGCCCAGCAGCCGGTTGGCCTCGTCGAGCTCCCCGGCCGCCAGCAGCCATCGAATCAGCGTGCTGCTGACGGCGACGGGCTCACCGTCGGCGATCCGCGTATATAGCGGCTCGACGAGGGCGACCTCGTATTCGTAGCGCTGCCCGAGGCGCGAAAGCAAGTCGACGTCGCCGGCCCGGGCCTTGCCGAAACGCCAGTCGGGCCCCTCGACGACCGCCCGCGCCTCCAACCGGTCGTGGATCACCCGCCGGACGAACACCTCGGGCCCCATCGACAGGAAGGAGCGGTCCGGCCGGATCACCACCGCCGCGTCCACCCCGGTCCGCGCGATCAGCCGCAGCCGCTCATTCAGGGGGGTGAGCCGTCCGGCGGTCTGCTCGGGCCGCAGCACCGCCGCCGGTGCCGGCTCGAAGGTGATCGCCACGGCCGGCCCCTCGACCCGCCGGGCGGCGCGGACGGTCTCGGCGAGGATCCGCTGGTGCCCGCCATGCACGCCATCGAAGTTGCCGATGGTCACCGCGCAGCCGCGGAGGTCATCCTGCTCGTGGTCGATCTGTTCCAGGCCGAAATACTGACGCATGAGCCGATGGTTTATACCCTGTCTACACTTCCAGCCACGCCGTGCGGAGCGACCGCTTGGTCCCCGCCAGCACCAGTTCCGCGGACTGCGAGGAGGTGGGCCGCACCTCGAAGCTCATCACCGGCCGCTGACGCGTGTTGAAAAAATTGATATCCACCAGCACCCGCAGAAACTCCGCCAGCTGGCTGGTGTCGTTGGCCCCGGCCGCGCAGCCGAACGGGGGATGCTG
>JAWLBS010000306.1:0-6129 GCA_041687575.1 Phycisphaerae bacterium | reverse complement strand
CACCCCGCCGCTGGCCTGCACGCTACTGCGCAGGTCCTCGGCCGACAGATCCGCCGGCATGTCCACCAGCATGATCAGCGTGAAGTGGCCGGCCAGCACGGTCTGGCTGACCGCGTCGATATTGCCGTCGAGTTCGGCAACGGCCCCGCTGACCGCCGCGACGATGCCGGGTCGGTCCTCGGCCATGACGTTCAGGACGAAGCGATTGCGGGCCGGGCCGCTCGCATTCGCCTGCTGGGATGCTTGTTCGCTAATGGCAGCACACCTCCTGGGCATCACCGCCCACATGCAAGATCGCAAACGGACTATCCAACCACGATTCCGCCGCGTGTCAAGTCGCCGCACATGTTACACAGCCTTTACATCGAAGCGCCCCCTCCCGCCCGTATAACAGGGCAAAGGCCGTACATGGTTTCAAATGTCCCTGCAAACAGGAGGCCGCACCATGCATCCCGCCCGCATCGCCTCAGCCCTGATGTGTACAACCCTCGCGTCTACAGTCCTGATCTGCACAGTCCTGGCTTGGCCGCTGGGCCGCTGCCCGGCACAGCACGTCGTCGGGCCGCATCCGCAGGCGACCGATGCCCTGCAGGCCGGCCGGGCCAACAACGACCGGTACGTCGCCGCGCCGCACCTGCTGGCGTCCAACATCGTCACCCCGCAGGTCCGCGGCTTCGCCATGGGGTCGAACCAGCCGGTGCGGGTTACGGCCGTGGCCGTCGGGGTGGTCATCCTCGACCGGGTCGCGACCACGACGATGGACATCTCGCTGCTCAACCTCTCGCCGCACCGGCAGGAGGCGCAGATGCTCGTGCCGGTGCCCGCCGGCGCGGTCGTCCGCGGCTTCAGCTACGAAGGCACGGCCGACGAGCCGACCGCCTCGCTCCTGCCGGCCGAGCAGGCCCGTCGGACCTACCAGGGCATTGTCGCCCGCACCCGTGACCCGGCGCTGCTGGAGTTCGCCGGGCTGGCGACCATCCGCTCCAGCGTCTTCCCCCTGGAGCCCCGTGGCACGCAGAAGGTCCGCCTGACCTACGAGCATCTGCTGCCCGCCGACGGCAGCCGCGTCGATTACGTCCTGCCCCGAACCGAGTCGCTCGACTACAGCGTGCCCTGGACGATCTCGGTCAAGATCAAGGCCCCCGGACCGATCTCGACGGTCTACTCGCCCAGCCACGACCTGCAGGTCATGCGGTCGGCCGACAACGTCGTATCCTCACGGATCACGGAGGCCGCGCGGACCCAGCCGGGCCCGTTTCGCCTGTCGTACCTGTTGCAGCAGGACGGGGTGACGGCGTCGCTGCTGGCGTATCCAGACGGCGACGGCGGCTACTTCCTGCTGCTCGGCGGCCTGCCCGCCGCCCCCGAGCAAAACGATGGCGCCACCGCCATCCGCCGCGAGATCACGCTGGTGATCGACCGCTCGGGCAGCATGAAAGGGCCCAAGATCGAGCAGGCCCGCAACGCCGCCCTGCAGGTCCTTGCAGGGCTGGAGCCAGGCGAGGCCTTCAACGTCATCGCCTACAACGACACCGTCACACCCCTGTCGCCGGGGCCGCTGACCACCACGCCCGAAAACATCGCCGCCGCCGACCGCTTCGTCCGCGGCCTGCACGCCGGCGGCGGCACGAACCTTTACGATGCCCTGGGCCAGGCCCTCCGCCCCGAGCCCGCCGAGGGCATGCTGCCGATCGTGCTGTTCCTGACCGACGGCCGGCCGACCGTCGGCCAGACCTCCGAGGTGGCGATCCGCGACCTGGCCGCAACCGCCAACCCCTTTGACCGCCGGGTCTTCACCTTCGGCGTCGGGGCGAATGTCAACGTGCCGCTGCTGGAGAAGATCGCCAGCCAGACCCGCGCCGCGCCGACCTTCGTGCTGCCCGGCGAGGACGTCGAGGCGAAGGTCGCCTCGGTGTTCCGCCGGCTCGCAGGACCGGTGCTGGCCGATCCGGTGCTGGCAGCCATCGACGAGAAGGGCAAACCCGCGGTCGGCCGGGTGCACGATGTCGTGCCGGCGCGATTGCCGGATCTGTTCGAGGGGGATCAGATGGTGGTGCTGGGTCGCTATAGCGGCAGCGAACCGCTGGCATTCGATCTGCGGGGCAACTTCCGCGGCAGGCAGCGGACCTTCCGGTTCACCTTCGAGATGGACAAGGCGACCGCCCGCAACGGCTTCGTGCCGCGGCTGTGGGCCAGCCGGCGGATCGGCGTGCTGGTCGATGCGATCCGCCAGGAAGGGGCCGATCCCCGCGTCGCCACCTCGTCGTCCGTTGCGGCAGACCCGCGTCTTTGCGAGCTAATGGACGAGGTCGTCCGGCTGAGCACAGAGTTCGGGATCATGACCGAGTACACATCGTTTCTCGCCCGCGAGGGCTCGGACCTGTCGCGGCCGGACCAGGTCATGAAGGAGGCCCGTGGCAACTTCGTCAGCCGCGGCATGCAGACCCGTTCGGGGCTCGGGGCGGTCAACCAGGGGAAGAACACCTACGCCCAGATCCAGCAGCAGACCCTCAACTACCGCAACGAGTTCTACGACCAGGCGATGAACCGCGTGAGCGTTTCCAGTGTGCAGCAGGTGAATGATCGGGCCTTCTACGACCGGTCCGGCCGGTGGGTGGACAGCCGGCTCGTGCAGCGCGAGGCATCAATCCGGCCCGACGAAGTAATCGAGTTCGGCTCCGACCGGTACGACGACCTGCTCCGCCGGCTGGTCTCGCAGGGCCGCCAGGGGGTCATCGCCCTGCAGGGCGACATCCTGATCGACCTCGATGGCCGCACGATCCTGGTCAAGCGCCCGCCTGCCCCGTAAGGGGCAGTGTACGACTACCACCCCGGCCGGAATTCTGTCATAATGGCCACGTCACCGGGTCCGACGCATCGGACCCGGCACGTCGGAGACGATCGCACATGGCACGAAGACGCATCCTGGTCATCGAGGACGACTGCGCCATCCGCGAGGGCATCATCGACGCCTTGCGGTATGAAGGCTACGACACCCGCGAGGCGGCCCGCGGCGATATGGCCCTGCCGCTGGCGATCCAGGTGGATTGCGACCTGATCCTGCTGGACCTGGTGCTGCCCGGCGGCGACGGGCTGGAGATCCTGCGGCAGGTCCGCCAGTGCCGCCCGACGCTGCCGGTGATCATCCTGACCGCCCGCGGCGAGGAGAAGGACCGCGTCCGCGGCCTGAAGCTCGGGGCCGACGACTACGTGGTCAAGCCCTTTGGCGTGAAGGAGCTGCTCGCCCGCGTCGAAGCCGTCCTGCGCCGCTCGCCCGAGCGGCCGTCCGACCTTCGCCGGGTGCCCCTGCCCGGCGGCGTGATCGACCTGGACCGCTGCGAGGTCCGCTTCGACGACGGGCATGCGTGCGGCCTGTCGGAGCGCGAGGCGGCCCTGCTGCGCTACCTGGCGATCAACGCCGGGCGGGCGATCTGCCGCGACGAGATCCTCTCGCGGGTCTGGCGAATCACCCCCACAGGCGTCGAGACCCGCACGATTGACATGCACGTCGCCCGGCTGCGCGAAAAACTCCGCGACGACCCGGCCGAGCCGCGCATCCTGCGGACCGTGCGCGGCAAGGGGTACATGTTCGGTTCGCACGAGGAGGGGCCATGACCAGGCCATGGCAGATCGGCGGCCTGTTCGGGCTGTGCCTGCTGATGGTGATCGCCGCCATGAGCTGGGTCAGCTGGACCGCGCTGCAGCTGGACCTGGCCCAGACCCGCGCCCGCCGGCAAGCGGTCTTCGAGGAGGACGTCCGGCTGGCGCTGTGGCGGATGGACTCGGCCCTGGCCCCGCTGATTGCCCGCGAGAACAGCCGGCCCTATTTCGCCTGGTATGCCTGGTACCCCGCCAGTCGGCCGTACTCCAACATGTTCCGGCAGACCACGCAGGGCGAGCCGCTGATCGCCTCACCGCTGGTGACGCAGAAGGCGCCGGAGGTGCTGCTGTATTTCCAGATCGACCCGGCCGGCCGGGTGAGCAGCCCGCAGATCCCGCTGCACCAGCAGCAGGCCCTGCCGACGCCACAGCAACAGCAGCAAGCTGCGCAGATGCAGCCACAGCCCCGACCGGTGCAGCCGGACGTATGGGAGCGGCGGCTTGCCCGGATCAAGCCCTGGCTGAATTTCGAGTCTCTGCTGGCCGCCCTTCCGGCCGAACCGGCCCAGCCCGTCGAAACGCTTGCCCAGACCCCGACCGCGTCGCCTCGCGGCAAAGGCGACTACTTTTCACGGGCCGGCGTCAGCGCCGCCGAGTACGAGGCCCGCCTTCGCAACACACAGATGGCCCTGCAGCAGAACGCGCCGCCCGTCGCCGTACAGCAGATCGCCCCGGACATCGAGCCAGTCCCCGCCCCGATGCCGGCCGAGGCGAACAGCGTCGCGATCGGGCTGATGAAGCCCCTCTGGATCGGCAACGAACTGGTCCTGGCCCGGCAGGTCGCAGTCGCGGGCCAGCCGTACGTCCAGGGATGCTGGCTCGACTGGCCGCGGATCCGCAAGTCGCTGCTGGCCGACGTGGCGGACGTGCTGCCCCGCGCGGCGCTGCTGCCGTATCCGCACGACCCGAAACGGGCCCAGCGGTCGCGCCTGCTGGCGGCGCTGCCGGTGCGACTGGTGCCGGACGAGCTGCCGGACGAGCCGATCGCCGTGACCGCGACGGTCCGGCTGACGCTGGTCCTGGCGTGGGGGTGCCTGCTGCTGGCGGGGGTGGCGGTGGCAGTGCTGCTGGCCGGGACGCTGCGCCTCAGCGAGCGGCGGGCCGCGTTCGTCTCGTCGGTCACGCACGAACTGCGGACGCCGCTGACGACCCTGCGGATGTACGCCGAGATGCTCGCCGCCGGCATGGTGAGCGATCCGGCCAAGCGCCAACATTACCTGCAGACCCTGCACCGCGAGGCCGACCGCCTGGGCGGTCTCGTCGAAAACGTCCTGACCTACGCCCGCCTGGAGCGCGGGCGGGTGCGGCGCCAGGTCGAGACGATCTCCCTGCGGCAGCTCCTCGACCGGGTCGCCCAGCGGCTCTCAAGTCGGGCCGAACAGGCGGGCATGCACCTGGAGGCCCTCGCCGACGAGCCGGCCAGGACGACCCTCGTCCGCGTCGACCTGACCGCCGTCGAGCAGATCCTTTTCAATCTGGTGGACAACGCCTGCAAGTACGCCGTCTCGGCCAAAGATTGCCGCATCGAACTGGCCGCGGGGGTCGACGGGGGCCTTGCCTTCCTGGCCGTGCGCGACCACGGGCCGGGCATCCCGCCCGCCGGCGCCCGGCGGCTGTTCCGCCCCTTCCACAAATCGGCTTCTGATGCGGCCGAGACGGCCCCGGGCGTGGGCCTGGGCCTTGCCCTGTGTCACCGCCTGGCCAGGGAGATGAAGGGCCGCCTGCGGCTGGACCCGACAGCCGAGGGCGGGGCGCGTTTCGTGCTGACCTTGCCGATCGCGTCCTGATCCACACTCCGGTGTTGCCGACCGGATAGGCAGAGGTTTCACCGGGCGCCAGGGTCCTGCAGCTGTTTTCAGGGCCGTGTTCCTGCAGCCGGGTCGGGCACTTTCAGCCGGAGCCTGTTGAGCATTGACACGTCGCGTCGGACAGGCGAATCTGCGCCGCATGAAACACGTGGCGCTGACCATCGCGGGGTCCGACCCGTCCGGCGGGGCGGGGATTCAGGCGGACCTGAAGACCTTCCACCAGCACGGCGTGTATGGCCAGGCCGTGATCACGCTGTTGACCGTGCAGAACACGCGGACGGTCGAGCAGGTGCACGTGCTCGATCCGCAGTTCGTGGTCGCACAGATCGACGCGGTGGTCGGGGACATCCCGCCGGCCGCGGCCAAGACCGGGGCGCTGGGCAGCGCGGCGATGATCGAGGCGGTCGCCGATCTCGCGGCCGGCTTTGCGTTTCCGCTGGTGGTCGATCCGGTGATGATCAGCAAGCACGGGGCGCCCCTGCTGGCGGGCGATGCCATCGACGCCCTGCGGACGCGCCTGCTGCCGCGGGCGTTTCTGGTCACGCCGAACCTGCACGAGGCCGCCGCCCTGGCGGGATCAGCGCCCGTGGATGAGACATCGATGGCCGCGGCCGCCGAGGCGATCGGGCGACTCGGGCCGCGACACGTGCTGGTCAAGGGC
>JAWLBS010000305.1:0-6211 GCA_041687575.1 Phycisphaerae bacterium | reverse complement strand
GCCAGTTGGCAGCCTAAGGGCTATTTCTGCCCGTAATAGGCCTCCGGCCCGTGCTTGCGGCTGAAATGCTTTTCCAGCAGAACCGCCTGCATCGTCTCGGCGCAGCCCGCCACGCGGATCGTCTCGCTGGCGAGCCTCGCCAGAAACTCCAGCACCACCGCGCTGTGCACCGCGTCATCCGGCGATCGTCCCCAGGCGAACGGCCCATGCTCGGCCACCAGCACCGCCGGGCACGTCAGCGGGTCGCGGCCGGCCAGCCGCTCGACGATCACCTTGCCGGTGTTGACCTCATACGCGCCGCGGATCTCCTCGGCCGTCATCGGCCGGGTGCAGGGGACGGCGTCGCAGAAGTAGTCGGCGTGGGTGGTGCCCAGCGCGGGAATCTCATGGCGGGCCTGCGCCCAGGCGGTCGCATAGAGGCTGTGGGTGTGGACGATGCCGCCGAGGGTGCCAAATGTGCGGTAGAGCTCCAGGTGCGTCGGCGTGTCGGAACTGGGCCGCAGGTCGCCCTCGACGGCCTCGCCGGTCGCCAGCGAAACCACCACCATCTGGTCCGGCTGCATCCCGTCGTAGGACACCCCGGACGGCTTGATCACCACCAGCCCCCGCTGGCGGTCTATGCCGCTGACGTTGCCCCAGGTCTGGATGACCAGCCCTTCGGTCACCAGCTGCAGGTTAGCCTTGCAGACGCGTTGCTTGAGTTCTTCCAGCATCGCTCCCCCTACCGCCTCGCCGCGGCGCGGATCTCCAGCAGGTCCTTCATCACGTTGTGCAGGTTGCCCTGCCAGCTGGGCGTGCCGAAGGCGTCGTGCAGCTGGCGGTACAACCGGTACAATTCCGTGTAAACAGCGTGCGCGCGGACATTGGGCGTGTAGACCTTCTTCTTCAGCCCGGTCATCGCCTTTTGCGCGGCGGCGACATCGGCATGCCCGCCGGCCGCCTTGCCCGCGGCCACCGCCCCGGCGATCGCCGCGCCCAGGGCGCAGGTCTGGCTCGACCGGCTGACCTTCATCGGCCGACCGATCACGTCGGCGTAGATCTGCATCGCCACCGGGTTCTTTTCCGCGATCCCGCCGCAGTTGATGACCTGCTCGACGCAGATGTCGTACTCCTCGAACCGGTTGATGATCGTCAGCGCGCCGAAGGCGGTCGCCTCGATCAGGGCCCGGTAGATCTCAGCCGGGGTGGTGTACAGCGTCTGGCCGATCAGCAAGCCCGTCAGTCGCTGATCGACCAGGATCGTGCGGTTGCCGTTGTTCCAGTCCAGGGCGAGCAGCCCCGAGGCGCCCGGCTTGATCTTCGCTGCCTCGGCCGTCAGCGCCTCGTGCGAGCCCGCCTTGCCGCCCGGCTGGACGTAGCTGACGAACCAGTTGAAGATGTCGCCGACGGCAGACTGCCCCGCCTCCAGGCCGAAGCAGCCCGGCAGAACGCTGCCCGGCACGATGCCGCACAGGCCCGGCACGTCGGCCAGGTCGCGATCCATCGGCACGACCATCATGTCGCACGTGCTGGTCCCGATGATCTTGACGAGGCTGCCCGGCCCGATCCCCGAACCGACCGCCCCGAGGTGCGCGTCGAACGCCCCGACGGCGACGGGGATGCCCTCGGCAAGGCCCGTCTTTTTCGCCCACTCGGCCGTCAGCCCCCCGACCGCCTGGTCGATCGACCGGGCGCTACCCTTGAGCCGCCCCCGCAGGTCGGCCATCTTCGGATCGAGCTGAGCCAGGAACTCCGCGTCGGGGTAGCCGCCCCACGACTCGTTATACATCGCCTTGTGGCCGGCCGGGCAGATGCCGACCGTCAGGTCCTCAGGCCGCTGCGTTCCGGTCAGCATCGCGGGGATCCAGTCGGCGATTTCGACCCACAGATGCGCCGCGGCGAAGACCTTCGGCCGGGTCCGCAGACAGTGCAGGATCTTGGAAAAGAACCACTCGCTGGAGTAGGTGCCGCCGCACTTGGCGAGGTACTGCGGGCGGATCTTGCGGGCCAGTTCGGTAATCTCGGCCGCCTCGGCGACGGAGGTATGGTCCTTCCAGAGCCACGCCATCGCCGCCGGCTCATCGGCGAACCGCTTGTCCATCGCCAGCGGGTTGCCCTCGCGGTCGACCGGCATGGGCGTGCTGCCGGTGGTGTCGACGCCGATGCCGATGACGTCTTCGGGTTTGAAGCCCTTGAGCGTCCTGCCCGCCTCGGCCAAGGCCTTGCGGATGGTCACCTCGGCCCCCTTAACGTAGTCAGCCGGGTGCTGCCGGGCGAGATTCGGGTCGCGCGACAGGATCACCCCCTGCTCGCCGTGGGCATAGTTCCACACAGCCGTGCCGACCTCCCGGCCGGTCGCGACGTTGACGACAAGCGCGCGGACGGAGTTGGTCCCGTAGTCCAGGCCGATCGTGTATTTGGGCATTGGCGTTCACCTGCGTTTTTCGAGGCTCAAGGTTCCCAAGGCAATCCCGCGCCCAGTGTACCGCCGCCCCGCCCGCCCGCAATGACCGCCGCCGCCCGACTACGATGTCCCCCCGGCGTCCTGTCGACCATTCACCGACCGCCGACGGGCGGCCCGAATTTCCAGAATTAGACGCACAGCCTGGGCAGCCGCCAGAACCAGAAACGCCATCAGGACAAGCACCAGCCGGTCGTGCTCCTGATCCGCAAGCACCAAAGCGATCTCCTTGCGGAGTTGACCCACCGGCACGTTCAGTCGCGGCGCGATATCCTCGGCGTGCGCCTCGGCCGCGATGGGCGGGCTTGCCAAATCCACCCCGGGGATCATCAACATCAGCCAGATCGTCAGCAGGAGCAGGACGGCACTCCACACAATCGCTCGTTTGTCATTCGGTGCCATGAAACTCCACCCATAGCGAAATCAGCCAGATGATCGGCAGGAGCATCGCCCCGCCGAGCACGACAGCCGTCGTGCCTGCAATCACGAACAGAGGGGCCATGCCCGCCACGCACTGCGCATTGGAACCGGCAAAGCCTGCGAACGCGGCGGCCTCGAATGCGACCAGGTGCCCCAGCTGGTGGACCGTCACCGGCCCCCGGTGGGACACCGCGAGGGTCGCCGTGTAGCCTGCCAGAATCAGCAGAAGGCTGGTATAGAACCCGACAGCCTGCACGACCACGTCGGCGAACGTCCCACCGTGGGTCACACTCCAGGCGAACAGCCCCAACGGGACCGCCCACAGGTAAGGCATCCATGATGCGCCCTTGAGAGTCATGCAAGCATGGTACTCGCGGCGAGGCCCTCGTCGCAACGGCTGGCGATAGACGCATCGGCCGCAGATTTGGACACGCAGATCCTGACAGGCTATCGTGGCAAGAGGACCAACCGGGGCGACCCGACAATACGGATTGCGGAAGCTCCAGCAAGATGTCTGCCTCAGGCACGGAGAAATCTATGGGCGAAGCAGGCGAGCACGTCACCCTCAGGGCCATGCTGAGAGTTGCCTTCCGCCCAGCAGTGGTCGGCCCGTGAATGCGCAGAGGGTGCCGCCGCTGTTGTGGCCATTGCCCGCGTCTCGCTCAGCAGTGGTCGGTCCGTGAATGCGCAGACGATGCCGTTGTTGCTGTAGCTGCTGTTGCGTCCCGCCAGGGACGACCGATCATAGCCCAGCACTTCCAGTGCTGGGTGGCAGGATCGTGCGTATCTTTGGTTCTATTCTTTTGTTCTGGTGAGTCCCGGCAGGGACGACTGAAATGAGGAGCACACCCATGGCGCACTCCTTCGTGTCCAGCATCCACCACTGCGTCTGGAGCACGGCCGGGCGGCGGCGGCATATCGACGCTGCGCTTCGCGATCGTCTCTGGCCATATCTTGGCGGCATCGCCCGCGAGAACAGGATGATCGCCCGGTGCGTCGGTGGCTGCCCCGATCACGTACACGTCCTGCTGTCGATCCCCTCGACGATGGCGATCTGCAAGGCGGTGCAGCTGCTCAAGGGCGGGTCCACGAAGTGGATCCACGATCATGCCCGGCAGTGGGGTCAGGAGGACCTGGCGGGGTTCGAATGGCAGGAGGGCTATGGGGCATTCAGCACGAGCGTGTCGGTCGTGCCGGCCGTCATCGGTTACATCCAGAACCAGGAGGAGCACCACCGGGTGCGGACGTTCGAGGAGGAGTACCTGGCGCTGCTGGACAAGAACGGCATCGAGTACGATCCGGAGCGGGTCTTCGGGTAAGATCAGTCGTCCCTGGCGGGACTTCAACAACGAAGAAAACAACGCAAGGTCTTGGGGGCCAGTCTACCCCGCCTTGAAAGGCGGGGCTACTATCGGTCGCCCCTGGCGGGGCTCGAACAACAAAGACAACGACGCAAGACATTGGCGGCCAATCGACCCCGCCTTGGAAAGGCGGGGCTACGATCAGTCGTCCCTGGCGGGACTCCAACAACGAAGAAAACAACGCAAGGTCTTGGGGGTGAGCCTACCCCGCCTTGAAAGGCGGGGCTACTATCGGGCGTCCCTGGCGGGACTCCAACAACTAATACGACAACCGAGGAACTCCCCCTACCGCCACAGCGCCGCCGCCATGCACGTTACGCAGACCCCCGCCTCGACGTCGCTGGCCTGGTGATACCCCAGGTCCTGCCAAGTCGCATCGGCCAGTGCCCGGCGGAGCACGTACAGCGAACCGGTGCTGCACACGCGGGTCGCGTTGTGCGTCAGGCGCAGGGCCTCGACGAACCCGTCCGCCCGCGCCGCCTGCAGGTGGTCGATCATCGCCCGCTCGTCGGCGGCGATCTGGCGCAGCCACGCCTTCTCCAGCGGCCGGTCGTCGCCGAACTGCCGGCCGATATGGCTCAGATCAGCACCGGCGACGATCAGCACTTCGCCCGGCCGCTCATCGGCCAGATCCGCCAGCTCCCCCGCCAGCCGGTCCAGGTGCGACTGGCAGATCGGCTCGCACGCATCCGGCAGCAGCAAGCCGACGACCTTGAAGCTATCCGCCCCCAGCAGCCTCGCCAGCACCGTCACCTGCAGCTCCACCGAGTGCTCCCGCAGATGATCGTACTGCCCCCGCGTCAGGTCGTCGCCGTACGCCTCGCTCAGCTGGGCCAGCGCCTCGCCGTCGGTCACCACCCGCCCCAGCGGCGTGTCGAAGTCCTTGTCGCTGGCGACCGGCTCGAACTTCATCCCGTAGTGGTTCGTGCCCAGCACCACGACCAGCCGCGGCGAGCACCCCTTGGCCACCTGCCCGGCCAGCATCCCGTACGCCGTCGTGTAGCACGCCAGCCCCCGCGGGTAATCCAGGTGCGGCGCAACCAGCCCCGCCAGACGTGCCCCGCGGGGCACCGCCCCATCGCCGTCGATCGGCTGGACCATCTTCCTCAGGAGCGAATCGAGCACCTTGGCCGGTGGCAGCGACTCAGGGCGCAGGGGCCGGGCGTCCGCCGCCAGGTAGGCCTGCACGTGCGCCTCGTAGGCCTCGGCAAAACGGGGCGAATCCAGCAGCAGCGCCTCGTCCAGCTGCCGGGCGAGTTCAACCACCTGCTCGCACGCGACCGCCTGGCCGAACCGCTGCCCGAATGCCGCCTGGATGTCCGCCACGTCGTGTTGGCCGTCGAAGTGCGTCACCACGAAAAACGCGTGCGACGAGAGGGCCACCTGTGCCGGCGAAAAGCCGCTCGGATCGTGCAGGGCAATCCACTGCTGCCCCTCGCGCTCGATCGGGAACGCCTCGAGCGGCCGCACCTGGAACCTTGCCTCGCCGTCGATTGTCATCGCGCCCTCACACGCGGATAAAGTCCCGCATCAGGTCGCTGCCCGGATCGACCGTCACCCCCGACGCCCGCGCCGCCGCCTCGTGGAAACCGGCCGCACCGGACGCGTCGATGCCGGCCCCGGCGATCGCGAATGGCGGCGGGTCCATGGTGTGGGTCCGCCTGGCGATCGGGGTGGGATGGTCAGGCGCGACCATCACCCGCCAGTCGCCGCCGGACCGGAGCTTCTCGAGCAGCGGCCCGACCACGTGGTGGTCCACCCGCTCGATCGCCTTGAGTTTCTCGTCCAGGTCGCCGTTGTGGCCGGCCTCGTCCGGGGCCTCGACGTGGACGACGACCAGGTCATACTCGTCGAGCGCGGCGACCGCCGCCTCGCCCTTGCCGGCATAGTTCGTATCGAGATAGCCGGTCGCCCCCTCGACGTTCAGGACCTTCCAGCCCAGCAGCGTGCCCAGCCCCCGGACCAGGTCCACCGCCGCGACCAGCGCCCC
>JAWLBS010000304.1:0-6226 GCA_041687575.1 Phycisphaerae bacterium | reverse complement strand
GGCGACGCGGCGGGGCTGATGGAGCGGACGCTGATGCAGGTGGCGAGCCAGCGCGACCCCAGACCGATCCTCTGGTTCCGCCTGTGGGGCGTGACCGACGTTCAGTCGATGAAGCGGATGCTCGACGCCTACGACGGGCCCAAGGGGCTGGTCCACAAGTCGCACGAGACCAACGACGTGTACTACTACCCCGCGGCCGATGCGCGGGTGAGGGTCTGGAAGAAGGCGATGCCGGACGTGGAGTTCGCCTTCAGCGTCGGGCCGTGCCACAACTGCGGGACTAACATCAACCAGAAGCTCTGGACCGACCCGGACTACGTCCACGCCCTGCTGGCTGACATCCAGGCCAAGGGGGCCGATTCCATTTCCGTGCAGTCGGGCACGGAGCTGCTCCTGCCGATCCTGCCGGACAGCGACATCTTTCCGAAGGAAAACCACGACCATGCGCGGATGAACCTCGGCCACCTCGAGGCGATGGTCGACTACGTCCGCGGTGAGGCGCCGTCGAAGAAGGACTGGGCCGCCCGCTACGCCGAGTGGTTCGGCGTGAGCCCCGAGGCCGGCAAACAGATTCGCAAGGCGATCGTCGAATCCAGCCAGATCATCCTCAAGCAGTACCGGCAGTTCTGCTACGGCTCGCCGCAGGAGGGCTACCTCTACCCCGCGCGGCACAGCCACTACCAGGAGCCGTTCTTCTACTACCCGATGTCGTTTCTGAACCGCATCGGCGAGATCCCGCACAACGTCGGCTGGCGGTCGTGGGCGATCCGCGACAAGCGGATCAAGGTCCTGCCCGAGGACACGCAGGCGCCGATCGATTACGCCAACCCGGCCGTGAAGAAACGCCCCGCCAACCACCCGTTGACGCTGGCCCGGCAGATCCAGCAGCACATCATGCGGTCGCGCGAGGCGATCGCGCGCTACCGCGACCTGGCCGGTGAGAAGGCGGACGCCGCACTGATCGCCGCCGTCGAGCGCAACGCCACCAACGGCGAGAGGGTCTGGCGCGAGATCCGCATCGCGATCGAGCTCTGCTCGTGTTACTTCGCCAAGACGAAGGCGGCCTTCTTCAAGCACCTGCGCGAGGCGCGGGACCTGATGCTCGATGCGGTCGACGTGCTCGGCGAGAACCTCGGCGACACCGAGCGCTACGGGCCGACCACCGCCAACGGACCGTTCATCCCCGCCAGCGATGCGGCGCAGCTCGACGCGATCCTCGCCCACGCCAAGGACGATTTTCCCTTCGCCGCGCTGCAGGCGTACCTCAAATCGCACGAGCGGTACAACGAGATCCGCCGGCTGTGCCGGCCGTACGTGTCGGTGCGTCAGGAAATGGCCAAACGCAACCGCGCCCTGCTGCAGCAGTCGCTGGCGGCGGCCGAGCGGGCGGTCGATCTGCTGGGCGAAACGAAACACGCCCTCTACCGCGACAATGTGATGAGCTGGGTCGAGTACGTGCGGGCGGAGATCGACTGGCTGACCCCGCCGGCGATGGCGTGCCGGCCGGACGAGGCGGTGGGCGCCAGCGAGGCGTGGCGCCGGCTGGTGCACGACCAGTGCTACCGCTGGGGCGAGCGGTGCTGGGAGGACTTCGGCTCGTTCTTTATGCGGCAGGACTTCTTCCGCGAAGACGTGTGCGACTGCCGCGCCACCCGCACGCCGCAAGGCCTGAAGGTCTCGCTCCGCGAGCACGACATCGACTGGACCGAGCGCAAGGCGGTCTGGGACGCCAACCGCGGGACGGTCAACCAGTCGGGCTTCATGCGGATCTTCCTGGACCCAGGCAACACGGGCCGGCGAATCATCAACTACACCGTCTACTTCGAGGGCAGCGGCGGGACGGTCAGCCGCCTGGAGGAATTTCCCGACGGGCAAATCCGCGGGGACAAGCCGCAACAGATGGCCGGCTGCGAGGGCACGTTCCGCCACACCGACTCGAGCTGGCGGTTCGACATCGTGATCCCGTGGAACCAGCTCGGCGGCGAACCGAAACCGGGGGACATCTGGCGGCTGAACGTGATCTCGAACCCCGCGGTCAAGCGCAACCGCCAGGTGGCGTGGTGCCAGGCGTACGAGTACCGCTCGGACGTGGCGAGGCTGGGATACTTGATATTCGCGTGACGCCGCCTGCAGGAATCCGCGGGTTGCGCGGCTCCGCGCGACAACATCCTTCCGCAGATTTCGCAGATTACACAGATGAGGCGCAACGACGGCAGAGAACGGGGCCCGCAGGACCGCGACAGCCTTTGGAGTGCGGCGCCGAAGACGCCGCTTTGCCTTTCGCACGGGCTGCAAAGGTGCACAAAGCGAACAAGCGACGCCGGCTCGTTGGACTGCGGCGCCGAAGACACCGTTTTACACTCTGGCGGACATCGCAACTGTCCGACCGGGTCGGAGACCCGGCCGTGTTTGCGCCGCCGCACAATTGCATGAAAGGTCCGGGGGTGGATAAGATGAATATCTCTGTGCGGTCCCGCTTTTCTTTACGCGAACCAGAAGTCGCGATACGCAACGACGGCCTGACGGCCGGGAGGCGACGAACATGAAACGGCTGCTGATCCTGGTGTTGCCGCTGGGGATGGTGCTGGGGATGGAGTGCCCGCGACAGCAGGCGGACCTCGGGCCGGCGAAGCTGAAGGCGTTCGCCTCAGCCGACGAACTGAAGCAGTACATGGCCGAGCAGTACAACGCCTACTCCTACGGCGGTGCGATGGGCCTGCCCGGCGGGGTGTTCGGCTGCGCGCCGACGGACCTGCAATCCCGCGGGGGCAACGGCGCCCCGACGGCAGACGCACCGGCCGAAGGTGCCCCCCTCGGCGGCGATTTCTCTACCACCAACCTGCAGGAGGCCGGCGTCGATGAGAGCGATGTGATCAAAAGCGACGGCACGAACCTGTATGTTTTGTCCGGACAAAAGCTTAGCGTCGTGCAAGCGGTGCCGGCCGACCAGATGCGGGTGGCCGGTTCACTGACGCTGGACCTGCCGGGCAAGGAGATGTACCTGATGGCCGGCGGGCAGGCGGTGGTGCTGGCCGCGCCGTCCTGGTACTACGGCGGCTACGGCGGCTGGGCCGAGCCGGCAGTCGCCGCGGACGACCAGTCGGGCCAGTCGGAACAACCGTGGCTGACCGATCGGGACACGTTCGACGTGTACCTTGTCGACATGTCGGACCCGGCAGCGATGCAGGTCACGCGAAAGTACTCATTCGAAGGAACGCTGGTCACCTCGCGGATGATCGACACGAAGCTGTACCTGGTCGGGGTGACCTACCCCAACGCCCAGCCGCTGACTGGAAACCGCGGACCGGATATCCCGGTCGATGACCTGCTGCCGCGATACCGGGCGGGCGAGGGCCAGGACGAGACGGTCGCACCGCTGGTCGGTTACGAGAACGTCTACCACCCGGTCAACCCCGACGGCTGGACCCTGGTCACCGTAACGACGCTGGACGTGGCCAACCCCGACACCCCGCCGGCGGCAACCGGCGTGATGGCCGACTACGGCGTGATCTACGCCTCGCCCGAATCGCTCTACCTGACCAGCACGAACTACTACTACGGCTATGAGCGCGAGAGCACCGAGGTTCACAAGTTCGACCTGACGGGCGACTCGGCGACCTACGCCGCCAGCGGCACCGTGCCGGGCTGGCTGCTCAACCAGTTCTCCATGGGCGAGAAGGACGGCTTTTTGCGCGTGGCCTCGACCGAAGGCTACGCGGGGATGAGCTGGGGCTGGGCCTCGACCTCCAGCGCGGGCAGCGCGTTCAGCGCGACCGTCCCGGCCAGCGAAAACCACGTGGTGGTCCTCGAGCAGGTGGACGACCGGCTGGAGATCGCCGGGCGGATCGACGGGATCGCCCTTGGCGAGCAGCTCTACGCGGCGCGGTTCGTGGGCGACCGGGGCTTTCTCGTGACGTTCAAGAACACCGACCCGCTGTTCACGGTGGACCTGTCCGACCCGCGCAACCCGGTGCTGGTGGGCGAGCTGAAGGTCCCCGGCTTCAGCGAGTACATCCACATGCTGGATGAGAACCACCTGCTGACGATCGGCAAGGACGCCCAGGAGGTGGAGCAGGAGGACTTCGCCTGGTACCTCGGGCTGAAACTGTCGATCTTCGACGTGACCGACTTCGCGGCGCCCAAGGAGCTGCACACCGAGACGATCGGCGTGCGCGGCACTGACAGCGAAGCCCTCCGCAACCACAAGGCCTTCACCTACCACAACGGGATGCTGGCCTTCCCGATCCACCTGTACGAAGGCAACGCCACCCCGCCGGCCTGGGGCTACTACACCTTCGGCGGCCTGATGGTCTACCGCGTCAGCGCCGAGACCGGCTTCGCCTACGCCGGCCGGATCGCCACGATCAACCAGTCGAGCCCGTGGAGCTGGGGCTCCAACGAGTGGACCCGCGGCGCGTTCGTCGGCCAGACGGTCTACGCCGTCAGCCCGCTGGCGGTCAAGGCGGCGGCGGTGGATGGTATGTCCACCCTGGTCGGTGCCGTGGACCTGCCCTGAGCATCCGATATCTGAACGCCACGCATCAGCGGGCCCGGGGACCGAACGAATCTCTTGACACCTCCGATGTATACGTATAATGTATACATTGGAGGTGTGTGATGGTACGAACGCAGATCTACCTGACCAGAGAAGAACGAGATAGTCTGGCGGCCCTTGCTCGTGCGACCGGCAAGAAACAGAGCGAGCTGATTCGGGAAGCAGTGGATCAGTTCGTAGAAAAGTCGGGCGCACAGCGGCGAAGGGCCCTGATCAAGAAGGGGGCCGGAATCTGGAAAGATCGGAATGATCTGCCCGACTTCCGGGCACTCCGCGAGGAGTGGGATCGGCGATGAGTGTCCAGAGCGTCCCACTCCTGGTCGATACGGACGTCATGGTAGACTACCTCCGCGGTGTATCCATGGCGGAGGCCTTTCTTCTGAGGTACGCTGATCGTCTGACGATTTCGTCGATCGTTGTGGCGGAGCTATATGCGGGCACCAAGGAGAATCAAGAAGACCTTGACAACATTATCAGCGGATTCACCGTCATCCCGGTTACTGCCCCAATCGCCCGGCTCGGCGGACTCCTGAGACAGAAGTATGGCCCCTCGCACGGGGTCAGCCTTCCGGACGCTCTCGTGGCTGCCACCGCCGAAGTCCACAATGCCGAACTCGCCACACGCAACGTCCGGCATTATCCGATGATCAAGGGCCTCAGAGCGGCCTACAATCTGCCGAGGAAGTAAATCCTGCTTTGCTCGGAAGAATGCCGCTTCTTACTCATCACCACTGCCGTGAACCGGTACTCGTGCGCCCGGGCCGCACCTCCACCAGATCTGCGCTCATGCCCGTCAGACTTTCGGGCCTGACGGCGAAGCCATCGTAGACATCGGCCGGGACGCGGACCAATTCGGGCACGTCCGGCAGCAGAACCATCGTCTGCCTGCCGATCAGGCGGAGCGGCTGGCTGTCACGCCGGGCGCCAAACCGCAGCGTGCCCGTCGGGATGTCCGCCGGCGCCAATTCCAGGAGCACGCCGTCCTTGTCCTGCCGTGCCCGGACCTGGCGGATGTCCGTGCCGACCTGCAGGTAGCGGGTGAGGATGAGTTTCAGCGAACCGCCCTGCCCGTCGATGTCGCCGCTCCAGATGGGGGAAGAGCTGCCCGCCCGGAGCGGCTTGCCGGGCGCCGGCTCAATGATCAGGTAATCGCCGTCAGGGAACTTGTTGAGAGGGTCCTCCAGATTCGCGCTGCCCGGATCGATACACGAGCCATTCCAGGTGCGGTCGACCAGGGCGGCCGAGAAGGTCTGGCCGTTGATGCTGATCTCGCCCCGTGCCCAGCGGGCGGGGATCATCGTCACCGCGTAGGGCAGCTCATCGGGGTCCATACGGCTGGATCGATATTCCCTCAGGAAGACCTGCACGTGCGTCGCCGCGGCCGTCGCCCCGGACCGCTTGACCAGCACATCCGGGAACCAGCCGACGGGCGTCGCACCGTCCGGCGACTTGCCGTCATACGGCTGGGCCTTGTAGACGCGCGCGTCCTTGAAGCTGCCGTCGCCGGCCGCATCGACGTACAGCGTGTCGTAGGGTCCCTCGCCAGCCGACTGGTCGAACAACAGCGGCGAGACAATCATGCCCTTGGGCGTGTGGACAAGCAGCGGCTGGGGCGACTTCAGGAAGGCCGGCCGGGTCTGGGGACTGCTGGCCGGCGGCGTGCCCTGGATG
>JAWLBS010000303.1:4480-6238 GCA_041687575.1 Phycisphaerae bacterium | reverse complement strand
CCCCGCCATCAGGAATTCGGCCTTGGGTGTTTGGGGCTCTTCCTCCATCTCCGCCATGCCGCCGAAGATGAACAGCGTGATCCCGCCGATCGGCAGGCCGTACGCCCGCCCCACCAGCGAGTGGCTGAACTCATGGATCAGGATCGACAGGAACAAGCCCAATGCCCCGGCCACGCCCATCCACCAGTACCAGGCGGTCGGCAGGCCGGCGATCTGGTTGGGAAACAGCCCCTGCGGCATCGCCAGCGACCATGTCACCAGCGCCGCAATGATCAGCCAGCTCCAGTCCACGCGGACGGTGATGCCGAAAAGGGTGAACAGTTTTACCGCTCTGCCAAACATGTTGTCACGTCTCCGACGCCAGGATGCCTGTTGCTCCGAGACCATCGTGGCCACGCTGGCCGGTAATCCCTTGCCACAACCCATTGTAGGCCAGCCGATCCAAAGCGGCCATGAAGGCCGGATCACCTGCAAGCCCTCGCGCCGTTTCGGCTGTGGCAGACGCCGCTTTCGATCAAGCCCCCATCAGTGCCAACGCTTCCAATCCCGGGCGGCCCGCGCGGCGGCAATATGGACTGCGGTCCTCGACCCTGAGGCTCGGACCCGAAGGGCGGCCGTGACGCCGCTTTCACTCGAAGCCGGACTGCCGTGCGGGCTCCGAATCCCGGCCGAACGCCGCCGCGCGACTTTGGAGTGCGGCGCCGCAGACGCCGCTTTGCCTTTGGCACGGGCTGCAAAGGCATGCAACGTCCACAAGCAACGCCAGCGCTTTGAACTGCGGTACCGACAGACACCGCTTTCGCAAACCCCGCCTGCCCCACTACAATACCTCGTCGCTGCAACCGCAACTGGCAAAGGAAACGAGATGCCCGACAACAAACACGACAACCCGCCCTCCCGCGACGTGGCCCCCCGGCCGGACCATACGCCCCCTGCCGCCGCGGCCGGTTGGCAGCAGGCCCTGCGCAGCCACCCGCGCACGTGGCAGGACAACCTCTACGTCTACCCCGTGCTCAGCCGGCGGGCCCGCGGCATCAGCGTCGGGGTCAACCTCAACCCCGACCAGGCCTGCAACTTCCGCTGCATCTACTGCCAGGTGGATCGCTCGTCGCCGCCCCGCACCCGCAAGGTGGATCTGGACGTGCTCCGGCGCGAGCTCGACGACATGCTCAGCCGGATCGAGTCGGGCCAGCTGTTTGAAATACCCCCCTTCGCCGACGCGCCGCCCGCGATGCGCCGCGCTAGCGACATCGCCTTCAGCGGCGACGGCGAGCCGACTGCCTCGAAGGCGTTTCCCGGCGCCGCCCGCATCGCTGTCGAGCTGCGCCAGGCCCACCGTCTGGCTGGCGACTTCAAGATCGTGGTGCTCACCAACGGCGGATTCCTCGACCGGCCCGTCGTGCAGCAGGCGCTCGATCTGCTCGATGCGCACAACGGCGTGATCTGGGCCAAGCTCGACGCCGGCACCGAGGAGTACTTCCGCCGGGTCAACCGCGCGGCCGTCCCGCTCGACCGCATCGTCGACAACATCGCCTTGGCGGCGAGGCGCTACCGCGTGCTGATCCAGTCGATGTGGCTGCGGATCGGCGGGAGGGATCCTGAGGTGGCGGAGGTCGACGCGTTCGCTGAACGGCTCATGCAGGTGCTGGAGGCGGGCGGGTCGCTGCAGTCGGTACAGGTCTACACGCTCGCGCGGCCGCCGGCCGAGCAGGATGTCGCCCCGGTGCCCGAGCCGCGACTCCACGAGATCGCCGATCG
>JAWLBS010000303.1:0-4380 GCA_041687575.1 Phycisphaerae bacterium | reverse complement strand
GTCGCTGCAGTCGGTACAGGTCTACACGCTCGCGCGGCCGCCGGCCGAGCAGGATGTCGCCCCGGTGCCCGAGCCGCGACTCCACGAGATCGCCGATCGCATCGCCCGCCGGACGGATCTGCCCGTCGAGGTCTTCCCCTCGCCGGCGTGAGCCTGCGCAGATGATTATTGAGCCCAATGTTGTATTTTTCTTTCTCGCCGTTGAGCCCCAAGGGGGCGAGATAGGCGGTGATGGGCGGTTATCTCGCCCCGTTGGGGGCTTGAAAGACGAAAAGAGGAACCCTCTGTGACTGCCCGCTTACCCGGGGCAGCGCCGGCTGCAATCCTGCTTCGCCAACAGTGGCTACGCAGGATTCACAACGCAGCCGGCTTGCCCCGGGCTGGATAGTCTCTCGCCCTTTCAGGGCTCCTGAAAACTGTACTCGTTGCGATTCTTCCCTCCCGGGCAAGTCTTCATAGAAAACCGACAATCACGCGCTATATCCTTAAGGAAAGGGATTCACCGGCAACGGCCGGAACCAGTATTCGAGAACAGGGTAACAAGTGGCTCTGATGGTCGAAAGGGGCACACGGTATGGTACGCGACACAGGCAGATCGAAAAGCAGGGGCAAGAACGGCAGCAAGAGCAGCAGCAAGAGTAGCAGGAGCGAAGGCAAGTCGGATATCCTCGAACGCGGCAAGATCTACTTCTTCTACAGGCCCAAGGTCACAAAGGCCTCCGCGAAAGAGACCGGAAAGGCGGCCGCGCACGGCATGAACGACGTCGAGCGCCTCTACATGGTGCTCCGCCCGCAGGACAAGAAGAAGTACCGCATGCTCGTCGTCGGCGCCAAGAAGATGCCCGCGATTCGCGACGGCGGCCAGAAGAACTGGGCCTTCGTCGACGACGTGACCAGCAGCCCGGGCAAGATCAAGCGCGACCTGCAGGCCGAGGAGTACGGCACGAAGACACGCGGCAAGCGCCTCCGCCCGCAGGCCCGCCCGGCTGGCGAGGGCGTCTACCGGATCGTCCGCCACGGCGATCACACCCACCTGGCCTACGCGCTGGAATTGCCCAAGGGCCAGGGCAAGGTGCAAAAGGCGCTGAACCTCAAAGACCAGGGCAGCTACATCGTCAGCGTCAAGAACCCCGAAAAGGGCACCTCGCGGGCACGCGGTCTGCGCAAGGACCAGAGGGCGGAATTCCCCAAGCGGCTCCAGGGCAAGTTCGAGGGCCGGCGGTTCTACGACATGGACCCGCCCGACTTCCTGAACTACGAGGGCTGCGAGGTCCTGTTCATCGGCGCCAAGAAGGATGCCCGCAAGGAACTCGGCATCGAGCTGAACACCCGTGACGAGAGCGCCGCCTCAGCCAAGGTCTTCAAGGAACTCAAGGTCGAACGCAAGAAGCAGACCAAGGAGCCGCTGCTCGCAGGCGAGTGGGCCTGACGAGGGCGCTGCCACAGGTTCGGCCGGGACGTGATCCGGCCGCCGCCGCCCAGATTTCGTGTCTCGCGGCCCCGCGTCCGAGGCGGGGCCGCGGCCCTCATTCCGCGACCGCCCCGTTCGTTTGCGGAGCGGCAACGCCATCGGCCGCGTCGGTCCGCATGCGCCGGAAATCGTAGACCTTCACGTCCGTCATCCGCCCCGGCACGAGCGATACGTTCTTGTAGATGACCTTGCGGACCGGACGAGTCAGGTGGCGGAAGGACCTGACCTCGGCCAGCGGCACGTCGAAGACAAATCGCTCGACGGTCATCCTGTCGTACGAGAACCGGCCGGGGGTGCCGCAGATCACTTTCCGCCCGCCGGTCAGCGCGGCCTCGAACGCGAACTGCACGCCGGGCAAACCCTCCTCGTTGCGGGTCACGGCCACGAAGGCGCGGCCTTGCTCGTCCTGGCCGATGGCGGCAAGCATGGCCTGCGAGCAGAGGCTCTTGAGGCCGTTGAATCCGGGCGGTATCGGGTCCGAGGCCTCTTGCCACGGGCCCATGGCGAATGCCAACTCGACGTCCACCACGTCCGGGACCTCGCCGGTCCGGCCGGGGCTCAGCGCGTACAGGCACCAGCCGGACCTGCCGCTGACTGTACCGACCGGCCTGAGAACGGAGGCGAACGAGCCGAACGCCACGTCCCGGGCGATTACGGGGCCGAGTGAAGCCTCCGCATGTTCGCGCAGCCGCACCTGCCGGTATGTCGTCTCGTCGATGTCCGGATGGGAAAACCACATCTGGAGAAAACGCACGTCGTCGGGAAAGCCTCCCACGCCCGTCCCGGGGACCTCCCTGAGCATGTCCGCATCCCGTTGGTCGGCCTTCCAGCCGTTGGGCAGCCACGCCTGCGGGGCGTCCAGGCCCGATCGGTCCGTCTTCTGCCATGCCAGGTAGCGCAGCCGCGGGGGATCGTTCGGCCCGGGGGAGGTCGCCGCCGGCGGCTCGGCCTCGACCATGCGCACGTCCGACCGCTTGCCCGGCACGAGCGAGACGTTCTTGTACCTGACCGCGCGGATCGGGCGGGTTTCGACGCGGAATGACTCCACCTCGGCCAAGGGCACGTCGAACGTCACGACGGTGGCGTCCTGGTAGTCGAAGCTGGAGTTGTTGCGCGAGGTGCCGGAGGGCTGGAGCTGCTGTCCCTGCTGCGTGGTGGCGGTCACGCGGTATTGCAGCCGGGCGGGTACCGCCGGATCGTGCTGCAAGGCGACCGTTGCCTTGCCCTGCCGGCCGGGGGCGGGATCGGCATGGCGGACGTACGAGTCGATGGGCACATTCCGCGCGTCGGGTGGGAAACTCCGCACCTCGGACCACGGCCCCGACGACCAGGTCACCACCACGTCGGCGATCGCGGGCAGTGCCCACTCCTGTGCCGCCCCGATCCGAAAGCTGATGCGTCCGCTTTCGCCGGCGCCCAGCCGCTGGACCTCCGAGACGACCCCCTTGGACCGCAGATCGATCGGGTTGCCCTGTTCGTCCAGGATCCACAGGAAGCCGGCTGCGTGGTCGTCCATCCGCGGAATATCGAACCACAGGTGCAATATATGGGCCGTCTCCGGCTCCAGCCCGTTCGGCCTTTCGCTTGTGGTTCCGCCGTTTGCCCGCTGTTTTCGGATCTTGTCCAGACCCGGATGCTCGGACAGGACTGCGCCGCCCGGGCGCCATGCCTGCAGGACCGAGTTCTTCCCCCACCGATTGGCGGACCAGGCGAGGAATTCCAGATGGGGCACGGATTCGATGCTGCCGGCAGGAGGCTGTTCGATGGCGGCCGGTGTCGGCTGGGCGGGGGGTGTCGCCTCGCCCGCCCGCAGCATCGCCACCGGCACGACCACCCCCGCCAGCAGCACGACGGCGCAAGCGACCGCCCCTCGCGTCAGGGCCCGCCTGCTGCGGCGGGTGTCGAGGATCGCCCGCAGCCGCTCTTCCAGCCGCGACGGCCGGGCCATCGCGATCGCCGCCGCGCTGCCCAACCGATGCGTCTGCAGCCCGGAGGCGATCTCCAGGATGTGCCGCGCGTAGTCCGATGCCCGCGACCCGGCTGCCAGCACCAGGTCGTCGCACGCTTGTTCGCGGTCGGTGCGGGCCCATCGCCGGACAAGCCACAGCAGCGGGTGGAACCAGAACAGCGCGAGTGCCGCCTGCGCGACCATCTGCCACAGGCAGTCCCGGCGTTTGACGTGGGCCAGTTCGTGCAGAAGCACCACCCGCCGGCGCTGCACGGGCCAGGTGAGCGAGCCGGCCGGCAGGATCAGCTTCGGCCGCAGGATGCCCCAGATCATCGGCATCGTGCGGTGCGGGCTCTCCAGGAGCGTGACGTTTCGGCGCAGCCCCAGCGTCTGCCCGCAGTCGGCGAGCAGCCCCTGCCACGCCTCGCGATTTGCGGGGCGGGCACGCACCTTAAGCAGCCAAAGGCTGAGCATGCCAAGCAATGTTCGAAGGACCACGGCCATCGCCCCGGCCGACCAGGCGATCACGATCAGGGTAGATGCCGAACCGGCGGACCCGCGTGTTTCGGGCATCATGGGCACGGATGGGGCCAGTTTCATCTCGGGCGCAGATACGGCGCCAGAGGAGGCGACTTTCGGGGCAGGGAACGCATCATTCGCGGCGGGCGGGACTGTAGGTGCGGCCGAGACGGAGCTTGCCCCGGCTCGCGTAACTTCGGCAACAGCCTGCGGCCCCATCCATCCGGGCAGCACCCGCCAGGCTGGAACGATGACACTGAGCACCGGCAACAGCAGCAGGCTCACCATCGTCAGCGACCAGACCATGTGCCGCGCCGCGGCCGACGCGCGCCCGAGCAGTCGCCCCGTGGCGATCGCCAGGATCAGCAGCACCGTTGCCCTTGCGGCCGTATCGATGAGCAGGGCCGCGCAAGGATCGATCGAATCCGCGAACCACGCGTGC
>JAWLBS010000302.1:0-6284 GCA_041687575.1 Phycisphaerae bacterium | reverse complement strand
CCTCCACCTTCGCCGGCTCCTCCACCGTAAAGGCGATCCGGCTCCAGGTGTTGCGCCGCACCAGCAGATACGCCACGTCCCGGTCCGGACGGCCCCAGTCGGCCGGCCACCAGGTCCGCAGGTCGCCTGAGCCCCAGATCCGCCACTTGCCCGTTTTCCACGTCAACGGAAACGGCGTGATCGAGGCGACCTTCTCGAAGGGCACGTCCTTGGCCCCCGACGGGAAGTAGTAGACGTGGAAGCGGATGCCCGTGTCGCTGATCTCGACCAGCCGGTCGGCGTAGATCACGCCGGGACCGACCGGCTCGGGCACCAGGCGCCGCTGCTGGCCGGCCTGCCACAACAGCGCCACCACCGGCCCACCCCCCAGCACGAGCACCGCCACACCGATCAGGATGAAGATCCCCGGCGCGCTGCGGCTGGGGATGATCGCAAACGTCTGCGGTGCGGCAGCGCCCACCCGCAGCGACTCCAGAAAGATCGCCGGCCGGACCGGGCTGATCAGCAGCGAGTACCCCTGTGTCGTCGGCACGTAGACCACGCGGTCCGTCTCGGTCACGAACAGCAGCGCGGTCTGCCCGTCGGCCAGCCGGAACCACCCCTCGCTGTAGCCGGGCACGTGAGCGCCGTTGGTCCGGACGGTCGGGGTGAGGGCCTCGCTGGTCTCCAGGTCGACCAGCACCGCCCGATCGATCTGCAGGTGCTCCCAGGAGATCGCCCGGCCGTACATCGACCCGCGGATCGACAACGACTGCGACTCGAGCACGAACTGCGTGTTGCGGCTCGCCCAGGCCAGCCACAGCATCACCGGCACCAGCACGAGCACCACGGCGGCAACGATCACCACGGCCGTCCACAGCAGCTTGCGTGCAGCAGAGGACTTATCATTCGGTTCACTAGTCATCACATACACCTGTGCATGTCTTTGCCTGCCTGTCGACCCGTCGCCCCGACACCTGCCTCGCGGGCGGCACGATTGCGCCTGTTACAATAGCAGGCGCTGACAGAAGCATCCAGCACACAAACCCTGACGCTCACTGTGGCCCCCCCCCCGGAGGCATCCTTTGGCTGGTGGCAGTGAAGCAGCGGGTATGTTTTCCAGGGATCTGACCCCGTGGGGTTCGAGCGGCACGGTGGGGTTTACCGCTCCCTCACGGTCGCGGCTCGTTGAAGCAGGACCGTGAAGCCCTTCGCAGCGTTTGCCCGGGGGGTCAGACCCCGTTACATCGTTCAGGTATTGGTGCCCCATGGGAATTAGATCGGGGGCCAGAATGCGGACGTACTACACGGGGTCAGACCCCCGTCAGGCGCCCGCGCTGCCATTGATCGCGGGATGCGCCCCCCCGCCAGACGACGCCACCGGCTGGACTGACCTTGGGATGCGCCCACGACCGGGCACCGCCACTTTCTGGGCAGTGCGCGCCGGTCCGGTTACAATCGCCGGCCGATGCAAAACGCAGTCGTCCGCACAAGGAAAAGATCATGACCAATAATCCGCGCAACGTTGCCGCCGAAAAACTCGACAAAAACTTCCAGGCCGCCCCCGCGCCGCAGCTGGCAGACCTCGACTGGCACTGCCCCAAGGACCCGCCCTTCCACCTGGCGGGCTTCGCCTGGTTCGACACCGACCGCATCTACCGCCGCATGCCGGTCACGCCGCCCCAGCCGCTGCCGCCGGCGGTCGACCAACTCGCCAACGCCACGGCAGGCGGGCAGATCCGTTTCCGGACCGATTCGACGAAGGTGGGGCTTCGTGTGCAGCTGGCGGGGCCGGCCAGCATGGCGCACATGCCCGCGACCGGTCAGTGCGGCTTCGACTGTTACCTCGGCGAGCCGGGCGCGCAGCGCTACTACTTCACCACCAAGTGGGACCACAAGCAGGCGGGCTACGAGTTCCTGATCTGCGACGTGCCGGCCGGGCCGACGTACACCGTCACGCTCAACTTTCCGCTGTACCAGGGGGTCGAATCGGTCGAGATCGGGCTTGACCGCGGCGCGAAGGTGCTGCCGCCGCCCGCCTACGACAGCGACAGACCGGTGGTCGTCTACGGCACGTCGATCACCCAGGGCGGCTGCGCGTCGCGGCCGGGCATGTGCTATACCAATATTCTGAGCCGGCGGATCAACCGGCCATTCGTCAACCTGGGCTTTTCCGGCAACGGCAAAGGCGAGCCGCAGGTCGCGCGGACGATTTCGACGATCGCCGAGCCGGGCCTGTTCGTGCTGGACTACGATGCGAACTGCCCGAGCCTGGAGCACGTGCAGAGAACGTTGCCGACGTTCATCGACATCCTGCGCGACGCGCACCCGGCGACGCCGATGCTCGTCATCTCGCGGATCCCGGTCGCCACGCATGCCTGGCACCCCGAAGGCGAGCGGGAGCGCGTTGCCCGCCGCGATTTCTTCCGCGACACGGTCACAGCCCTTCGCGACGGGGGCGACGCCAACGTCCAATTCCTCGACGGCGGCGACCTGCTCGGCGACGACTGGCAGGAGTGCACCGTCGACAGCGTGCATCCCAACGATCTGGGATTCTGGAACATGGCCCGCAGCATGACGCCTGTGATTCGCAAGATCCTGGCCGGCGCGTAGACGCCGCGCCGCCATCGGGAGCCGGGTGCCATGGCCACGCTGTTTGTGGCCATGGAATTCTGCGAATGAGCATCGTGTCCGCAACGGGCACCGGTAAGCGAGGGATGCCCCCGCGCCGCGGTGGTCTGCCGTCGCGGCGCGGGGTCGGTTTACATTGCACTGGAACCGCGATCTACTCGTTCAGGAACACGCGGATCGGCCCGACCAACTGCGTGTTGGCCCCCGTAAGCGTCCGGTCCGGGGCGACGACGCCGTTGCGGTTAGCGATGTTGTCATAGCTGTAGACGGCGTTGGCGCTGAAATCGACCACATAGCCAACACCCCCCGAGTCAACCGAGACCGCCGTCAACTGCACCGCCACCGGGATCGTCAGCGTCACGTCCGGCGCGACCGGGCCGTTGAGCGTCGAGGCGTTGTTGAACACGTGGACCTGGCCGTTGCCGGTGTCCAGCACGAACATCCGGTCATTGCCGTCGACGAACACGTCGAACAGCAGGTTGAACGCCCCGCTGGTGATCACGCGGGTGGCAGCCACGTTGCCGTTGAGCGTGCCGGCGTTTTCGAACACCGACACCGACGGCACCGCGGTCTGGTTGGCGACGTACAGCGTGTCGCCGGACCCGAAGTTGATGCCGACCGGCGCTTCGATGTCGGCGCTGGCGATCGTACGGACCGGCGGCAGGTTCCCGTTGAACCCGGACGTCGAGGCGCTGGCGAAGACCAGGATGACGTCGTTGACGTTCTCCGAAACGAACAGCAGGTCCGAACTCTCGCGAAACGCCAGGCTCGACGGGTTCGTCAGAAGTGTGGCGGCGCCCTGCACATTGCGCAGCGGCGCGACGTTGCCGTTGATGCCGGACAGGTCGGCCGCATCCGCATACGTCGTCACCGACCGGGCCCCGAAGTTCAGCACGAGCAGCTCGCCGTCCTTGTCCAGGACGATGTCGCTGGGCCGGTCGATCAGGGTCTGCGCCCCGCCCAGATTGGCGCTGGGCGCGATGTTGCCGTTGATCGCGTTCGGGTCGGAGATGTCATAGCCGACGACGTTGTCACCGTTGAAGCTGGCGATCAGCAGAACGGGCGTCTGCGTTACCGTCGTGTTCACGCCGACGTCCACGGTGTCGGTGGCCGTTGCGGTGCCGTCGCTGACGGTCAGCTGGAATGTCAACGTCTCGGTGACGTTCGGTGCCGTGAATGTCGCGGTGGCGGTGTTGGCGTTGTTCAGCGTGACGCTCGTGCCGGCCGTCTGCGTCCAGCTGAACGTGAGGCTGTCGTTGTCAGCATCGGCGCCTGTACCGATGAGTGTGACCGTGTCGCCCGGGTTGACGGTCTGGTTCGGACCGGCGTTGGCAGTCGGCGGCACATTTTGCGGCGGCGGCTGGTTGTCGTTGGGCGGGCAGCCTCCCAGAAGCAGGGCCAAGACGGCGGCGAGGCTGACGGGCAAGTGGAACGCGATAGTACGCATGAGATCTTTACCTCCTGACAGACCGGGATGTGATCCGGTTTCCCCTGCGCGGCGCGGCCGGGCGACATCAACAACGCCACAGCTCGCATCCGCAGAAAACTGTAAGAACTGATACGTTCTGATTGTAGGAGGTCGCACGTGGCCTGTGAGGCGGCTTGCAAGGCATTAGCCGGGGCGGGTGTCCCATTTCAGGTATGATCAGACGAGGAACCACACTGGACATGATCGGCGGACCGGGCACAAAGCCGTAGGACCCATAACGTTGCAGTAGCCCCGATGGCACCGGCTCGGCGGCCGATCAGTCGCGACCTGCGGCCATTCACCGCCCCGGCAGCGAAGCGCGCCGGATGCGCTTTGTCCCCGAAGTCGGGAGAGTCTGCGGTGGCGTCGGCGGATGAGCTCATGCGGCGGCCGGCGCGTCCCTTGCTCTGCGTGCCGGGCGCCGCATATTGCGACCTCATGCCACAGGCGACTGCGATATTTCCTGTCTGCTCATCCCGCCTGCTGAACCGCCCGAGTTGCATTGCCGATACGCCTGTGGGCAGGCGCGGACCGCTGGCGCGCCGGATGTCGTCACAGAGCCGACGCGCACATGCGCAGACAGCGCCGCCCATCGGCGCCGCTGCAAAGTATGCGTGGAGCAAGAACATGACAGGATCGACGCGTATTCATTTCATTCGTTCCCTCCTTCTGGCGGGCCTTCTCGTCGCCTCGACCCTTGCCCCCGCCCGCGCCCGCAACATGAGCGGCGACAACTGGTACTTCGGGGCCAACGGCGGCGTGACGTTCGTGAGCGGCTCGCCGCAGCCGCTGGCGGGCGGGCAGATCAACCAGCTCGAAGGCTGCGCCACCATCTCCGACACCGACGGGAACCTGCTGTTCTACACTGATGGCATCCGTATCTGGAACCGCAACCACGCGATCATGCCCAACGGCGACAGCCTGATGGGCGACCCCTCGGCGACGCAGTCGGCGGTCGTCACGCCCAGCCCGGGCGGCGGGGGCATCTACTACGTTTTCACCGTGCCCGCCACGGGCGGTGCGGCCAACGGCCTGTGCTACTCAGTCGTGGACATGGCCCTGGATGGCGGTAACGGCGACGTGGTGGCTGGGCAGAAGAACATCCGCCTGACCGACACGACCAGCGAGGAGATCACAGCGGTGGCCCACGCCAACGGCCACGACATCTGGGTCGTCGGGCGCGCCAGTACGAGCAACACCTACCACGCCTTCCTGGTCACTGGCGCCGGCGTCAGCGGCGCGCCGGTCATCAGCAACGCCGGCACGACGATTAACAGCGCCGAGATCGGCTACCTCAAGGCGACGTCCTCGGGCGACCGGCTGGCTATGGCGTACTACCTGGCGGGCACGGTCGACGTGTACGATTTCGACAATGCCACCGGCGTGGTCTCCAACGGCATAAACCTTGGCGCGCTCAGCGGCGCCTACGGTCTGGAGTTCAGCCAGGACGGCACGCGGCTGTACGTCGCCCCGTTTCAGGGCAGCATCTACCAGTATGACCTGACGGCAGGCGACATCGCTGCCTCGAAGGTCGCGCTGGCGGGCAGCAGCAACGCGGCGGCCCTGCAGCTCGGGCCGGACGGCAGGATCTACGTGGGTTTGTTCGGCACCGCCACGCTCGGCGTGATCAACGACCCCGGCGCCGCGGCGCCGGCCTGCGACTACCAACACGCAACTGTCGCGATCGCCGGCACGTGCCAGGCGGGCCTGCCGACGTTCATCCAGTCGTTCTTCGCGGCCTCGGCGGCGTACACGACCGCGGAGAACCAGGCCCTGGCCATTGCGAGCGCGGATTTCGCGACCGCCTACCAGGACGCGACCAGCACCGCCCTGGAGGCCGTCAAAATCACCCAACTGCCCGCGCACGGCACGCTCACGATCGGCGGCGGCCCGGCTGTGCTCAACGCCGAGGTGCTTGTCGCCGACCTGGCGGATGTGGTCTACACCCCGGCCAGCAACTACCACGGCAACGACGCCTTCGTCTGGACCGGCGCCCACGGCGGCACGTACGACTTCGTCTCGACGGCGACCATCGCCGTCACGCCGGTCGCCCAGCAGCCCGGCTGCACGCTGCCGACGGCTGCAACGATCGGCACGCTCACGCAGGACGGGCTGGTCCTCAGCCGCAACGCCGTTGACGGCGCCGAGGTGACGCACTTCTACATCACCGGCATCACCGGCGGGTCGCTCTACCTGGCCGACGGCG
>JAWLBS010000301.1:0-6291 GCA_041687575.1 Phycisphaerae bacterium | reverse complement strand
GATCATCGGCATGACCAGGTTCAACACCGACAGCGCAATCAGACATCCCACCACCGCTATAAGGCGATAGCGGTACGGCCTGATCAGGTCGATCAGGGTGTGCTGATTCTGTGACTGCTGCCTCTTCACGACTCCCCCGAGCCCTCAGGCGATACCGCACGATCGGACGGATGGGGATTTGCGACATCGTCTTCAGGCAGGCAATGCTCGCAGCCGCCGAACAAACTCCACGCGGCCGCCACGGAACACGACCACGGCATCCTCGTAATACCACACTTCTATTTGTATCGGCGCTTCGGCCGATTCTCCATCGATCATATCCGGGCGTCCCAGAACTTCTTCGACCTGTTTGGGGGACATCCCGATCCGCACCTCCGACGGCGCGGCAGGTTCGCCGCGGCGCGGCGCCCCGCTTCCGGACGCCTCGGCCAGCCACGATGTCGACGCGCAACCCCCGCACGCCGTCGCCGCCAGCATCAGCGCCACCCATGCACCCGCGACCCTCATGGCCCGGCCTCCGCCTCCAGGACCCCCTTGACTACATCATAGGCCCGCTCGAGCTTCGTCTTGAGCACATGGTAATAGTAGTTGCTCTTGAAGAAGTACTCGGCGACCTGCGGGTCGATCAGCAGGATCCGCCCCCCGCGGGCCTGCAGATCCGGCAGCAGGATTTTCCGCCCCGCCCAGAGGCTCTTGAGCCCCAAGGTACGCTCCAGGTCGTTCACCCGCGCCAGCTCCTGCACGCCCAGCGCCGCCTTGAGCCGCACCAGATCCGCCGGCGTGTCGATCACGAACACGAGCTGGTGGTACCGGAAGTCCGGCGTCAGCTTGTGCGCGTCCAGGAGGATCTGCTCGACCTCACTACGGCTCTCGACCTCCCTCCAGACAACCTCCGCCGCCGGCTCGCCCAGGACACCCGCAAACCCCATCTCCTCCCGGCTCATCCGGTAGTGGAAGAACGGCACCCGCTTAGGGTACTGCCGGTCGAAATACCTCTGCATCGATCCGCCGCCCGCCTTTCGCAGCAGCCCATCGAGAAAGGCCACGCTGAAACCGGCCGGCCTGTCTTCATCGGCCTCGAAGAAGATCAGGTTCTTCACGTCGATCTGGTCAGTCAGCCCGACCTTGCGCGAGATCTCGTAGAGCATGCGGATCGCGACCGCCCGCTCGCCCGGGACCACGCCGGCGGCCATCTCGGCAAACGGCGGCCGGTCCGCGAAGTCCGGGTTTTCCGCCACGAACGCCCGCACGTCGGCGAAGGTGCGACGCAGCGTCGGGTTGTTGACCAGGAATCCCATGTCGAAGATGTCCTCGGTCTTGATCCGGTACGAGTTGCGGAACAGCTGGTTGTCCAGGAAATCGAACCGTTCGCTGTCCTTGGGCATCACCGTGCGATGCCCGCCGACACTCTTGATCACCCGGGGCGTCAAGACGATGATCACCTCGCGCTTGCGACGGCGGCTCGTCTTGCGCTGGAAGAAAAGGTCGCCAACAATCGGGATCTTCGAAAGCACCGGAACGCCGTCGGTGAGCTCCGCCTGGTCGTTGCGGACGAGCCCGCCGATGATGAACGGCGTGTTGTCGTGGACCCGCGCCACCGTCTCGACCACCCGCCGGTTGATCGTCGGCGCGATGGTCTGCTTGTCGATGATGACGAATTCATCCTCAGGGGCCTCGCTCACCTCGACCAGGATCTGCATCGAAACGCTCTGGTCATCTCGCGAGATTCGCGGGCGGATGTTCAGGATGATCCCCACGTCCTCGAACCGAACGTCCAGGTTCGTCGTCCGATCCGTGATCAGCGTCGAGATGATCGGGATCTGCCGGATCACCTGGATCTTCGCGTTGCGGTTGTTCAGCACCAGCACCGACGGACTCGACAGCACCTCCGCCCGCCCGTCCTGCACCACCGCCCGCAGCCTCGCCCGCACGTTCTCCGACAGCTCCACCGGCGGCACGAACTCCGGATCGAACGAGATCAGAAACGGCGAGAAATCCCCCTCCCGCGTCGCCGCGAGCGACCACCGCCGCGATCCGAAATACTCCCACTGTGTGCCGATGTCCCGGAAATCGTCGTCATTGAGCTCGACGACCATCCCCTCGATCAGCACCTGCTCGGCCGGCACATCGACCGTGTTTTCCAGCAGGTCCAGCAATGCCGTCAATTCGGCGTACTGGCTGTCGTGATACAGGATCAAGAGCCGCTCGGACGGATCCGAGCGGGTCAGATCGTTGAGCTGCTTCTGGTCGAGCACGCTGGAGGCCTGAGTGTACGGCATCGGCGCCACGGCCGGCAACTGGTCCAGCTCCACCGGCTCGACCGGCGGCTCGGTCTGGTAGCCGAGCATCTTGAGCACCGCGATCGCGCTGGCCGTGTCCGTGTGGCTCAGCCGGAACGTCTGGTGACTCAGGGCGCGAAGGTTCAGCGGCCCGGCTGCCTCGCGGCGCCGCTGGACCGCCTCGACCGCCCATTTGGCCAGCACGTTGACGTCAGCGTTGGGCAGGGCCTGCCCGTCACGAAGCACCCGCCCCGTCAACTCGACCTGGTACTGGTCCTGCCCGACGGGCGCCAGCTCCACCCACAGTTCACGCCGCACCCCATCGACGTCCTCGCGAACCAGGTGGTCGCGACGGCCGATCCCGAGCGCCTTCTGCGACGCCGGCGCCGGCTGCTCCGGCTCGGCCGAACGCTCTTGCCGATAGCTCATGTCGAACACAGCACTGTAGACGACCTGGTCGCGGATCTCCCTGCAGATCGGCACGGCCAGTCCCTGCAGCGACACCTGCCGACTGGATATCTCGGCTGGGCCGGCCTCCGCAACGGCGCCCCCCATGGGCAACACCAGAGCGATGACCAGCAACATCCGGGCCCTTGCGAACGTACCGCCCCCCGCGATCCGTCGTTGTACATCAACAATCTGCATGCGTACTCCGGTCGCAGCTGCACTGAAAGCCATAAATGCCGCACTACCGCGACTTTCCTTTTTCTGGACCAATCGAGGACCCATGTCAAGCGGCACCGACAAACTTCGCGCTTGTTAACAAGTCGAAACGTCGCAGGTATGAACCTGGCGACCATGGCCGGAGCGCCTTCCGGGGGTCCGACCCCGTGGCGTACGCCTCCAGCGAAACCAACGCCGCGATCTCATGGCGATCTGGATGCCCTTGCACGTCACCGGGTTGACCCCGCGGGAGGCGAGAGATCTGCCGTCCTGCGGCGTTTACCGCTCCCTCACGGTCGCGGCTCGTTGAAGCAGGACCGTGGCGCCCATCGCAGCGTTTGCCCCAGGGGGTCAGACCCCGGTGGATCTTTCAGGCACTGGTGCGGCCACGTGTAACGGATGCGGGGATTCGGGTGCGGGCGTGCTGCCAAGGGTCAGACCCCCGTCAGGCGCTGGCGTTTTCCAGGGGTCTGACCCCGAGTCGCACGTTTCCTGGCAGAATCGATGCCGTGATCTCGTGGCGGCCTGGATGCCTGTGCACGCATATGGGGTCTGACCCCGTGGGGCGGGAAGCGGCACGGCGGGGTTTACCGCTCCCTTACGGCCCTTACGGTCGCGGCTCGTTGGCGCAGGTCTACCGCTCCCTCACGGTCGCGGCTCGTTGAAGCAGGACCGTGGCGCCCATCGCAGCGTTTGCCCCAGGGGGTCAGACCCCGTTGGATACCTCAGATCTTGGTGCCCCTACGGGAATCGGATGCGGGGATTCGGGTGCGGGCGTGCTGCCAGGGGGCAGACCCCCGGCAGCAGCCCCGTGGCAGGCCGGGCGTTTCCAGAGGGCGGCGTCCGGCTTGACGTGCCGGCTACGGGCAGTACCGTACAAAGCAGATGCCTGGAGGTCTGCAGTATGAGTCGTACCCGCTGGTTCCTGATTCCCGCTGTGGTGCTTGCCGCGATTGCTCTGGGTCCATACGGCTGCACCAACCTCGACGTGGCGCTGCTGTCGGACGACCTGTTCGGCGACAGCGTCGTCCTGCGGATCGAAAATGACACCACCGCCACACTCAAACTCGCCATCGCCTACCACGACAACCCCGAAATCGGCAGGGACGACATGATCATCCTTGGCAAAACCATCAAAAAGACCATGTCCCCCGGCACGCAGGACAGCGCCGTGTTGCCCTGCGAGTCGGCTGCCAGCATCACCCTGGCCGACGCCCATATGGACCTGACCAGCAACGTCGGCCTCGACAAAGACGACCCGGTGATCCTGCTGCGAATCGACGACGACTTCGCCTGCGGCGACATCATCCGCTTCCGCTTCGTCTCCGATCACCAGCGGACCGACCTCGGCGTCGCCGCCGAAGCCATCACCCCCAAACGCCCCGACGACAAGAAAGAAGAGGAAGAGTCTGCCTGAGTCGCCCCTTTCCTGTCCGCCCTGATCCGCTAAACTGATCCCCGGCGCCGCAAAGGGCGGCTGTAACCGAAACACCCGAACCGAGCGTATCGTGATAAGACGGACCCGCAATTTCATCTGCATCTGGATCCTCTTTGCCGGCCTGGCCAACTACCTCGCCTACGGCATCATGTACGCATGGCTCCAGGGCGACGCCAAAAACGGCTACGTCGAGGTCCAGCCGAGCGACCCCGACGCGGCCGCCGAAGCCCGCAAGGTCAGCTACTTCGTCGGCGGCCACTTCATCCGCCACGGCGCCAGCGGCAAGTTCAGCCAGGTCACCCGCAACCAGTGGATCTACTCGTACATCCACTCGACCAGCATGTGGGCCACCCACGCCGCCCTGCTGCTGGCGATGCTCACGATGGCCCGCCCCCACATCATCGCCACGATGCGGGCCAGCCCGGTCCGCGGACCGACCTTCATCACCGTCGCCTACACGCTGATCGTCGTGATCTTCGGCGCCGCGACCGCCTGGTTCGCACTGGAGTTTTTCAGCGAACTGCATAAGGTGTAGCGGCCATGATGGACAAATCGACCAACATCCAGGCCGCCTGCCTGCTCGGCCCCGACGGTCCGATCGCCCGGCGCCTGTCCGGCTACGAGGCCCGCGACGAGCAGCTCACCATGGCGGGCGCCGTCCAGAAGGCCTTCGACCAGGGACACCACCTGCTCGTCGAGGCCGGCACGGGCGTCGGCAAGTCCTTCGCCTACCTGGTCCCGGCCATCCTGCAGGCGGCGCGGGGCAAACGGGTCGTCATCAGCACCCACACCATCGCCCTGCAGGAACAGCTGCTCGAAAAAGACGTGCCCTTCCTGAGCTCGGTGCTGCCCTTCGAGTTCAACGCGGTCCTGGTCAAGGGCCGGGCCAACTACCTGTGCCTGCGCCGCCTCAGCCGCGCGATGGCCCGGGCAGACACCCTCTTCGGCAGCCTTCAGGAACAGCACGACCTCAAACGCGTCGCCGAGTGGGCCCGCCAGACCCAGGACGGCTCGCTGAGCGACCTGCCGATGGTCCCGGCCGGCGGGGTCTGGCAGGCGGTCTGCTCCGAAGCAGGCAACTGCCCGGCCGCCAAGTGCCCCTTCCACGGCGACTGCTTCTACTACAAGGCCCGCCGTGGCATGTTCCTGGCGAATATCCTGATCGCCAACCACGCGATCTTCATGACCGACCTGGTCCTGCGGGCCAGTCACGGCGAACTGCTGCCCGACTACGACCTGGCGATCCTCGACGAGGCCCACACCCTCGAAAACGTCGCCACCGACCATCTCGGCAACAGCACCAGCGACAACCGCGTCCGCTACCTGCTGACCGGCCTGTTCAACGACCGGACCGGCCGGGGCTTGCTGGCGGGCCTGGAGGCACAAGAAACCATCGACCTCGTCCAGGACACCTGGCACCAGGCAAAGCAGCTGTTCACCATGCTGCGGTCGTGGCGGTCGACGCAGGGCCGTTCGAACGGCCGGATCAGCCACCCCCGGATCGTCGACAACCCCCTCTCGCCGACCCTGCTGGAACTCGCCAGATCGATCCGCAAGCTGATCAAGCGGGTGCCCGATGGCGACGACAAGCTGGAGCTCCAGTCATATGCCGCCCGCGCCGAGGCGATCGCCGCCCAGGTTGACGACCTGATCGAGCAGCGGATGGAGAACGCCGTCTACTGGATCGACATCGAGCCCGATCGGCCGGACCGCCTGGGCATCCGCTGCGCCCCGCTGGAGGTGGGCCCGCAGATGCGGGACCTGCTGTTCGGCCAGACCGAGTCGGTCGTGCTGACCAGCGCGACCATGGCGATCGGCAAGCAGCAGGACTTCTCGTACATCCAGAAGCGGGTCGGCGTGGACAAGGCCGAAACGCTCGCCCTCGGCTCGCCGTTCGATTATGCCCAGCAG
>JAWLBS010000300.1:0-6299 GCA_041687575.1 Phycisphaerae bacterium | reverse complement strand
GGAGTCCCGCCTTCAGGCGGTCCGCCCGAGCGAGCGCAGCGACGCGAGTGGCCGAGCCTCAGGGGCGATAGAGGCTCCGAAGCAGGCGAGCGACGTGCTCCGACGTGCAAGGGAATCAAAGCAACTCCTTTGGAGGGGTCGTCATGAACGGCAAACGCAACATGATCCTGATTGTGCTGCTGGCCGTCGCGCTGCCCGCGGCCGCCTCCGGCCAGCAGGTCGGCACAGAAGGCAAGGCCGATGCCCTCGTGCGGGCGCAGCTCCTGGCGGACACGGCCGCCGTCCAGCCGGGACAGCCGCTGCTGCTGGGGGTGCGACTTGAGATCGCCCCCGGCTGGCACGTCTACTGGAAAAACCCGGGCGATGCCGGCGTGGCGACGCAGGTGGAGCTGGACCTGCCGCCGGGCTTTTCGGCCGGTCCCGTTCGGTATCCGGTTCCCGTGCGGTTCGAACAGCCGGGCGAGATCGTCGGGTACGGGTATGAAGGCGAGGTGATGCTGCTGGTCGAGGTGACGCCGCCAGGCGATCTTGCGACCGATCAGCCGGTACCGGTCAAGGTGCGGGTATCGTGGCTGAGCTGCAAGGAGATCTGCGTACCGGGTCGCTCGAGTCTTGCGCTGAAACTGCCTGTCGGTGACCGCGGGGAGGGCGCTCACAAGGACCTGTTCGACCGGTGGCGCCAGCGGTTGCCGGTGCCGGCCGACGGTCCGCGGAGCCCGGCGTCGGTGGAAGTCGCCGGCGGACCCGTCGAGGGCAACAAAACGGGCACGTTCCATGTGGATGTCCGCTGGAAAACCCCGCCCGGCGATGTGCTTTGGTTTCCCGCGCCCGATCCGGCCGTGGCGGTCGAGGACGTCCGCGTCACGACCGAGGGGACACGCACGAGGATCCGCTTTGCCGCTCGTGTGCTCACCGGGCAGGAGCCAGGCTCGGGCATCCTGCAGAGCGTTGTCGGCTACACCGACAGTCGGGGGAACCGTCGGGGTATCTCGGTTCCGATACACCTGCGTGCGGCGGATGCGGCCGACACGCGGCCGTCGTCCGGTTCGCAGCCATAGAATCCAAGCGAACGGAAGATGGGTGTGAACGCCGTGTTGTCACGGTGCAAACGGAAGATGATGAAGGGGAAATGCATGATGCCTTACAAGACATTGTTCATGGGGTTGGCGGTACTCGGGCTTTTGACGGCCCCGGCGGCGTACGGCGAGCAGCACGGCAGTGGGGGCGGCCAGGCGGACAAGCCGGCGGTCCATGACCATCACGGCGACCACGGCCATCAGCACGGCAAGGCGAAGACGGATGCGGCCGCGGCGAAAGGCGAGAAGGCCCCGAGCTTCACGCTGAAAAACACCGATGGCGAGAAGGTGTCCCTGAGCGACTACGCGGGCAAAGTCGTGGTGCTGGAATGGATCAATCCGGAGTGCCCGTACGTCCAGCGGCACTACGAGAGCAAGACGATGCAGCAGCTGGCCGACAAGTATGACGACAAGGACGTGGTCTGGCTGGCGATCAACAGCACTTCCCATGCCAGTGTCGACGACAACAAGGCCTGGATCGAGAAGTACGACCTGGACTACCCGATCCTGGTCGACAAGGACGGCAAGGTCGGCAAGGCCTACGACGCGAAGACCACGCCGCACATGTTCGTGATCGATCAGAAGGGCCGGATCGCCTACGAGGGCGCGATCGACAACGATCCTTCCGGCAAGAAGGACAAGCAGACGCAGGTGAACTATGTCGACGGCGTCCTTGCCAGGCTCACCGAAAACAAAAAGCCGGAGTATGAGGAGACCAAGCCGTACGGCTGCTCTGTGAAGTATCCGAAATAGATCGCGTTGTGCCTGCACGGCAGGTACTGCCGGGCCGGGTGAGGGCTCGGCGCCGGGTGCAAACGGTGCAGACGCAGTTCCAACGCCGCGGCCATCTGGCCGCGGCGTTTCCCATTGATGCCCGGCGCGGTACACTGCAACCGCCCCGGCCAGAGCGTGTTGTGCGCCTATGGTGGCGGCGAGGTCTGCGGGTATGCAGGGATGACAACCAGTCACAATGCGAGATCGAGCCTGTATCAGCAGGTGGCGAACCTGCTGCGCGCATCGATTCTGGAAACCGACTCGGATCGTCCGTTGCGGTTGCCGGCAGAACCGGAGTTGGCAACGCGTCATGGCGTCTCCCGCGCCACCATTCGCCAGGCGCTGGGTCTGCTGGGGGCCGAGGGCCTGATCGAGCGGACCCCTGGACGGGGGACGGTTACCGTTCCGTCGGCCATCCGTGAGCAACGCCGGCTGAGCCGGCATCTCATCGGAGTCGTCAGCCGCTGGGACAGCCGGGTGGAGCGCCCGTCGTCGTTCTACGGCCAACTCTATCAAGGAATCGCCCAGGCCGCGGAGGAGGCAGAGTACCGGATCCGGCTGGATATCATACACGGTGCCATCCTGCCCAGTTTTCCCGCCGGTCTTCAGCCGTTCGACCGGCAGGAGATCGTCGGTGCGATTGCGGTCGGCATCGTTGACGAGCGGCTGATCCGTATGCACCTCGGGGCCGGTTATCCGCTGGTCTGTGCCGACTACTACACCACGATTCCCGAAGCGGACGTGGTGGTCGTCGACTGCTTCACCGAAGGATACATGGCGGCGCAGCACCTGCTGGGCCTGGGCCATCGCCACCTGTTTTATCTGGGCAATATTCTGGGCGTTCAGCATCGCCGGCAGCACGAACCGGACGCCGACCTGCTGGAGGCCGGACTCCGGCGGGCGCTGCGCGAGGTGGGCTTGCCGGGCGACAATGTCTTCTACTGCCGCAGCGACGGGTCGGAGGCGCGGGAGGCCGCCCGGTGGGTCCTGTCGCTGCATCCTCGGCCGACGGCCGGCGTGGTGTTCCAGCTCGGGGCCGCCAGCGTCCTGCGAGACACACTTGCCGGCGAAGGCGTCCTCTGCCCGCGGGATATCTCGTTGCTGGCCCGGGCCAGTATCGGGGAAGGCAAGGGCTTTGACGCGTTCATCAGCGACCCGCTCCAGATCGGCCGACAGGCCTTCCAGATGCTCATGGAGCGCATCAGCGGAAGGCGGCAGCAATCCGTGCGCGTGTCCATGCCTTCGGTTCTGCGGCCAGACGGGTCGGTGCGGCGTTGCGAAGCGTAAACATGGCCGCCGACGTGCCGTCGCCCGGTCCTCCAAGGTTCGTATGTGTAAGTCTTGTCGTACGTGACAGTTATGTCTATCCCCTCCGCTTTGTACGTACAATCTGTTGCCGGATTCACCGCCGAGTGGTCTGAGCTGCACTGTTCCTTCTGGCTGTGGGGTACCAAGGCAGATTGCTATAAGTGCTTTAATACAAATGACATGCGTTAGCCGTCGGGTCCTGGCTTCGCACTTTCCGCGCCGTCCGGAACAGAAATTGCACCTCGCAGCCAAAAAGCCCCGTGTCTACGTGCCCGGGTCTGCGTGTCCGTCAGGCGGGAATAGCCTGCGGATTTCAGTGTATGGCTTCATAAGCAAAAGGAGAGGAAGTATGCGGAACTGGCTTATTGGTACGTTGGTCATTGCCATGGCGTGCCCGGCTCTGGGTGTTGTGGTGGTCCTCAAAGAGGGCAGCGATCTGTCGGGGATCAACAGCGATCTGGCTGACGCCTTTGACGCCGTTACGGCGGCCGACGTCGTGGTGGTGCAGGTGGACGACACGGCGTGGTACGACCGGGACGACCTCAACAGCAGCTATGGCGATGCCCCTTCGTGGGGCAACCTGCAGAGTCGCCACTTGTTCAAGTTCGATCTGTCGGCACTGCCGGGTTTTGCCGGCAGCACGATCGAGGTTGCGCAGCTGCGCCTGACGCAGAGCGGCGGCAATTCCGGCAACAGCTGTGCGCCCATCATCACGCACGACTGGGATGAGGCGACGGCGAAGTTTTTCAGCCCGGACGGCTCGTCTGTGCCCGGCTGGGGTCCGGCTTCGGACTCCAAGTTCTCGTCGGCTGACTACGGTCCGCTCGTCGACACGGGCTGGGATGGCTTCTTTACCGGCCCCAGCGGCGGCGTGTATTGGGGTTACCTGACGGCCACTGTGACCGCGGATGTCCAGGCCATCGCCGACGGCACGGCCCCCAATTACGGCTGGTTCGTCAAGACGGGCAACCGCAGCCTTCTCAGCAGCGAGAACGAGTATGACGGTTACCGCCCGGCCTTGTTCATCAGCTACACCCCGGTCCCCGAGCCGGCCACGCTGGCGCTGCTGGCGATGAGCGGCCTGATCTTTATCCGGCGGCGTCGGTAACGCGACAATGGCTGGTATTTAGCCGGCAATGTTGGTAGGGTGGAAACGAAGCGATGCGCTGCGAGGCGTCGGCCGACAGGGTCGGCGCCTCGGGCGATTTCTGAAGACGAGCGGGGCTTGTCCTGATGGATCTGCAGGATGCAGGGGGCGATCTTCGCGGTGTTGGGCGGGAATAATGGCTTCCGGGGAAGAAGCACAAGCGTTCCATACTTTCAGTGAAAGGGACAGAGCATGAAGGTCAGGTTGATAGTGGTCCTGGCGATGTGTGGATGGTTCGCCTCAACAGTGGCGGCGGACGTGGTCGTTCTCAAGCGGGACCCGGGGCTGGTCTATGACGATCCGGCCGCTACGGGTTCCAGCTCGACCAATCGATTGAGCTCGCAGTTCCAGGGCTTGACGGCTGACGACGTCGTGGTAACCGATGTGTCGGATACCATGCTCGCAACCGGCACGTGGGCTGGGTTCGGCTGGAGGAACTACGGGGCCGCGTCATCGGTAGGCACCGGCAACTGGGGCCTGTGGCAGTTCGACCTGAGCGGGCTGGGGCCGATCGGCAAGGTCAACAAGGCCGAGCTGCGGCTCTACTTCGTCAACGGCAACAGCATTCAGGCGCCCCTGCGGGTGGTGACGCCTTGGAGCGAGGGGAACAAGGATGGAAACTTCCCCGGCATCGACCCCGCCGAAGCGGGCGCCAGCGGTGCCCATCCCAGCGGCCTGCAGACCAACCAATGGCAGTTGCCGGATGGTTCGCCGGACCCGGGCCAGTCGAGCGGCACGATAACCGGGACGTGGGCGGCCGGTCAGTTCAGCACCGCCGATACCGACATCGCCGGCGAAGGCCGGCTCTCCAACGATCGCTGGCACGTCTTCAACATCACCAGCATTGCGCAGAGCTGGGCCAACGGCGATCCTAACTACGGCGTGGCGATCTATAACGGCAACTACAGCCTCCGCTTGAGCGAGGCCGGCGCCGACGTCCAGCCGGTGCTGTTCCTGGACTATCTGCCCGACGAGCCGCCGCTGGGCGTGACCGATCTGGCGGTCAGCGCCGTGGACTGGTTCGAGGTCGAGCTCACCTGGACCGCCCCGTCGGACGTGCCGCCGGGACCGGTGGAGTCCTACGACATCCGCATGTCCACCAGCCCCATCGACGAGACGAACTTCGATGCGGCGACCCCGGTGACGGGTGCGCCCGTGCCGGCTGAGCCCGGCACGACCGAGACCCTGGTGGTCGACGGCCTTTCCCCCAGCACGACCTACTACTTCGCGATTCGCTGCGTCGACCGCAGCAACTTCACGAGCCCCCTGTCCAATGTGATCCAGGTGACCACCGAGGTTACCGACCCGGTCGCCCCCGGCACCGTGACCGACCTGGCGGCGGTCAACGTCAAGCCCAACTACGTGGCCCTGACCTGGACCGCCCCGGCCGACGACGGCTTCGACCCATTCAGCGGACCGGTGAGTTCCTGGGAGATCCGCTACAGTACCGCCCCGATCGATGCGGGCAACTTCGCTGCGGCCACGCCGGTAGCCGAGATGCCTGCCATCGCGGCCGGCGGCACGCCGATGAGCGTGACCGTCTGGGGCCTGGCGAGCAGCACGACCTACTACTTCGCCTTCAAGGCGGCCGACGAAGTCCCCAACTGGTCGGCCCTGTCCAATGTCGTTACCGCGACGACGCTGGAGGCCGACCCGTACGAGCCCGAGGCCGTGACCGACTTCGAGTTGCTCGGCATGCTGCCCAAGATCGCCTACCTGCGCTGGACGGCCCCGGCCGATATCGGCAGTGCCGACATCGGCGGCTATGACGTTCGCTACTCGATGAGCCCGATCGACGAGACGAACTGGGACGCCGCTGTGCAGGCCGAGGGCGAGCCGGCCGCGGCGGCTGCCGGCAGCGTCGTCGAGTTCGCGATCGCCAACCTGGAGCCCGAGACGCAGTACTACTTCGCGATGAAGTCGTACGACCTGGCCGAGCCGGCCAACATCTCGGCCCTGTCCAACGTGGTGGGCGGCACGACGCCGGCCCAGCC
>JAWLBS010000299.1:0-6317 GCA_041687575.1 Phycisphaerae bacterium | reverse complement strand
GGCATGCCGATGTCATTGGAGTAGCAGCCGGTGTTCATCGGGTACTGCCCCAGCGTCAGGCTGCACCGCGCCGAGACGCACACCGGACTGCAGGTGTAGGCGCTGGTAAAGGCGGTCCCCATGGCGACCAGCCGGTCGAGATTTGGCGTCTGGATCACCGGATTCCCCAGTGCGTGAATCGTGTCGAACCGCTGCTGGTCCGTGAACAGCAGGAGGATGTTGGGCTTTTGCGGCATGATGTCCCTCGCCGTCTGCGCGGGTCGCAGTCGAGCCGCAACCGGCGGGCTCGCCCAGCCCCGCACAAGCAGAGGCAAGAGTACCCGCACACCTCCCATCCGGCAAATCGCATGTAGGGCGGGCTTCCGCGGCCCATGCGCGCGTCGCGCATAAAAATCCGCGGCCGCCCCTTCAGGCAGCCGCGACTGCGTGGCTCACCGCCTGCGCGACCTCAGATCTTCCCCACAAGGTCCACCCCCGGCCGCAGCGTCTTGGCCCCCCGACTCGCTTGGGGGCCTTCGCTTTTGGATCTTGCGGCCTATGATGTTACATACACAATGAAAGGTCTTGAGCGATGCCAAAACGAATACTGGTTGTGGATGACGACCCCGACTTCGTGCTGACGACCGGCCACGCCCTGCGATCGGCAGGATACGAGGTGATCACCGCCGAAAGCACCGTCGATGCGTTGAGCAAACTCGACGAACAGGGCCCGGTCGACCTGTTCATCCTCGACGCGATGATGGAGACGTATACCGCGGGCTTCGAACTCGCCCACGAGCTGCGGCGACGCGAGCAGACCCGCCAGACCCCGATCCTCGTGCTGACGGCGATCGAACAGCAGTTCGGCGGCCAGTTCGACACCGAGCAGGACGTTCAGGCCCTCGGCGTCAACGTCCTGCTGCGAAAGCCGGTCCGGCCGGACGACCTGCTCAAGAACGTGCGGGAGATGATCGATTGAGCGGCCCGGGCGGCTGGGGCATGCCAGCCATCTGGCAGCAACCCGGCCCGCCAAGCGCCTGCAGGGCCTGTTGCGGCTGCTCGTAAAACGTGAACAGGCAGTCAAGGCGGGTAATGCGGAACATCCTGGCGATGTTCTCGTTGGCTCCGGTCAGCACGAGATGCCCACCGGCCGCCCGGATCTTGCGCTGGAGGTTCACCAGCATGCCCAGGGCCTGGCTCGACAGGAACCGCACCCCGGCCAGATCCAGCACCAGGTCCGACATGGCATGCTGGTCGACCAAGGCGTAAAGGTCGCCGGCGACGTCGCGGATGCTGGCTGCGTCCAGCATCGTGCTGACCTCGAACCGCACAATGACGGCCCCGCCGACCTGCTCGACCATGAAGAAATCGCTGTACCGTACGTTCATGAGCCCTACCTCTTCCGGCTTTGCACGCCAGAGGCCCCGGCGAATCAGCAGCCTGGCCCCCCCTGTAGCCCGGCATACCCCTGCCGAGCCCCCTGGAACGTATCCCGAGCAAACCTACGATACATCTGGTATAGCGGCCAACGAGATCGGCATGCCCAGTCCGAATCGGTGGAATTGTGCGGAATCCCGCGGCCTTGGCCCACGATCCCCACACCGAATGGCCGCCACGGCCAGCCAAAATCGCCCCAATCGGCCTCGCCACAAAGCCGACACGAGGCATATTATTTGATATGTGTTAATCTTTTCCGGATGTTGAGGTTTTGTCCGAATGTTGCTTTAATAAGGGACTTCATTGCAGGAGTGCCCTGAAGACGTGCATGCGGCGTTCACCCGGAGCGTAGTTAGGTTGAATTTGGATACAAACGTATGACTCCCGCCAAGAAGAAATCCTGGTCGGCCCGATTGGTGCCAGCAGCCATCCTGCTGGTAGCGGTGGGGCTTGTCGCAGCGGTAATGATGATGCCCGCCTCCGAGCAGGAGGCGACGATCGTAACGCCGCCGCCTGTCGACGTTTCGGTCGAGCCGGTCCGCGCGATCCCCGAGATCGCCGAGACGTTCGAGCTGCCGGGTTCGGTCGAGCCCAACCGGGTGGTCGAGGTCTCGGCCGAGGTGGCCGGCCGCATCGAGGCCTACGGCGTCCGCCCCGAGCAGGTCGCCTGGCACGGGCGGACGTGGCCCGAGGGCGAGAAGATCGACGAGGGCGAACCGGTCGTCGAGGGGCAGGTGCTCGTGCAGATCAACCGGGACATCCTCCAGGCCGAGACGGACCGGGCCCAGGCCAAGGCCACTTATGACGCCAAGGAATACGAGCGACTTCTCGGCCTGCAGGCGCGCGGGGCGACCACCGCCCGTGAAATCCTCGAGGCCGAGACAAACATGAACGTCAGCCGCGCGATACTCGAGGTGGCCCGGCACCAACTGCACCGCACGACCCTCCACTCGCCGATCTCCGGCGTGCTCGACCGAATGATGCACGAGGTGGGTGAATACGTCCAGGCGGGCATGTCGATCGCCCGTATCGTGGAGCTCGACCCGGTCAAGGTCGTCGTCGACGTGCCCGAACGCGATATCGCCTACCTCTCGATCGGGCAGGAGGTCGAAATCCGCGTCGAGCCTGACGAACCGCCGGTGGCCGGCACGATCAGCTACATCGGCTCGCTGGCCGACCCCCAGACCCGCTCCAGCCGCATCGAGATCACGATCCCCAACGCGGATAACAAGCTCCGAAGCGGTCAGATCGTGCGGGTCCAGTTGACCCGGCGGGTGCGTCACGACGTGGTCATGATTCCACTCAAGGCGGTCATGCCGCTGGAGCAAGGCTATGAGGTGTTCGTGGCCGACAACGGCGTCGCCCGGGCCCGCAACGTCCAGCTCGGCTTCATCCGCCAGGACCGTGTCCTGGCCAGGGGGCTCGAGTCGGGCGACCAGCTGATCGTCCAGGGACACAGGCTTGTCGCAGCCGGCCAGAAGATCAACGTGGTCAACAGCGACCCCGACCAGCCGCAAGTCGCCGCGACCCAGCCGGCCGCGGACGCACCTGCCGGCGGATCGGCCGCCGTATCGACCGCTGCCCTGGCCGGTGCGCCCGGGGCAGAGGCGTCAGGTTCTGCCGCCAGCGTCACAGGCATGGAGTAATATCCGGTGCTGCTTTCGAACGTAGCCATCAAGAATCGCACGACCGTCGGCGTGCTCGCCTTCATCATCGTCCTCGGGGGGCTCTACAGCTATCTGACCCTGCCGCGCGAGGCCAGCCCCGACGTGCCCATCCCGATCGTGATGATCACCACGACGTACGAGGGGGTCTCGCCCACCGACGTCGAATCGTCCGTCACGATGAAGATCGAAAAGAAGCTCACCGGCCTGAAAGGCGTCAAGGAGATCCGCTCGACCAGCGCCGAGGGCCTGTCCCTGATCATCATCGAGTTCCTGCCGGACCTGCGGATCGAGGACGCCCTGCAGTACGTCCGCGACAAGGTCGACCAGGCCAAGGGGGAGCTGCCCACCGACGAGGCCCGGGAAGAGCCGATCGTCAGCGAGGTCAACATCGCCGACTTTCCCATCATGTTCATCAACCTGTCCGGCGACATCTCGCCCGTGCGCCTGAAAGCCATCGCCGACGAGATGGAGGACGCCATCGAAGAGATCCCCGGCGTTCTCAACGTCGACGTGCTGGGCGGCCTGGAGCGCGAAATCCGCGTCGAGATCGACCCCGACCGCATCGCCAAGTACAACCTGACCATCCCCGAGATCCTGCGGCTGATCCCCGCCGAAAACGTCAACGTCTCGGCCGGCGGGCTGGAGACGCCCGGCACGAAGTTCAACGTCCGCGTCCCGGCCGAGTTCGTCGACCCCGGCGAGGTCGATCACCTGCCGCTGACGACCCGCAACGGCAAGATCATCTACCTCGCCGACGTCGCCCGCGTGGCCGACACGTTCAAGGATCGCGCCACGTACAGCCGGCTGGACGGGTCCGACACGATCACCCTGGCGGTGCAGAAACGGGTCGGCGAGAACATCGTCCAGCTGGCGGACAACATCAAGATCCTGCTGGCCAGGGCGCAGGAGCAGCTGCCGCGCGGCGTGCAGTTCGACATCACGATGGATGTCTCCAAGGACATCCGCCAGATGGTCGCCGACCTGGAAAACAACATGGCCGCGGCGTTCACGCTGGTCGCCCTGATCCTGCTGCTGTTCATGGGCTGGCGGGCGAGCCTGCTTGTGGCCGTGGCGGTGCCGATGAGCATGTTCCTGAGCTTTGCGGTCGTCCTGGCACTGGGCTACACGCTGAACATGATCGTGCTGTTCAGCCTGATCCTGGCGGTGGGCATGCTGGTCGACAACGCCATCGTCATCGTCGAGAACATTTACCGGCACATCCAGATGGGCTACTCGCGGATCGAGGCGGCCCGGCGGGGCACCGGCGAGGTCGCCTGGCCGGTAATCACCTCGACGTTCACCACCGTGTCGGCGTTCTTCCCGCTGCTGTTCTGGCCGGGCGTGATGGGTGACTTCATGAAGTACCTGCCCGCCACGGTGATTATCGTGCTGCTCAGTTCGCTGTTTGTGGCCCTTGTGGTCAACCCGACGGTCTGCTCGATCTTCGGGGCCGGCAAGCCGGGCGGGGCCACGCAGCCGGACAACTGGTTCTACCGCGGCTATCGCCGCATCCTGTGGACCGCCCTGCAGCACCGCTTCACGACGTTGTCGCTGAGCGTGCTGCTGCTGATCGGGCTGGGAGCGCTCTATGGCAAGAAGCAGCTCGGCGTGGAGTTCTTCCCGGAGATCGACCCCAACCGCGGCCTGATCAACATCCGCGCCCCCCAAGGCACCAACATCAAGGAAACCGACCGCCTCGCCCGGATCGTCGAGGCGCGACTCGCTCCCTACGCGCCCCACATCGACCACGTACTCACCAACGTCGGCAGCGCCGGGGCGGGCGGCAATGTGGCGATGGGCGGCTCTGCCGGCGGTCCGCACATCGGCAACATCACGCTGGTCTTCGAGGACTACGAGGACCGCAAGGTACCCAGCGCTCAGGTCCTCGCCCGGATTCGCGACGACATGAAGGACATCGCCGGGGCCGAGATCAAGGTCGAGAAGGAAGAGGAAGGCCCCCCCACCGGCGATCCCGTGACCGTCCGCATCATCGGCCGGGACTTTGCCGTGCTCGAAAGGCTCAGCGAACAGGCCAAAGGCCTGATCGCAGGCACGCCGGGCCTGATCAACCTGCGAAGCGACCTGGAGGCGACCCGCCCCGAGCTCGCCTTCCGCATCGATCGCCGCCGCGCGATGATGCTGGGGGTGAACACCGCCACAGTCGGCAACTTCCTCAAGACCTCGATCTTCGGCAGCAAGGTCGGCACGTACCGGCAGTACAATGACGAGTATGACATCACCGTCCGCCTGCCCGTCAGCCAGCGCGTCAACATCGAGGACATCTTCCGGTTGCGGATCCCCAACGAAGGCGGCCAGGCGGTCCCGCTCAGCTCGCTGGGCACCTTCGACTACACCGGCGGATTCGGCACGATCAACCGCGTCAACCAGAAGCGCGTGGTCACCCTCACCGGCGGCGCCGAAGGCCGGCTGGCGGACGAGGTGCTCAAGGACGTGCAGGCGGAACTGGCGAAGATGCAGATGCCGGCTGGCTACGAGATCCGCTACGCCGGCGAGAAGGAGGAGCAGGACAAGGCGTCGGCGTTTTTGAGCAAGGCGTTCATCATCGCGGTACTGAGCATCACGCTGATCCTGGTGGCGCAGTTCAACACGTTCACCGTGCCGTTTATCATCATGAGCACGGTCATCCTCTCGATGATCGGCGTGCTTGTCGGCCTGATCGTCCACCACATGCCCTTCGGCATCATCATGACGGGCATCGGGGTGATCAGCCTGGCCGGCGTGGTCGTCAACAACGCCATCGTCCTGCTGGACTACACCCGGCAGCTGCAGCGGCGGGGCATGGAGCTGATCGAAGCAGCCGCCGAGGCCGGCGTGACGCGTCTGCGGCCGGTGCTGCTGACGGCCACGACGACGATCATCGGCCTGCTCCCGATGGCGTCGGGGCAGAGTTTCGATTTCCACACGCTGACCTGGGCATCGAAGAGTCAGTCGAGCGAGTGGTGGGCGAGCATGGCCATCGCGGTGATCTACGGCCTGGCCTTTGCGACGCTGCTGACGCTGATCGTGGTGCCGACGATGTACGTGAGCATCTACCGCCTGGCCGCCCGACTGGGTCTGGGCGGGCTGGACAGGCCCGATGAAAGCGGCGAGCCCGAGCCCGAAAATGCCAGGGGCCAGGGCACCAACGGCGAGTCCGCGGCCCGGGAAAAGGGCCGCGCCCCCGCCGAGTCGAGGGCCTGACCGCGAAAATCGCGCGGACGGCAAACGCCCATC
>JAWLBS010000298.1:0-6344 GCA_041687575.1 Phycisphaerae bacterium | reverse complement strand
GGCGTGCGGCAGCTGCTGCGGATGCTGCGGGCGAAGGACCTGCGCGACATCATCCACGCCCTGTCGCTGATCCGGCCCGGCCCGGCCGCCAGCGGGATGAAGGAGCGGTTCATCCGCCGCAAGCGGGGGCTCGAGCCGGTGACCTACCCGCACCCGGCCATGAAGGACGTGCTGGCCGAGACCTACGGCGTGATGCTCTACCAGGAGGACGTGATGATGGTCGCCGCGGCGGTCGCGGGGTTCACCATGGCGACCGGCGACTCGCTCCGCAAGGCCCTGGAAAAGCCCGACAGCCATGAGCACATGGAGCGGCTCAAGGCCGAGTTCGTGGCCGGGGCGAGCCGGCGCGGCTGCGACGAGGCGACGGCCGGGCAGATCTGGCTGCAGGTGAGCAATTTCGCCGCCTACTCCTACAACAAGGCCCACGCCTGCACGTACGGCAAGATCAGTTACTGGTGCACGTACATGAAGACGCACTGGCCGGCGGAGTTCATGACGGGCGTGCTGAACAACATCGGCGGATATTACAGTCTGGCAGAGTACATGGAGGAGGCCCGTCGGCTGGGCGTGCCGATCCTGGGTCCGCACGTCAACCGCAGCGGGACGCAGTTCGTCGCCGAGCCGGTGGCAATCCAGCCGGCGGTGGCGCGGCGGCGGGCGGTGAAGGATGACAAGGTGACAGGGTGAGGGGGTGACAAGGTGAAACGACAACGTCTATCCGCAGATTACGCAGATTACACAGATTGGAAACAACAACGACAACAACCACAACAACGGCAAATTGAGCCACGGGTGAACGCGGATGAAACGCAGATGAGCAACAGCGGCAGTTGTAGGGCGGGCTGCGCCCGCCAAAGCCGTTGCAGGGTGGGCTATTGCCCACCAGAACCCGCGGATCGGGGGATCAGCCAGGCTGACGTAGCCGGTAACGATGGGCACGGCCCTGCATCCTGCTGTTCCACCGAACGCGAGCACTGTCGCGGCAATGCGGACCCGCGACACCCGACGCCGCGACTGCCTTCAGCCCCGCCAGGGGCGGCAGACAATAGCCCGGGACGCAAGTCCCGGGATCAGGGTGCCGCTCCCTCTTGGCCATCGCGTTTGCCGGGGGACTCCCGCCAGGGACGGCAGAATGCTTCGACGGAGAACCCCGCCCCTACTACATATTCATGTGACTGCGAACACAATGCTGACCATCACCTTGCCACCTTGTCACCTTGTCACCTTGTCGGCACCCCGACACTCGACACCCGACACCCGAACCCCGAACCCCGAACCCCGACCTCGCCGCTGACCCTCCGCCGCATCGGCATTCGCGTGCCGCTTTCCCGGGTGCGGGGGCTGGCGCAGCGGACGACCGAGGCGATCGTCGCCGAGCGGGCGCGCCAGCCGTTTGTCGACCTGCCGGACCTGCTGGAGCGGGTGCGAATCCCTGTCGATCAGGCCCGGGCGCTGATCCTGTCGGGGGCGTGCGACGGGCTGGGGGCGTCCCGGCCGGCGATGCTGTGGCAACTGGCGATTTACCTGCGGCAGCGGCCGGCGGGGACGGCGCCAGGAGCAGACCAGACGCCTTCGCTCTTTGCGGGCGTGGGGCCGCGGGAAGAGCGGGAAGTCGCAGGGGCATCCGAGGGGGGAGAAGCACGGCCCTGCGAACAGCGCAGGACCGTGATACCCGGCACGGAGCACGTTGTGCATCCGAACGATTCCATGGCCGCACACAACGCGGCCATGGCACCCGACGCCGACGCCAACGGCGGAAAGGATACCCTCGCTTACGCTTCGGGCTCGTTTGGGCGCGGGGCAGGATGCGGGAACGCTGCATCCGGAATCGTAACGACAACAACTCCCTCGCTTATGCTTCGGGCTCCTTCCCACCCGCTGGCGGAAACGTCCGCTCATCCGAAGGATTCCATGGCCACCAACAGCGCGGCCATGGCACCCGGGAGTGACCTGCCCGCGCATCTGCTGGAGGACTACGACCGGTCGCGGCTGCGGGAGCTGGAGCGGCAGTACCTGGGCTGCTCCCCGGCGGACCACCCGCTGGCGGAATGGGCGGACCAACTGGCGGGACTGGACGTAGTGCGGAGCATCGACATCGGAGGGTTCGTCGGCCGATCCGTCCGGGTGGCGGGGATCATCGTGGCCAAACGCCGGGCCGTGACGCGGCGGCGGGAGCTGATGCAGTTCGTCACCCTGGAGGATCGCTGGGGCCTGCTGGAGGTGGTGCTGTTTCCCGATACGTATCGGCAGCTGGCGGGCACGGTCGGCTCGTTCGGGCCGTACCTGGTGGCGGGCACGGTCCAGGAGAACATGGGCTCGGTGGTGCTGATCGGCCGATCGGTCGAACCGCTTGCGGCCCTGTCGTCCCGCACGGACGGGCGTCACCTGCGGGACTCAGCCCGACCTCCCCGCCTGAACGAAAGATGATTTAACCAACCGAAAACCATACACTTATACGGGCTGCCATAAGATATTGGCCGATGGGGCGTCCCCATCAGGGCCGCTGGGTCCGGCAACGCCGCGCAGCTGAAATCCGCCGGATATTTGTGCAAGACCGGCAGGATTCACGTGACACGAAAGGTGGTTAATGCGAAACTAACATAAATCTAACCGCTGGGGAACGTGTTCTTTGCCGTCATCTCCCAGATAATGGTTGGACGTCCGCGACGTTACCGGAGTATATATAAGAGCGGCATGCAGATCTGGTCGACATAGGCTGTGCGTGTCCGCATCGCAGTTTCAGAGGTGATACGTTCGTGAGTGCCGAGCCCGGAGCCTACATTTCGAACAGACGTGCCTTAAGCGAATCCGTCATCAGCGAGTGCGGCGGCGGCGAGTTCCTCAACCGCGAGCTGAGCTGGCTGGAGTTCAACCGCCGCGTCCTGCACGAGGCGATCGACGAGCGGACCCCGCTGCTGGAGCGGTTGAATTTCCTGTCGATCTTCGCGTCCAACCTCGACGAGTTCTTCATGAAGCGGGTCGGCGGGCTCAAGCGCCAGGTCGCCGCGGGCATTGTCGCCTCGGTGCCCCAGGGGATGCCTCCCGTCGAGCAGCTCACCGCCATCCGCAAGGCCGTTTCGCCCATGCTCCAGCAGCAGGCGGCGTGTTTCAACGACCTGATCCAGCCGGCCCTGGCCGAACACGACATCTTCCTGCTCAGCTGGAAAGATCTGACCAGCAGCGAGCGTGAGAAGGCGAACCGATACTTCCACTCGAGCGTCTTTCCGGTGCTCACGCCGCTGGCAGTCGACCCGGGGCACCCGTTCCCGTTCATCTCGAACCTGTCGCTGTCGCTGGGCGTGACGCTTCGCCACCCGCAGCACGACGAGAACCTGTTCGCGCGGATCAAGGTGCCGCAGGTGCTGCCGCCGTGGGTCCGGCTGGACGAGGACGAGGTCGGGCGATTTCGGTTTGCCAGCCTGATCGAGATCATCCGGCACAACCTCGAGCACCTGTTCCCGGGCATGCGTGTGCTCAACGTGATGCCCTTCCGCATCACCCGCAACGCCGATGTCGACCGCGACGAGGAAGACGCTGAGGACCTGCTGGCGATGATCGAGGAAGAACTCCGTCGCCGGCGGTTCGAGAAGGTCGTCCGGCTCGAGCACGGACCCGACCCGGACCCGTGGCTGCGCCATGTCCTGATGCAGGAGCTGCACATCACCGAGAGCGATGTCTACGAAAACTGCGGCCTGATGGACTACGGCAGCCTGCGGCATATCGCCAGGCTGAACCTGCCGGACCTGCGCTACAAGCCGTATACGCCGGTCGTGCCGCCCCGCCTGGCCGACGAAGAGGCCGACATCTTCAGCATGATCCGCGGCGGCGACATCCTCGTGCACCACCCGTACGAGAGCTTTGGCGCCAGCGTCGAACGGTTCATCCGCTCGGCAGCCGACGACCCCAAGGTGCTGGCGATCAAGACCACCGTTTACCGCACCGGCGACGAGAGCCCGTTCATCCACACGTTGATCCGGGCGGCCGAGGCGGGCAAGCAGGTCGCCTGCCTGGTCGAGCTCAAGGCCCGCTTCGACGAGGAGCGGAACATCTATTGGGCCCAGGTGCTCGAAAAGGCCGGCATCCACGTGGTCTACGGGCTGGTGGGCCTCAAGACCCACTGCAAGACGGTCCTGGTGGTCCGACAGGAGGGCGACGGCCTGCGCTGCTACGCCCACATCGGCACGGGCAACTACAACGCCCAGACCGCCAGGCTCTACACCGATTTCGGCCTGCTGACCTGCCGCAAGGATCTGACCGACGACGTGGCGGAACTGTTCAACCACTTGACCGGCCGCAGCGCCAGGCACACGTTCCGCAAGCTGCTGGTCGCCCCGATCAACCTGCAGGAGCGGCTGCTCGAGATGATCGGGCGGGAGACGGAAAACCAGCTGGCCGGCCGACCCGCCCGCATCGTCGCCAAGATGAACAGCCTGGAGGACCGGCGGATCTGCCGCGCGCTCTACCGGGCCAGCGAGGCGGGCGTGCCGATCGACCTGTTGGTCCGCGGGGCCTGTTCGCTGCGGCCGGGCGCTGCGGACATAAGCGAGAACATCCGCGTGATTTCGGTGATCGGACGATTCCTGGAGCATTCGCGGGTTTTCTATTTCCGCAACGGGGCGGACGACGTGCTGGATGGCGCGTTCTACATCGGCTCGGCCGACTGGATGTACCGCAACCTGTTGGCGCGGGTCGAGGCGGTCGCGCCGGTGGAGGACCGGGCCCTGCGCGAGAAGCTCTGGCAGATGCTGGAGGTCCTGCTGAGCGACCAGCGTCAGGCATGGGACATGCAGCCGGACGGGACCTACGTGCAGCGGTCGCCCCGGCCGAACACGCCGCGGCTGGAGACGATCGGTTCCCACGAGGCGCTGATGGAGATCGCCCGGCAGAGCAGCATGACCAGCGAGGACGCGGTTCACACGCGGCTTCGCGTGGCGGCGAAGGAGACGATGTAGGGCGGGCTGTGCCCGCCAGAGTTGCCAGTTGCCAGTTGCCAGTGAACGACAACGGCAGCCATGTAGGGCGGGCTGTGCCCGCCAATCCGCCAGGCAAGGTGCGGGAACGCTGCCTTCAGGCGGTCGGCCCGTCATGGCACCCGACGCCGCGGAGTTGCTTTTGCACGGGGCCTAAAGGCAAGGCAGTACCCGGAGATTTCGCATGTCAATCCAGACCAGCCCGCAGTGCGTGTACGGGGCTGAGGCCATCCTCAAGCGGCTTGACGTGATGGCCCGGCAGGTGGACCCGGTGCGCGAAGACAAGGACATCGAGGCCGTGCACGACATGCGCGTGGCGTCGCGCCGCCTGCGGACCGCGATGCAGATGTTCGAGCAGTGCCTGCCCGGCAGCAAAGCCCGCTCATGGCGCAAGGCCATCCGGCGGGTGACCAAGGCCCTGGGCGAGGCGCGGGACATCGACGTGCACATCGAGTTCGTCGAGCAGGTCGCCAAAGGGATCGGCGACCGGCGCCTGCGGGCCGGGATCGACCGGCTGCTGCTGAGGCTGCGACAGCAGCGGCGAGCGCTGCAGCCGGACGTCGTGCGAGCGCTCGACCGGCTGCGCGACGACGGGACGCTCGAACAGATGCAGCCGCCGCTGAGGCAGGTCCTGGTGCGGGCAAAACTCAACCGGGTCGAAGCGGACCCCCCGTGCGTGCGACAATGGGCGGCCGGGGCCTTGGCCAGCCGGCTGGAGGAGCTGCTCGCGTTCGAACCATATGTCCACATGCCCGAGCAGATCGAGCCGCTGCACCGCATGCGGATCGCCGCCAAGCACCTCCGCTACGCGATGGAGATATTTGGTCCGCTGTACGACGACCGGCTCAAAGAGCCGATCAAGGCGGCCAAACAGGTCCAGCAGCAACTGGGCGATGTCCATGACTGCGACGTCTGGGTCGAGTTCCTGCCGGCCTTTCTCCAGCAGGAGCGGCAGCGGACCGAGGCATACTTTGGCCACACCCGGCCCGCAGGCCGCCTCGTGCCCGGGATCGACTTCCTTCGCAACGAGCGGCAACAGCATCGCCAGCAGGCCTACAACGACTTCGTCGCAAACTGGGACGACCTGCAGGCCCGCGGCTTCTGGATGCAGCTGTACGGGCGGTTCGCCGCCCCGGAATCAGCGGCCGGCGAACCCGCCGACGAATCCGGCGCCCGCCCCGCCTCCAACGATTCACCCGATGAACAGGAGCGGCCGGCATGAAAGTGGCCCTGATCGGCGACGTCCACGGCAACCTGCCCGCCCTGCAGGCGGTGCTTCAGCACGCCCACCGCCGGGGCGTGCAGGAAATCTGGAACATCGGCGACTTCGTCGGCTACGGGCCATTCCCCGACGAGGTGGTCCAACTGCTGAAA
>JAWLBS010000297.1:0-6379 GCA_041687575.1 Phycisphaerae bacterium | reverse complement strand
CTGGCGCAAGATCGCGAGGCGCTGGCGCGGTTGTGGACGCCGGATGCGCCGACGTCGCGGCCGGTGGTGTCAACAGATTCGGCTGCGGAGGCGATCACGACGGGCGGCGGGCAGGACACGGCGGTCGCGCCCGGCGCGGCCTCGGCGCCGGTGGTCACGGCGACCACCGGTTCGTCCGGGGAGGCGAAGGGTACGAGTGCTTCGGCCGAGGGAGGCGAGGCGGCAGCCCAGGCGGCGCCCGCCGCGGAGCCGGCGGCGGCCCCGAAGAGCCCGTTGCAGATGCTGTTGCCGGGCGGTGGGGCGTTGCCGGCGGCGTCTTCGGCGGACGAGCGGGCGGGTGCGGTCAAGGCCCCGGATAAGGAGCTGGTCGAGGCGCAGAAGACGGCCAGCGCCGCCCAGGCGCAGGCGAGCGAGGCGCAGCAGGAGGTCGAGTCGCTCTCCGGGCGGATCGCCACACTTCGCAGTGCCATCAAGCCCGAGCAGGAGCTGCTGTCGACGGCGCGCAGAAAGGCCACCAACGCCCAGCAGACGCACAACGTACTGCGCGACCAGATCGACAAGAAGATCCAGGCCGGCGCGCCGGTCGAGGAGATTCACGACTTGTGGAATCGGGCGGACGAGGCGGCCGGTCGGGTCAACGTGGCGGAGCTGGAGCTGATTGGGCAGGTCGACCGGCTGAGCGAGTTGCAGGCGGAGCTGGCGGACCTGCAGGCCGAGCACATCGCGGCGCTGACCGAGGCCAGGGCCAGGCAGGTCGAAGCCGAGGTGGCGGAAAAACGGGTTCGGGATCTGGAGAACCCGTTTTCCCCGCGCAACCTGCTGCAGTGGCTGCTGAACCACGGCCCCCGGATCGTGACGATATTGCTGGCGACGTTGGCGCTGTTGTGGCTGACACGGGTGGCCGAGGGGCGGATCGTGGCGGTGATCGCCGCCGGGGGATTGGGCAGAAAGGAGCGGACCGAGTGCGAGGCCCGCGCCAAGACGTTGGCGTCGGTCTTCCGCAACGTGGTCTCGACCGCGATCATCGTAGGCGGCATCCTGAACATCCTCATGGAGGTCAACATCAACATCGTGCCGCTGCTGGGAGGCGCGGCGGTGGCCGGCCTGGCGGTGGCATTCGGCGCGCAGTCGCTGATCAAGGACTACTTCAGTGGGTTCATCATCCTGCTGGAGAACCAGTACTCGATCAACAACGTGATCAAGATCGGCGACACGGCCGGGCTGGTGGAGCGGATCACGCTGCGGATGACGGTGCTTCGCGATCTGGAGGGCAACGCGCACTTCGTCCCGCACGGCGAGATCAAGACGGTGACGAACATGACGCACGGCTGGTCGCGGGCGCTGTTTGACATCGGGGTGGCCTACAAGGAGCAGGTCGACCGGGTGATGCAGGTGCTGATGGACCTGGGGGACGAGTTGGCGCGTGACTCGGACTTCGGCCCGCTGATCCTGCAGGGGCCCGAGATGCTGGGCGTGGACAAGTTCGGCGACTCGGCGGTGGTGATCAAGTTCATGATCAAGACCCGGCCGCTGCAGCAGTGGGCGGTCAAGCGGGAGATGCTGCGGCGGATCAAGAACCGTTTCGACGAGCTGGGCATCGAGATCCCGTTCCCGCACCGCACGCTGTACCACCGGCACGAGCGGGAAGCGGCCATCGAGCCGGACGGGTTGGTGGAGATGCCGAGCGGGCGGATGTGAGGAAGTTGCCAGTGGCCAGTTGCCAGTGGCCAGTAACGACAACGACGGGAACAGCGAGTTATCCGCAGATTGCGCAGAAAGATAGATGCCTGTGAACGGTGAGGACAACGACCTTCCGCGGATTTCGCAGATTGACACAGATGAGAAACAACAGCGGATGTCCTCGCATGTGACAAAGTCCTGCCAGGGACGACAGAGCCGTGCGAACGCCATTGGCGGGTGAACCATGACGGGGTCGAATGATATGGACTTGAATGCGGAGTTCGTTGCGGAGTGTCGGGGCAGGATCGGCGAGGCGATCGCCCCGGCGATGGCGGGGCTGTACGAGCGGGACGAGCCGACCTGGCCGGAGGACTTCCGGCCGGGGCTCAAGCGGATCGAGAAGTGTGTCTCGTACTACGACTACTACGCCTGCGGGATCTCGGCGCTGGCGCCGCTGGCGGCGGCGGGCGACGGCGAGGCGATGCGGCTGATCCGCAATGTGCTGCGCAATTGCGACCACTACCGCAGGCGGATCTATGCCCATCCGCTGGCCGAAGGCGAGGACGTGGTCCGCACGCCGCTGCGGCGGGTATTGCTGCACCTTGCGCTGGTATTGCGCGACCTGGGCGATGCGCTCGGCGAGGGCGACAGGCGATTGATCCGCAAGATCCTCGAAGAGCAGGTGCCGATCGTCATCGAGCACAACAAGGGCTTTCTGCCGGGCGAGCAGGACCTGCACCTGACCTTCGCCAATAACCACACGGCGATCTTCATGCAGGGGATCTGGTATTGCGGCAAGGTGCTCGGGCGGGCCGACTGGTGCGAGCTGGCCCGCGAGTTCGCCGAGCGGTTCTACGCGTCGGGCCATCCGGACGGGTACTGGGAGGAGCACACCAACGCGCAGCGCGAGGGCGGGCCGTCCCTGATCTACACGCGATTAACGGCGGCATGCCTGTACGACGTGCTGGACGGGCGCAGCCAGCCGCGAGAGAAGTTCATCGCGGCCGGGTCGATGTACCGGTCGCTGCTGACGGCCGACAACCGGATGATTCGGATCGCCGACGAGCGGACCAACGCGCACGGCGCCGGAATTGGTTACGGGATGGCCCTGCACACGCTGACGCCGGCCGGCCGGGCGTTCGTGATGGACGTGTTGGGGCGGGCGGACTGGGGGGCGATGTCGCCGGAGATTCTCGCGGTGATCAACCACGAGATGGGGTTGATGGTGACCGGTCCGGCGGCCGAGCCGGAGAACCGCCAACCGGGCTGTTTCCGCCTGACGCTGCCGCTGGGGGTGGTCCGCAAGGGCGGCTGGACGGCCGGGGTCTCGGCGCTGCGGGCGCTGAACCGGGTGGTCGCGCCGGGGTCGGACTATGCCCTGGACCAGCAGGCGATGGTGTATCTCTCGCACGAGCGGATGGGCGAGGTGCTGACGGGGGTCAAGTCGAAAAGCGACCCGGGGTATTCGACGTTCCGCGTGGGCGACGACGCGTACACCGTGCGGACCGGCCGGCTGGCGATCGATGAGCACCGGGCCGAAGCGGTGCTGCACTACGAGACCTTCGAGGCGACGATCGTCTGGGACCTGGCAGGCGAGACGCCGCGGCTGACCTTGCGGGTCGATACCGACGGGCCGGTCACCACGACGCTGACGGTCGGCGCGGCCGAGGCGGTGCGTGTGCCGGTGCCGGTCGAACGGGTCGATCTGCAGGGCTTTTCGCCCTATTCGGCTGGCAACGCTGACGCGGCCGTGCCGGCGATCCGGTTCACCTGGCGGGGCGAGGTGACGCTGGAATTTGCGGTGTAGGGCGGGCTGCGCCCCGCCGAAGTCGGGTGCCATGGCCACGATCCAGCGACAGCGGCTTTGGCGGGCGCAGCCCGGGTGCAACCCGCCGTATGGGTCGGGATCCTTCGGTCGGGGGCCAAAAAGCGGAAGCGCTGCGCATGGCAGCGGGTTCTCGGGCGGATCGCAGGTTGACGGGCGTTTGCGGGAGGGGCGCAGGGCGAAATGCAGCGGCGTCTGCGCCGCCGCAGTCCATATTGCCGCCGGGCGATTCGCCTGGGATCGGGGGCGTTGGCACCGATGGGGGCTTGAGTGAAAGCGGCGTCTTCGGCGCCGCACTCCAAATGGCTGGCGTCGTTCGGTATGGCCCCGTGAAATACGGATGATCCTCTCTTTGCGGCGGCTGTGGCGGGCCCAGCCCGCCCTACATCAATGCAGATCCCGCTGCGCAGGTGGCATTCGGCTCTATCTTCCGCTGAAAACTACATCACCGGCCGGCCTGGTAGAGTTCCACGTAGTCGTGTTTGCTGAGGAAGTGGAACCAGCGGACCAGGTCGACGTCGCCCAGGGGGACCTCGGCGGCGACGTGGTGCTCGATCTCGGCAATGGTCCGGTTGCCGTCGGCCCACCAGAGCGACAGGGTGAGCGGGCCGCCCCAGCGGGGCGAGCGGGTGACGCCGCCCTCGGCCCACTGCTCGACCGGGATCGCGTCGAGGGCGACGGTGCCGAAGATCGCCTCGTTGCGGGCGGGGATCAGGCGGACGGCCTCGTGACGCGAGGCGGCGGCGTGCGACTGGTCGCGCGACGCGATGGCATCCGGCGATCCGGCGGCGCCGGAGGTGGCGGGGCCTGTCTTCGCGCCGGTGCGGCCGGGTCGGGCCGTATCCGAGGTCGATCTGCCGGCTGATTCGTCAGCGGCGGCCGATTCCGACGATGCAGCGGATGCCGGTGCCGGGGAGGCCGGGGCGATGGTGGCGACGAGCTCGGCCTCGGCGGTGAGGAACTCCTCGTACTGACGCGCGAGCTGCTCGGCTGGGCCGATGTTGCCGGTGAGCTTCTGCACCGACAGGATCGCCGCGGCGCCGATCTCGCGCCAGACTTCCAGGGCCGAGGGGGTCATCGTCCCGGCCAGGGGCACGCGGTTGTCGGTGGCGCCGCCGATCTGTTCGACGCCGGCGGCACGGGTGCCGGCCATCCGCTCGAGAACCTGCGTTTTGACGTAGGCGGCGGTCCAGCGGGCGAAGAGGGTGGCGTCAGTGTCGTCGGCGTTGGCGATGCTGTAGAGCGTCGCCCCCTCGCCGCAGACCAGGTCGACGTAGGCGTCGTCGTAGACCGTGCGCAGGTCGTCGCCGCTGTGGTGCCACAGGTCGGTCTCGCTGCCGATGTACTGCCAGTGTGTCGGCACGCCGAGGACGGGATCGTTGTACTCCTGGTCGGTGCCCATGCCGAACGGCGTGACCTTCAGGTGCCGCAGCGGGCGGTGCTTGCTCAGGTACGCCGAAACCGTGCGGATGTGCACCGGCTCATAGAACGACAGGCTGCACAGCGGCGCCAGGTTGATCTGGTAGGACGCCCGCGAGTACTCCGGCCGGCCGGCGCCCGTGTCGATGCACGAGGCGACGATCGTGTTGGCGATGCGGTCGCGGTGGTCCTGCGCGTAGGCGAGGCTGCCGTAGCACTCGGCCATCAGCAGAAAGCGGATCGAACGCCGCGGCCGGGGCAGCCGGCCCGACTCGATCAGGCGATGGAAGGTGCGGGCCATCTCGATGATCGTCGCGCAGCCGGAGGCATTGTCGTTGGCGCCCTGCTCGTAGAGGTGCCCCAGGACGAGGACCTCCTTTTCGGGCTCGTCGCGGCCGACGATCCGGGCGGTGACGTAGTCGAGGTGGCCGCTGTGATGGTGGGCGTCGACGCGGCCGCAGACGCGGACGCTGCCGTGGCGGTCGCGGAGGTCTTTCAGGCGGCGGTGCATCTGCCGGCTGATGGAAAAGCAGGGCAGGGGGGTGTCGGTGGCGGTGAACATCCAGCCGCCGGGCCTGTCGGACCAGCCGTTGACCCACGGGACGACGTCGGTCCGGTCGGGGTTGCGGCTCCAGCAGGTGATCACGCCGATGCCGCCGGCGCGGGTGACGGCCATCTTGACCTCGCGGGCCTGGCCCGGGGTGACGACCCAGCGGTTGTTGAAGTCTGCCGGGTGGGACTCGATCTCGTCGGGTGTGCCCTTGTCCAGGAAGATCAGTTCGCCTTCGAAGCCGTCGGAGGGTGTCGGTCCCGACCACATGCCGACGCAGTTGGGGGTGTCGAAGCGGCGGACCAGGACCGGCTCGCTCACGTCAGGGCTGGTGATGCGGAGGTGGCCGTCGGCGCACTCCCACGCCATCGGCATGACCCAGTCGCCGACGCGGTGCCGGCCGTCGGCAGGGGTTTCGATCCGCTGCACGTCGGCCAGGCCGATCTGTTTGAAGGTATCCTCGATGTTGCGGGCGGTGCGGGCGTAGCTCCCGAAGTTGCTCCAGCGGTCCTGTTCCCAGATCATCCGGACGTAGGAGAGGGCCTGCTGGCCGCTGGTTTCGGCATAGAGGGTTGCCAGCAGGTCGTCCAGGGTCGTTTCAGCCATATTCGCACCTTTTGTTTCATGTTCATGTTCACGGAATCGGACCGCAGCCACGTGACGCCCACATTATAGCATGAGGGGGCGCTCCCTTACGGTCGCGGCTCGTTGGTGGAGACGGCCTGGAGGCGGCGCTGGACCTGGGCGCGCAGGTCCTGGAGCTGGGCGCGCTGGGCGTCGGTCAGCAGCGGTCTTACCGTGTCGGGTCGGCTGTCGGCTATCTCCAGGGCGTTGTCGACGGCGGCAAGGGCCAGGCGGAGCAGGTCGGGCCGCTCGCCGTCGGGGTTGTCGGTGACGGCCGCCAT
>JAWLBS010000296.1:0-6391 GCA_041687575.1 Phycisphaerae bacterium | reverse complement strand
AAAAACGACAACGACCTTCCGTCGGTCCTATGGGCGGGGACCGGGCGGAGGGAAAACGACCTTCCGCAGATTACGCAGATGTTCACAGATCAGGAACGACAGCGACAGGGGGGGACGGGGTTGTCGGCGAGCAGGGGCCAAGGCAGCCGGGCCGTGCGGTCCGGCAGTAACAGTGGCAATTCCGGCCACGGATGAACGCCGATTGAATGCGTATGAACAACAACTACAACAACATGACTACCACGAAGGACACGAAGGGGAACAGCAACAACTTCGTCTTTGCCTCGTGTCTTTTGCACCACTGACATGCATCTTTGCGCCGCGCAAAGATCTCGTTCCTGCTCGAATGCGACCGCAGGTCGCATTGTCGTTGTCGTCCTTGCCTCCAAATCGCACGGCCCTGCGCAGGGCCGTGGTCCCCGGCATTCTGTCGCTGTTGTTGTTGTTTTTCTTCGTGTTCTTCGTGGTAGTATAGTCGTTGTTGTTATTTCCGTGGATGATTCACACCCTTGGCGGCTTCGGCTGCGTCCAGCAGCCACGCCGGGGTCTTTGGTCTCGGCCTCGTCCGGGAGATGGTAGGCGGGTTGTTGCGAGGACAGGGCGATGAAGATTGACAATCCTGAGCAGTTGCTGGACGAGCAGGTCGCCTACTACCGGGCGCGGGCGGGGGAGTATGACGAGTGGTTCTACCGGCGGGGGCGGTACGACCGCGGGGCCGAGGCCAATGCGAATTGGTTCGCCGAGATCGAGCAGGTGCGGCGGGCGCTGGACGCGTTCGGGCCGACTGGTGACGTGCTGGAACTGGCGTGCGGGACGGGGCTGTGGACGGAGCGGCTGGTCGGCTGCGCGGAGCATATCACCGCGGTGGACGCCTCGCCGGAGGTGCTGGCGCTGAACCGGCGGCGGGTGGACAATCCGCGGGTGGAGTACGTGCAGGCGGACCTGTTTACGTGGCGGCCGACGCGGCGGTACGACACGGTGTTTTTCGGGTTCTGGCTTTCGCACGTGCCGCCGGGGCGGTTCGAGGCGTTCTGGGAGATGGTGGGTGCGGCGCTGGCGCCCGGGGGGCGGGTGTTCTTTGTCGATTCGCTGTACGAGCCGACATCGAGCGCGGTCGATCATCGGCCCGAGAAGGACGCGATGGTGGCGGTGCGGCGGCTTAACGACGGGCAGACGTTCCGGGTCGTCAAGGTGTTCTACGAGCCGGCGGCGCTGGCGGCGCGGCTGGCGGAGATGGGGTGGCAGGCGACGGTGCGGCCGACGGAGCATTACGTGCTGTATGGGGAGGCTAGGCGGCAGGGGGGCCCTTACAGGTCCCCGGAAGGACTGGGGGCGGCATGATATAGAGAGGGGCCTTGGACCCAGGGTCGCGGCCATCCCCGGCCGTGGCCGGGGATGGCCTTGCCCGCTGGGCTGACATATCCGGCCCTTGCAGGGCCTACAACGACAACAGCAACCACAACAGCGAGACCGTGGCGGGTTGGGCGCGGTCTTGTAAGATGGAACGCGCACCGAGCCACATAAGGAGCCTCCCGTGGACTTGGAGAAACGATCCTCGCCTGAACCTGTCTTCGACAAGGACGTCGAATGTCCCTCGTGCAAGTACAACCTCCGCGGACTCACCGAGCCACGGTGCCCGGAGTGCGGGGAGGTGTTCGACCCGCAGGAGCTCCTGGCGGGCAAGCCGTACGTGCGCCCGGCGGGGCCGGGGTGGGACGAGGCGGGGGTCGGGGTGTTGCGACACCCGGCGCGGTTCTGGGACCGGCCGGGGCTGGCACAGCAGCGCGGGCCCGATTTCGTGTCGTTCGCGCTGTTTGCGGTGGTGTGCGGGGTTTTTGTGGGGGCGGCGTTTGCGGCGCCCGGGGCTGTCGCAGCAGGCAGCATCCTGGAAGGCGTGGGGCGATGCCTGGGGCGGACGCTGCATGCGGGGGTGCTGCTCTGGCTTCCGATGATCTTGCACCTGCTGGTCTGCACCGCCGTGCTTGAGCAGGCGGGGGTCAAGGACGCGCACGGCGCCGCGGCGGCGGTGGTGGGGTACTCGGGGACGTGGCTGCTGGCGGCGGGGCCGGCCGTCGTCGGCTGCGTGTTCTGGAGGTGGCATCACATCCTCGCCGGAGGACACGGCTGGTGGGCAGGCCCTATGGGGGTAGTCAGTGCAGCGGTGCTCATGTGTGCGAGCGTGTGCTGGGCGATCGCGCTGTACAAGGGCGGACGCGCGATGGCGGGGCAAAGGCGAGCGGGGGTGCTGTGTGCGTTGACAAACCCGTTCTGGTACATTGGCGCTCGCGTCGCCTACGTGGAGTGGCATACCCCGTGGCTGGCGAGTTGGTTCTGACGGGAACGGTGAAAGAGGATTTCTCGTGGCAGCAGATGTGAGTGAGCGGCAGTACGTTCGGGACCTGGCGAAGCGCGTGGCGGAGATCGCCGGCAGCGAGCGGAACCGGCAGCGCCGGCGGCGGTGGGAGGATGTCAGCGCGCGGCGCAAGCCGGACCGGTTTCCGGTGTGGTGCCGGCCGGTCGGGGCGTGGGACGAGATCCTGCCGAAGAGTTCGCTGCGCTGCGCGGACGAGTGGCTGCGGAATGTCGAGTACCGTTTCCGGCAGATGCTGATCAAGGATGAGATCGGGGACGACTCGGTGGTCGAGCCGTTTTTCGCGCTCGGGGCGGTGCTGGAGGTCGATCCGCCGAATGTGTGGGGGGTGGAGATCGGCCGGCACGCGGCGACCGCGGCTGGCGGGGCGTGGGCGTATGACCCGCCGATCAAGGAGTGGGCGGACCTGGAGAGGCTGCGGCTGCCGAAATACACGCACAACGAGCAGGCGACCCGCGATGCGATGGGCCGGGCGGAGGAGTTGCTCGGCGAGATCCTGCCGCCGCGGCTGGTGTGCAATCCGCCGATCGGGGCGACGCTCTGTTCGCCGGCGACGGATCTGCGCGGCATGACGCCGCTGATGATGGATCTGATCGAGTCGCCCGAGCAGGTGCACCGGCTGATGGCGTATCTGCGCGACGCGGCGCTGGGGGCGATCGAGCAGGTCGAGGCAGCCGGCCTGGCGATGCCGCAGCCGAGCTGGCCGATGGAGATCAGCGAGCCGCCCAGTGGCCGGGCGGGTGACCCGACGAGCTTCGCCGGCGCCTGGGTGCACGGCAACAGCCAGGAGTTCGACCAGGTCTCGCCGGCGATGTGGGAGGAGTTCCTGCTGGCGTACCAGAAGCCGATCTTCGAGCGGTTCGGGGCGGTGTCGTACGGCTGCTGCGAGAATCTCACGAACAAGATCGACAGGGTGCTGACGATCCCGAACCTGCGGATCTTCACCTGCAGTGCGTGGACGGACCTGGATGCGGTGATCGAGAAGGTCGGCACAAAGCACGTGATCATGTGGCGGCAGAAGGCGACCGACGTGGTGTTCCCGGATAGCGCCGAAACGCTGCGGGCGGACCTGGGCGCGGGGCTGAAGAAGCTGCAGGGGCACCACGTGCAGATCGTGCTGCGGGAACTGCAGACGCTGGCGGGGCATCCCGACCGGCTGCATGTGTGGACCCGGCTGGCGATCGAGGCGGCGGAGAAGTACGCGTAGGCCGCGGAAAAGAGATTATCCGCAGATTTCGCAGATTACACAGATTAGAGACAACAACGGCAACAACAACGGCAGGGGGCAGTGAACGGCCACGGCAAGGACAACGGCTGTATCAGCCACGGATGAACGCGGATGAAACGCGGATAACGGCAACAGCAACAACAACGACAGTGCTACCACGAAGGGCACGAAGAACACGAAGGAAAACAACGACTTTGTTTTTGTCGTTCTTCGTGTTCTTCGTGGTAAGATATTCCTTTATATAAGGATGGGTGGCTGCGGATAGCGGGACGGGGTTGTGATGGACGGAATCTCCGGCTGTACGCGCTGGCGGTCGGGGCGGGGGCGGGTATAGTTGGGGCGTGGCGGAGGTGAGCTGCCTGGCCGGCGGCGTGTCGATGTTGAGACTTGCGAGGTCAGAGAAGGGTGGCGTTGATTGTCCGGTGCGGAGACACTGCCCGCAAGCGGGCAGGCTAAATGAGGGCGCAGAACGAAAACCTTGTTTTTCTCGTCTTGCTCGATGATTCAGGAGCGCGTGTGATGATGAAACGTAATGCCCTGTCGTGGCTGGTGCCGGTGGTGCTGCTGGCGACGCCGGCCGTCGGGCTGGCTGAGCAGATCAAGTGTCCGTGCACGGCCGATGTGGCGATCAGTCACGCCAGCGGCGAAGAGGACGCCTCGGGCGGGCGGCTCGACCGGATCAAGATGAAGATCCACCAGGAATTAGGACTGTTCGATTTCGACCTGTCGGCCGCGAGGGGGCGAAAGGTCGTCGGGGCGGAGCTGTACCTGTATCCGTTTGAGGAGAAGGTCGCCTTCGCGCCGGAGCGGTTCACGCCGCTGCGGTGGCTGCAGATCTCGACGGTGTCGAGCCCGTGGGTCGAAGGGGAGCAGGCCGAGGCGTACAAGACCGACCCCGAGGGGCACGGCGCGACGTGGCGCGAGGCGAGCTACCAGCGGCAGGCGTGGGCGTGGCCGGGGTCGGTGGCGGCGTACGTGATCAACGGCCACGGCAACAGCGTTTACTGCGTCAACGAGCTGACGCCGGCCGAGGGCGGGTACTGGAAGGTGCCGGTCGATCCGCAGGTGGTGCGGGTGCTGCTGGCCGGCGGGGGGCATGGGCTGTCGGTGCTCGACGCGTCGGGGACGTGGCGGGCCAACCCCTTTGTCGCCAGCCGCGAGAGCAAAGGGCGCGAGCCGTACCTGCTGGTGACGGTCGAGGGCGAGGACGACGCGGCCCCCGCACCGCCGGCGGATGTGAAGGTCGCGCCGGACGACGCGCACGCCGGGGACGACTACGGCGCGCTGTCGGTGTCGCTGGCGGTGCCGGCTGGCGCGGTGGCGTACGCGGTGGCGGTCGACGGCAAGACGCTCGAGCCGTGGCAGGTCGCGCGGCCGGCAGCGGCGGGGACCACGCAGCAGCTGACGATCACCGACCTGCCCGCGGACAAGCAGGTGACGGTAACACTGGCGGCGGTCGACGGGGCGGGCAACTGCTCGAAGGCGGTCGAGGCGAAGGGGCGGACCAGCAAGGCTGCGAGCGTGCCGCGGTTGCCGGCCGTGCCGTTTGCGCCCGAGCCGGGCGAACCGGCGCGGGCGGGGGAGCACCTTCGCGTCTGGGCGCTGCCGGACGTGGAGAAGGTCAGCCCGCAAACAGGCCAACTGCTGTTCGGGGAAGATGTAAAGGATTACAACAAGGCCAACCCGGTCTGGAGCGGGAAGGAAAGGTTGATCCGCATCGCCGCGGCGCGGGGCGAGATCGCGACGTTCCAGCTGGCGCTGCAGGGCGACGGGCAGCCGGTGACGGCAACGGTGCGGGTATCAGACTTGACGGGGCCGAACGGGAGCCACGTGGCGCCGGGTGGCATGCGGCTGTTCCGCGCGTGGTACGTCAAGGCCGGCGGCAAGTGGCAGGCGGAGTACGCCGTGCCGCTGAAGGACGAGCCGCCCGTCGGTTACGACGAGTACTCCGGGCCGGTGACACATTGCCTGGTGACGGTGCCGGCCGGCGACAACGAGGTCCCCGGCCAGACGCTGCAGTCGGTGTATGTGGACATTCCGCTGGGGCGCGACATTGAGCCGGGCGAGTACACCGGGGCCGTCAGCGTCACGACGGACGGCCCCGGGGCGCATCTGCGGCTGAAGGTCGTGGTCTATCCGACCGTCATGCCGGCGACGCTGAACTTCAACCCGGAGCTCAACGCCTACGGCCCGCCGGCCACGCCGGGCAGCGAGGCGTTCTTCGACTATCACCGCGTGGCGCACTACAACCGCTGCACGCTGAACATCCTGCCGTACGTGCAGGACGCGTCGGTGTACGAAGGGCTCATCCCGGAGCTGACGGGCAAGGGGGCCGAGGTTCGCGTCAAGGACTGGGGCCGGTATGACAAGGCGGTCGGGCCGCTGCTGGACGGCAGTGCGTTTGCCGGCCTGCCGCGCGACCGCGTGCCGGTGCCGGTGATCTACCTGCCGCTGTTCGAGAACTGGCCGCTGAGGCTGGCGGACCACTACGAGCCGGGCGCGATCTTCGACCTGTCGAAGGTCGAGGGCGAGAAGACCGACGATCAGGAGGCGTTCCCCGGCGCGGCCGACCGACGGGTGCGGCAGTACGAGGACGAGATCCAGCGCCGCAAGGACGTGCACGACCTGACGGCCCCGCCGATCGACGAGGCCTTCGACGAGGCGTACGAAAAGGGCAACGTTTCGATGGTCCGCCAGTGGGTCGACCACTTCCAGCGCAAGGGCTGGACGCGGACCGAGGCGCAGATCTACCTGAACAACAAGCCGATGTGGGGCGCCACCTGGTGGACGCT
>JAWLBS010000295.1:0-6506 GCA_041687575.1 Phycisphaerae bacterium | reverse complement strand
CAGCAGATCCGGGTACTGTGACGACGTCGCTTCCATAACCCTCAAACGCAGTGGGGACCTTCAGGACTTCGGCTTGCGGGCAACGGCCCGTACTTCCCCTGTCAGCATCGGCGATCGCGGTCCGAACACATCGGCAAAAAGGCATCCCCTCAAACTTCTTGCCGCTGGCCGGTATCCCCGATACTTCTCGATCTATAGGCCGCTGGCGACCTCCTGGGCAACCTGGGCCCAGCATTTCAGTGTCGCGGGGTTGCCGCCCAGCGAGTGAATGTCGCTGAGGTTCAGGCACATCCGGTGCCCCCCCGCCTGGCGGACCAGCCGCGCGACCTCCGCCTGCATGTCCTCGCGGCTGGCGCTGAACATCACCTCGGTCGGATGGGCGTGTACCTCGAGGACCACGTCGGCCGGCATCTTCTCGGCTGCCAGCTTCACCGAACTCCACGGCGACACGTGGTGTCTGCGGAGGTTGGGCAACCGCATGATCGCATCGAGCTTGGCGTCGAGATTCTCGCAGCCGTGATAGTAGACGGTGCGGTTGGTGTACAGTTCGGCAATCCGACAGTTGTAGGCATTGACGAACTCTTCGTACATCTCCGGGCCGAGCCCCGCCGAGGTCTGGGCCGAGACGTACGCCCACTCGTCACTGATGCGGGGCTTGCGGCCGGCGAAGTCCGCCGGCAGCGGCGCGGCGATGTGCCGCCAGATCGGCACCATCTGGTACCGGCCGGACGGGTCGGGCTGGGCGTTGATCCAGCCTCGCTGCTCGCGGTGTCTGTGGTCGGCGATGATCGCACCGGTGATGAAGTCCATCAGGCCGTGGACCTCGTCCGGGGCGTCGACCACGTCGATCAGCAGATTCTCCATGCCCCGCATCTGAACGGCGATGTCGAACGGCATGTCAGCCAGGCGCGGGTAGCGGACGACCACCGGCAGCCGGCCGCCTACCAGGTCGCGGGCCTCGTCCACCTGGAATTTCGTGGCGTCCTCGTCGAGCTGCGTGACCGGCTGACGGAGTTGCGTCAGGTCGATCTTCTCGGCAAACGGCGGCACGATCTCCTTGGCGCCGAGCTCGTCCCCGGATTGCCGCCAGGTGATCGGCACGCCCCAGTCATACCCGCCCGGCTGCACGGCCGTGATGGACACGACCGGCCAGAGGACGTGGTCGTCCGGGATATTGGCGGCCGCCCAGGTCCGCTTCTTCAGGTCCAGCTCGATCTGCCGCGCCAGCAAGCTGCGGCAGTGCAGTTGGTTCGGCCCGAACATCAGGTCCCACTGCGGCCCCGGGATGCCCTCGAACGTCACGCAGACGGGGATCTTGTCGACCGGCTCACCGGCGTTCAGCGTCGCCCAGAGTTGCTTGTGGTAGTCGTTCTTCTGGCGGCCGGCCAGGTAGAGCGTCCGGTCGATCAGCGGTTTGAGGATGTCTTTGTCGGTCATGGCTGGAACGTCCCTTCTTATTGGTGCGAGGATGCCTTCTCAGGGGCGGTCTGTCAATGGCGGATACACTTGCAGGCCCGATTGGGGTGCATCTGCTGATCGGCGGCGGACGCGTGTCGGGGGTCTGACCCCTTGTGGTACGTCCGCTTTGGAATCCACGCTCCAATTCCCTTGGGGGCACCAGTACCTGAACGATTCAACGGGGTCTGACCCCCTGGGGCAAACGCCGCGTTGGGTTCGGTCCCGCTTCTACGAGCCGCGACCGTGAGGGAGCGGTAAACCCCGCCGTGCCCCTGCCATCGCTACGGGGTCAGACCCCGGTGAGGTGCACAATATCCCCACCGCCATAATGCTTCGGCGTTGATTCCGCCAGCAGACGTGCGACTCGCGGGGTCAGACCCCTGGAATCGGATCAATGGCAGGGCGTGTTGCTTGTCGGGGGTCTGCCCCCGACGCCGACGCGTCCGTGCAGGACCGGTCTAAAAAACAAAGCCAGCCGGGGCTTGCACTCCGGCTGGCCTTGCACGTCTTCAGATGGCCGGGCGCTTGCACCCCGGCGCGGGTCGGCGTTACTGCGCGCCGCCCAGCAGACCACCGAACAGGGCCGTCAGGTCGCCGCCGAAGCCAAACATTGCCAGGATGATCGCAAAAATAATGGTCGTCGGACACATGAGAAATTCTCCTTCTCCAGGGATTCCGGAAACTCGGCCCGCCAGCATACAGGGGCCTGATACAATATCGGTCGTTGTGCAGAAAACCTTTCATTTTTCATGGGGGCGGACAGACGGGATACCGGCGCGTGTGTTCGAACGGACGCGCAAAGCGGGCTCGTCAGGGTCGACACACCCCAGCGGCGCAAAAAAAGGGGGTTTCCGATTCGGCGGAACCCCCGGGTACAGCAATTGCCTGTCAGTGAACCTTGGCCTACAGATTGAACAGCGAGAACAGCAGGTCCGTGATCGTCACGTTGCCAGCCAGACCCGTCGCCGCCACGACCAGAGCGATCAGCACGAACAGAATGTTACCCATTCTTCTTCTCCTTAGAGTCAACATGTCATCGTTCGCGGCGAATCCGCGAACAGTATATGAACCAGCCCCCGTGGTATCCGGGCTCCATGGCCATCCCGGGTACGGGCGCGTTGCAGCCGTCAAAACCGTAACGGCAGGATCTGCCGTCGCAGACGCCCGCTGCCGACCTGTCGGCGCGGCCGCGGCGAGTGCGAGGGCAGGATCCTGCCGCGTACGAGCCGCTACTAGCCGAGAAGGCCGCTGAGGTCCAGGCCAAAGCTGGCCAGCAGGTCGGTCACGAACCCTGCGCCCTGAACCAGGAACAGCACTCCCAGCAGAAGAATCCAAGTAAACATAGTTACGCCTCCTAGTACACCTTGCTGCAACTCTACCTTTAACCGGGAACACCCCGGGTCCAAACGCTATGACAGACTTGGGAAGAAACGTCCGAGCGATGTATCCGCATTTTCCCGCTCGACGTCAGCCGCCCGCGCCAGCGGCGGCCGCGTCAGGTTTCAGGCCCGTTCTACGAGCCCAGCCTCAAAAGCACATCCAGCACCAGGTTCCCTATCAACCGGATACTCGTCGGAGCCGTCGCTACCAGGCAGCCCGGGATCGAACTGACCAGCGATGCGATCAGGCCAACGGCCAGAACCTTGAGTACCATAGTCTGCGCTTCTTGCCCGATAGACCGGGCTACTCCACCGCCAGGCCCGCCTTCGAGCACTCTTCCTTCAGCGCCCTGGCCGCTGTCAGGAACAGCTCCGGACCGGTGAACCCGCTGAACTGTCCGGCCCTGGCCAGGTGCGGCTCCAGCGCAAGAAATCCGCTGTAACCGCTATCGGCAGCTTCACGTAGAATTCTGTCGCAATTTCCTTCGCCCTGGCCGACGGGCACCGACTGTTTCTTCGGCTGACGCGCCATATCCTTCATGTGGAAATAGCCCACGTACTGCTTGAGGGGCTGCCAGCACGTCTCGTAGACCGGAACCGCGTCGATACTGACGAAGTTGGCCGGATCGAAGGCCATCGTCACCTTCAGGCCCTCCAGGGCCCGCATCAGCTCGCCGCATCGCTCGGGCGTGTCGCCGTAGATGCGGCTTTCGTTTTCCAGGGCGAGGATGACCGGCCGCTGCGCGACGTACTCGGCCTCCTGCCGCAACCGCCGGATGACCTGATCGCCGTGTTCCTCGATCCGGCCGCCCTCAGGGGCATAGAAGCTGAAGATCCGCACGTACCCGCAGCCGAAGAACTCCGCCAGGTCGACGGCGTGCTTGAACGCGTCGAACTGCTCGCCCCAGTCCTCGTCGATGCGGACCTTGCCGATGGGCGAGCCGATGCACGAGACGGCGATGCCGTTGTCGCCGAACATCTGCTTGATTTCGGCGGCCTGGGCATCGGAAAACTTCATGACGTTGGTGTCCCACGCGCCGCGAAGCTCCACGTAGCGGATCCCCGCCTGCTTGAGCGTCTCGATCTGCAAGCGCGGGTCCGGCCCGATCTCATCGGCAAAGGCACTGATTCTGGCGGCCATATCTTCCCTGCCATCCGGCTGCTGAGGCCGGGCTGCTGTTGTTTGTACCGGTCTGAATCGGGAACGGTCCGGTCCTTCCTGTACACCGCGCCTGGACCCGGCCCGTCCCAAAGACAGGTATTAGGACCCGCAAGTCACCGACTGTCAAGGGGATCCGGCACCCTGGCCTTACCCGTGGCAACGTGCGTGCCCCGGCCGGCTGGTGGGGGCGACGAGGGCGTCGATGGCATCCCTGCGGGCGAGGCGGCAGCTGATTGTTGCGCTAAGGTCAGTGTATTTCAGTAGATAGGGGTTTCATCCGGCGGACAGACGCTGGCGGTGTCACGGGCGAGTAGACTGGTTGGTGGCACCTGTGCCATGGACCAGGGGCTGGCAGCAGGTCATCTATAAAATACGGGGCGTGCTCCGCCGCATTGCGGAAATCCCGCCGAATGCGGCGGAGCGTGGAGCCTCGATACGGGGCACGTCGGCTAGAAGCCGAGCCCCCCGAAAACGTCCGGGAAGAAAAATCCGACCGCCAGTCCCAGAATCAGCCACAGTAGCCAGAGCATGATGATCCTCCTCACGATCCTCAGATCCGGTTGATACCAGACGAAACGGCCCGACTGCCCACGGCAGGCAACCCGTTTGTCACGCGAAACGACGAAAGACAGAAAACGCCGCGAAATGACCCGTGCCCGTCGGCCCCGGCGAACAGCTGGACATCGCCTCAACAGGCATACGGCAAAGGCCGGTGCGGCTCAACCAATTATATGCGCCTGCCTGTCGGCAATATCAAGGCTGGCCTGCGGCTTTCGACGATGCCGATAGTTCATATAATCCAGGGAACCGGGCAGCCGGCTGCGCCTCGGGGCGGCCTGCCCGTAGCAGGTGTGACATAGCGATGAATATGAGACTGTTGTTCGCGACGGATATCCACGGAAACGACGCCCTGTTCGACGACCTGTCGACCTGCGTGAGGCGCCTGCAACCTGATCTGCTCATCTGCGGCGGCGACTGCCTGCCCGACGGCGACCCGGACGACCCCGTCGCAACACAGGTCCGCTTCCTGCACGAGTCGCTTCGCCCCTACCTGCTGTCGATCCGCCGACACTGCCCGGGCACCGAGGTCGCCACCATCTTCGGCAATCACGACTGGTTGTGCACTGCCAGGGCGATGGAGGACCTCCAAGACGAGGGCCTGGTGCGGATCCTGCGGCCGGATCGACCTGTATCTTTCGGCGGTATCAGCTTTTACGGCTACTGGTCGGCGCCGCCATGCCCGTTTCCCGTCAAAGACTTCGAACGCCTCGACTGGCCCGGCCAGCAGTACCCCTTCGGCCGGGGCGTGATCTGGGACGAGCGGTCCGCCCGCCCCGTCGCGGTCGACGCGGGTGAACACCTGGGCCAGCTTCCCTCGATGCGGGAGGAAGTCGCGGGCGTCGCGCCAGCCGCGACAGCCGAGTGGGTCTTCGTCTCGCACGCCCCGCCGCTGCAAAGCGACCTGGACCTGCTGCCCGAGGTGGGGCACGTCGGCTCGCGCTCGGTCGAAGAGTTCCTGCTGCAGCGCCAGCCCACGTTGTCGCTGCACGGCCACATCCACGAGTCGCCCGGCCTGTCGGGGCGGTTCTGGCAGCGCTTCGGGCGGACGATCGCCGTCAATCCGGGCCAGCGGCACGACGAACTGGCAGCCGTGCTGATCGAACTGACCGATCAGGCGGCCACGCTGCACCCCTTGCACGTCGACGGCGCGGCTGGCGATGCGCCGGTGACGCTGCCGCGGACAGCGGTGGCGCGGAGGTCGGCATGAGGCTCGTGCTGATCGGCTATCGCGGCACGGGCAAAAGCACCGTCGCCCGGCTGCTGGCCGATACGCTGGGCTGGCCGCTGGTCGACACCGACCCGCTCATCGAGCAGCGGGCGGGGCTCGAGATCGCCGAGATCTTCGCGCGGTTTGGCGAGCCGCACTTTCGCGACCTGGAATCGGCCGTCATCGCCGACCTGGACGCGCGGGATCCGGCTGTCATTTCCGTCGGCGGCGGCGCGGTGCTGCGGCCGGCGAACGTCGAGCACCTGCGCAGGGGGAGCCTGGTGGTCTGGCTGACCGCTCCGGCCGAGACGCTGCTGGCACGGATCGGGGGCGACCCGACGACCGTCGCCCGGCGGCCGAACCTGACCAGCCTGCCCGGCATCGAGGAGATCCGCCACCTGCTCGCGGTGCGCGAGCCGCTGTACCGCCGGGCGGCGGACCTGCGGTTCGACACGGCCGCCCTCGCGCCGCAGCAGGTCGCCGAGCAGGTCCTCGAGCACCTTCGCGCCGCTCGTCGTGACACGCCTGCTTCACAGGGCTAGAATCGTCAAAGTACCGATATCCACATACGCCTGTAGCGAGGAACACGATGGAACTGCTGAAGAAGCTTACCGAGACGGCCGGCGCCCCGGGACGCGAGGAGCGGATCAAGGACCTGATTCGCAGCGAGGCCGGCGACCTGTTCGATGAGGTCCGCGAAGACGCGATGGGCAACCTGATCTGCTTCAAGGCGGCCGCC
>JAWLBS010000294.1:0-6567 GCA_041687575.1 Phycisphaerae bacterium | reverse complement strand
GACCGCCCGGTCGGATACGAGTTCGACTTCGGCGGCCAGGCCGAGCTGATGGCCGACATGCGCCAATCGGTCATCGCCGTACTGGCCTTCGCCGTGTTCTTCTCGTTCATCGTGCTGACGGTGCAGTTCGACAGCATCAAGCTCCCGGCCCTGATCCTGGGCAGCGTCCCGCTCTGCCTGATGGGGCTGGTATTCGCTCTTCACCTGTCGGGCGCGTCGTTCGGCGCGACGGTGCTCATCGGGATCCTTGTGGTCATCGCCGCGACCGTCAGCGATGGCGTGCTGCTGATGACCTTCGCCGAGCAGCTGCACCGGCAAGAGGGTCTGCCCGCCCGCAAGGCTGTCCTGCAGGCCGCGAAGGTTCGTCTCCGCCCCCGGTTGATGACCACCGTCACGACGATGATCGGCTTTGCGCCCCTGGCCCTGAACCTCGGCGAAGGCGCGGACATGCTTCAACCGATGGCCATCGGCGCCATCGGCGGCCTGGCTAGCGAGGCTGTGGTCGCCCTGCTGTTTATGCCCTGTCTGTACGCCCTGACCACAAGAGCGCCGCGACCGACGCCGGAGGAAGCATCCCGCGGCACAATAGCCGGCCTGGCGCAGATCCGCCGTATGCTGTAGCCGCTGCCATAGACCCCAATGCACTCTCTGTAAACTGCTTGTGACAGCGATACGCGTGACGATTGTGGTTTTTGCCTACACCACTGCAATTTGATCGCCCTCGCCGAGTCGCCCATTGCATTGTGCAACCCGCCAACCGGTGCCGTTGGCAACAAAGCCCCGCAAGGGCGGGATACTCACCAGCCCGGGGCTCCAGCGGGTCGGGCGACAGTTACTGGGACCGCCCGCGGATCACGTTCTCCAGGCCCCGGTACTTCTTGGTCAGCATGTCCACCGAGATCTGGTGCAGCAGCTGGTTGCGCGACATGTCCGTTACCACCTGCTCGATCCGGCCGTTCGTGCCGTCGTGGAACTGGATATTGGCGGCCGGCTCGACGCCCGGCCGCAGCACGAGCGATCCATTGGCGTCCCGCTGCACCTGGTCGGTTGTCACCTGCGGCAGACCGCGCCCGGGAGGGTGCCTTTGCAGCGCCTCAGCCAGGGCCTTCTGGAAGCCTGCCAGATCGACCTGCTTCTGCTGGTAGCCCGGCGTGTCGACATTGGCGATGTTCTCGGCCAGAACCTTCTGACGGGCCTGTGTGAAGGCCGCCATCTGTTCCAAGGCCCCGATCGTCTTGCTCTGGAGGATCCGTTCCATGTTCACCGTCCTGGCAACTGTGCTCCATGAGCAGCGATTATACGACACACGAAGGCGAACCACAAACACGCTCCGAAAAGGTGTCAGGATGATTTTTGCGGGGGCGAGGAATTCCTTTTGACACTCTCTCGCGCTACAGGCGAAACAGCGTGGGGTTGTTCAAGGTGTCCGTCAAGGGGGCGCCGCGATAGTGGTCGCGGACACACGACTGGAAGACCGCGCTGCTCCACAGGTAGCAGTAAATGTCGTGGGTCGTCTGGCTGAGGATGGACTGGCGGTCGCCGTGCCACTGCCGCACGCGGCGGGCGGACACCTTGCGTATCGCCGCCATGATCCGCTCGCCATGCTGCGGCAGCTGGTCGCGCAGGTGCAGCAGCACCCACGCCCAGTCGCCATCGGTACAGGCGGTCCTGCCGACAGTGCCGGGTACGTCCTCCCACTTCAGATCGAGCAGCCGATCGAGCAGCATCTGCGGCTGCGGATAGGGCCGGGCGCCCTGGTCGAACAACGCCAGCACGTGATAGACGCAGCTGACCACCCGCCAGGGCGGTGCATTCGGCTTGCACCACGTGGCCTTCGGGCTGGCTGGGTCCAGTCGCCGGCTGATGGAGTCATACAGCATATCGGCCCACCCGGCCGCGACATGCCCTCCGGCCAGCAGGGGGATCGTCTGGCCGCCCAATTCCTTGTGCGTGCTGTTCCAGTCGAGGCCCTCCAGCCAGGCAACCAGTTCCTTCGGCGTTTGCGGGGCGAGCGGGCCGATCTTCTGTGGCATCGGCTCGCCCAGCACGTTCAGCGCCCCGACGACCATGTGCACCGCGTGCCCCGGTCCGGAGTGGCTGGTGAAATGGCCTTGCGCGTCGGCGTGTTCGAGGATTCTGCCCGCCCAGGCAGCGCGATTCTCCCTGCTGCCCAGCGGCAGGTTCAGCGAGGCGTGGATGAACGCCGCGGCGGTCAGCCCGTAGATGTATTCGCCGCCGCCCCGTTCGTCGGCGTAGCAGCCCGGCGCGTCGGCGAACCGCCGCGATTCCAGTTCCGTCACAACGGCGGCCTTCAGTTCGGCGATAACCAGCGGGTCCAGCGGTTCCATGGCTTTGCTCCGTACCGACCTTCTGCGGCGGGAGGGCGGGCGTCGGCAGATCATCATCCCTCCGCCCCGCACCCGCCATCCTTGCGCCTGCGCCCCCTGCTCTCCTGCCCATACCCCATGACAAGCGGCAGCGCCACGAACAGGACCAAGGTCACCGCCGGGCCGTACCGGGAGTTGGCCCACCGATGCAGATCCTCCTCGGACACCGTGTGAACCAGTATGAGTCCGGCCCCGATCGCGCATAGAACGGCGATAATCGAAAGCCACCTCTTCCCATCCAGCCGCTCCCACCGGAACAGTTCTTCGCCCCACGCCTGCCGCGACATCATCAGGATCAGGCCGAGCAACCCGAACAACGGGGCGATCAGCATCCCGAACACCGACCACCCCCGGCTGTACAACCCCAGCCACGCCACCGTCAGGCAGACCGCCGCCAGGTGGAGCGGATCATGCGGATCATCGTTGCTGTCCTCTCACGCCCACCATGCGGGCATCGGTCCCATGTGCCCGTAGGCCTCCGCCGACCTGACGACAAGGCGACGCCGTGTCGAGAAAATGGCTCAGGCCGTCGAACCGGTAGCCCTCGTCGTGCCAGGGGCTCTGCTCAAGGCGATAGGCCGGCTCGTCCCTTCGGCGAAGCTCGACGTACGTCTCCGGCCGCATCGCGCCCTCCAGATGGAGGTGCATTTCGACCTTCGGGATTCCGGCCAGATTCACTTCCGCGGCTCGCATCTCGCGGTCCTCGTCCGTCATTGGAGTGGTCTTTCCTTCTCGTCCGGCAGACCAATGGCAAGAATCGCTTGCCTCACCTGCGATGCTTGCCCCAGCCACATGGCTGACGGCAAAGGTGTCAGGACGATGTTTGTGGGGGGCGACCTCGTCCCATACGTCACTTCTTCGCTCTGAACCACTGGACGTTTGAACAGTTGTCACACACAAGCATGATGAAGTATTCCGTCCCCACAGAAACGGACTGGCGACGGTGCATGCGCAGACCGCCTGGCGACTCTTCCAACTTATATATACCCTCTCCACAGAAACGACACTGACTACCTTCCAGGCCCGGATAGTAGTGCTCAGCGATCAGCCGCTTGATGCGCACAGCGGCCTCCTTGATCTCGGCAACAGAGGCGCGTTGGTTCGGATCCTCAACAATGGTACGGGCCAGTATTCTGTCAGTAACGTATTTCAGCTGTGCTTCCCCGCGAAGACACGACGGATCCTTGCTGCCACCGAAGTCCTCTCTCGCAAGATTGCATCCCGTAAGCATGAAGTATAGCACTTTTCCAAGTGCGTAGGCGTCCACCGCCGCAGACACACCGTCAGATCGGCCAGCTTCCAGCTCCGGTGCCATATAAAATCGAGAGCCGACTTGCTCCATCGTCGCCGTGAGTCGGTCCTCACCGTCCAATGAGTAGCACAGCCCGAAGTCAAGCACGACAACGGCGTTCTCCTTCGTAACGAAGATGTTGCCAGGCTTAATGTCCCTGTGCACAATATTGTTGTCGTGGGCATGCATAGCGATGCCACAGAGCGAAATGAACAGATCCAGGGCTTTCAGAGACGGAAGGTCTTGACGGCCTTCGTATGCTGACAGAGGATTGCCGTCATACAGATTTGTCACGAAGTACGCTGGATCGCCAAGCGAGTAATCCAAGACGGGGGCGATGCCTGGATGCTGAAGTTTCCGGCACGCCTCTATCTCCTTCTGACACCGATCCACGCGAGCCGGATTCTTGAGCCTCTTGAGCACGTAGAGATCCCTGCCATCAGATGTCAGATCTCGCACTTTGAAGATGTATCCCTGCCCGCCTTCGCCCAGTGATTCCACAATCTCCCATCTATCGCCAAATACCCTCGCCATCCCTATCTCCTGCTAACCCCTGTTACAGCTGGTCGCGATTTGACAATCGCTGACGTTTCCTGTGCAGATTGCTCTGTGGCCGCGATCAGGGCCTCGGCGACCACGCCCTTCTCCTCCAGTGCCGATGCCAACTTCACGCTGGAACTTCAGCGGGCACATGATCTCTCTGAGCGCACGCAACCGCAAGTCGCCCAACCCAATGCGGAATCCGCGCCTCCCGCCAGCAGCACGAGGGCCAGGAGCGCGAGACATCCTAACGGGGCGTGAATTGTCACGTGGTTATTCCGCTCTTGGTCCAGCATCCCCTCGAATAGTCTCCAGCACGTCAATGACCAGCTGGCGGTACTCCGAACGAATGAAGTAGTTGTCCTTCACCCATTCGTACGTCGGGTGTTCATAGCCGATTACCTGTCGAAGGAAATCGTTCTTCTTCATTCCCATCTGGCTCGAAATGACGGAAAGTGAGAACCCTGCCTTATTCGGCTCCACATCCGGATTCTGCGTGAGAAACTCCTCCTTCAACTCATCCCTCGAAAGCTTCTCGCGCTTCAGGCACGCCGGAATCAGCACGTCACGAATGCGTTGTGCAGTAATGAGATCCTGCGACAAGTAGTCCAGAAGCAATTGGCGGAGATCATCCTCGGCATAGTGACCGGGATCATCGGACATGGCGACTGCGAACTTCTTGTCCCGACTGCGCTTCTCTTCCAATTCTTCGGAGATTACCGCTGTCCGGGTCAAGGTTTCGGACCCGGCAGCGGTCTTGACATACTTGAGGATCACCGCGTTGATGCTGACAGCGTAATTATCAGAGAGCCACTCGACCATGCGTTCCAAGGCCGTCTCCGCTCCGAATCCGACCAGGACGATCCGCTGTCGATCGTTGATCTTGGTCGTTTCGATGTCGACCTCCGGGAATGTGCTGCTGAAGATATCTTCGAGGCTCTTGCCGGTGTACTTCACGCACGCCTCACTGACCTTGTCGATAGACCAGGTGGCGAGGTCGGAGGCGTAGTCGATGGCCTGCGCAAGTGCCTCTCGTGGAAGCCGATCCCGTTTCAGTTCGATGATCACCAGGTCTCCGGAGCGGTCCACCGCGAGCAGGTCGAGCGGTCCGGAACTGGTCATCACCTGCCGCCCGATCAGGATCATTCCGGGACGCACAATGCTTGGATCCGCTGCAATCCACGCTTCAAGGTCCAACGCTTCCGTTCGCCCGCAGTCCGACATCTTGCACTCGACCGCAACCGGCTTTCCCTCGCGGATCTCCCACGTTTTTATCTCAGTTCCCATGCGGTTCCTGTTTGCTCCTTCTTGGGTTAATGGCCAGCATCAGTGGCGTGAGGGGCCGTCTGCTGCGAAGAGGCGACACAGGTCGATGAAACGCTCTGGCTGGCCGCCCGCTCGGGCAGATCGACCGCCGACCACTTCTGGACGAACTTCGCCGGTGTCAGGGCTTGTGTTGTCATCCGGCCATTTTGTACTACAAACCGCCAAAAGAAAAGCCCCGTGACAACTTCATCCCAAACGAACCGCCCCCGCCAGGAAGCCGTCCGCCCCCCGGCGGCGATGGCATGTGCCCATCGCCAGGGCATGCCGCCACAGCATCGACTCCGGCCGATCAGCCGGGCCGCTCGCAACCACCCGCCCACGGCCCGATAACCGGCGAGGGTGTTCCCCCCGGCCCTGCGGAGGCCCCGGCGGCGGGTGGCGGCGGGATCTGCCGCATTTTCAGGGGGTTTGCGAGCGACTGCCCGCCTGGCAGGACGCCGCCAGGCGCAAAGCAAGGCCGCGCCACCGGGATCGGCGGCGCGGCCAGAGTGCATGCGAGATCTGTTACAGCCGTCAGCCCACCCGGCGCCGGATGGCGACGCCAATCCCGCCGACCGCCAGCAGCAGCGCGGTGATCGGCTCGGGAACCGGCGGGATCGGGCGCGGCGGCGGATCCGGGTTGGGGTTGGACATCGCCACGGCGTCCAGTTCGAGGTTGCCGCAGATGGGAACCACGAACCCGAAATTCTTCATGAAGTCGCGCTGGGTCATCAGCACCGTGCCGTCGCTACTGAGAAGATCGCCCGAGCGGACCCACTTACGCAGACTGTTGCTGTAGAAGTCCTTGCTGGTGCTGAACCAGAAGTCCTCCCCGCCGTCGGCCTGGAGCTGAATCGAGTCGATGTCGATCGACGTGCCGCCGCGAGGGTTGAAGGCGCCCAGCAGGTCGGCCGCGCTGGCGATCAGCTGGCCGCGATTGCTGACGATATCGCCCGCGCCGACCCGCATGCCGAGGGCATCGGAGTAGAAGCTGCGCTCGGTGCTGAACCAGATCTCCGAATCGCCCGTGCCGTCGCCGCTGCG
>JAWLBS010000293.1:0-6585 GCA_041687575.1 Phycisphaerae bacterium | reverse complement strand
GTCGTAATAGGCCGTCAGGTCGAAGTTGTCGCGCTCGATCAGCGGGTCGAGATTGAGGTAATGCCCTTCGCTGGCGAAGACGGAAAAATCGTCGTCGTCGCTGAAGAACACGTCCGCGGCGATGCCGGCCACCAGGTCGCGCTGCACCGCGCGGCGAAAATCGCCCACCACCGGCTCGAGCTTCACATAGATGTCCGGGTTGAGCTCCATGAACCGCCGCACGATCCGCGTGTACGCGCTGAGCGAGCGGACGTTTGCCCCGAAGGCGAAGCGGAGCTCCACCTGCCCGGGCCCCGGCTGCTCGACCGGGCGGGTGGCGACCAGGTAGGTGCCCAGGGTGATGCACAGGATGGTCCCGATGATTGCGTAGCGCACGGAATCCCTACTCCTTCATACCGCTGAGCACGATGCCCCGCGTGAAGAACCGCTGGTTGAAGACGAACACCAGCAGCGTGGGCACCATCACGATCAGCGACGCCGCCATCAGCAGGTTGTACTGCACGCTGAACTTGTCCTGGAACGAACTGAGCCCGATCGGCAGGATCCGCATGTGCATGCTCTTGGTGGCGAACAGGGGCCACTGGAACGCCTCCCAGCTGCCCAGGAACGTGAAGGTCGCCAGCGTCGCCAGCGCCGGCTTCGACAGCGGCAGGATCACGTGCAGCCAGACCCGCAGCTTGCCGCACCCGTCGATCCGGGCGGCGTCCTCCAGGTCCCGCGGCAGCGTCAGGAAGAACTGCCGCAGCATGAACGTGCCGTACGCGCTGAACATCGCCGGCAGGATCAACGCCTTGTACGTGTCGAACCAGCCCAGGTACCGCATCACCAGGAAATTCGGCACGATCAGCACCGCCCCGGGGATCATCATCGTCGCCAGGTACGCGACGAAGAACTTGTCCCGGCCCCGCCACCGCAGCCGCGCGAACGCGTACGCCGCCATCGCACTGGTCAGCGTCTGGCCGACCGTGATCGAGATCGCCACGAACAGGCTGTTGAGGTAGAACCGCCCGAACGGCATCGAATTCCACGCCTTGCGGAACGAGTCGGTCAGGCGGAGCCAGATCTGTCCCGCCCGGGAGATCGGCTCGAGGCCAAAGTCGATCCGGCGAAGCGCCGCCACCGGCACCGCCCCGGCCTCGCCCTCGACTGACCGCATCTGGATCGCCGCCTGGCCCACCGGGTCGAACGGCTCGGGCCGCAGGAAGCAGTAGACCTCCTTCCAGCCGACGAAGGTCACCGGCAGCGGATCGACCGTCTCGTATTCGAAGCCCTCCCCCTTCAGGCGAACCCGCAGCCGATGGCCCGAGCCGTCTCCCCGCAGCCAGAAAGTGAGCATCGTCGCCAGGTCCCGTCGGTCAGCAGGCGGCGCGAGCGAGTGCCCAGCCCCGGCCGCCTGCGGCTGCCCCTGGCGCTGGAAATCGTAAGACAGGGCGAGGCCATGCTTGCCCGCCCGCGCCATGCCGGCGGGGTGGGCGGCACCGGCGGCCGACGGCTGCTCGTAATCCGCCAGCAGCACGTCCTCGAAGTCCTCGGTGCTCGCACGAAGCACGTCGATCGACAGGGACCCGGCCGGCGAGTACGGCGGAATCTTCGGCAGCCAGCCCATCGGGTCGCGACGGTAGGCAGCCTCATCCTTCAGCGCCGTGCTGACCATCCACAGAAACGGCAGGATCATTGTGGCAACGCAGGCGATCAGGACGATCCGCAGAATGGCGCCCTGCACCACGTTAGGACGCCCCGGTCGATAGCCCAGCCAGTTGATCTTCATGCACTCACCGCATCCGTACGACCGTCACTCATCCCTCGCCCCGCGCCCGTAGCGCCACTGCAGCAGCGTCGCCGCCAGGATGATCACGAACAGCACCCACGCCGCCGCCGAGGCATACCCCATTTCCTGGTCGGTGAAGAAGGCCTTGTTGTAGATGAAATAATCGACCGTCATGGTCGAGCCGGCCGGCCCGCCCCGCGTCATCACGTACGCCTGCTGGAACCCACCCTGAAAGCCATGAATGATCCCCATGGTCAGCACGAAAAAAGTCGTCGGCCGCAGCATCGGCCAGGTGATGTAGCGGAACTTCCGCCAGGCGTTGGCCCCGTCGATATCGGCCGCCTCATAGAGGCTCTCGGGGACGCCCTGCAGGGCGGCCAGGTAGAGCAGCATCGTCAGGCCGCCGAGGGACCGCCAGAACCCGGTCAGGATCAGGGCGGGCTTGGACCACGCCGGGTCGCCCAGCCAATTCGGGCCATGGATCATCAGCCCGCCCAGCAAGCGGTTGATCAGTCCGACGTCCGGGTTGTACAGGGCCTGCCACAGGATGAAGATCGCCACCGCGGAACTGATCGTCGGCAGGAAGAACAGGGTCCGGTAAACAATGACCTCGCGCAGCCGCTGGTTCACCAGCAGCGCGATCCCCAGGCAACCGAACAGCCGCAGGGGCACGCCCAGCATCAGGATCAGCGTGTTGTAGAAGGACTGCCAGAACTCGGCATCGACGACGAGCTTCTGGAAGTTGCTCAGGCCCGCCCAGCCGATGGCCCCCGCATCCACCCGGGTGCCCGACCAGTGAGCAAACGCCAGGGCAAAGCTCGCCAGCACCGGGAAAACCACGAACACGACGACGCCCAGGAAATTCGGGAGCAGAAATGCCAGACTGGTCAGCAGATCACGCCATTGCTGCCATGTCCGCTGCAGCGGCGAATCATGGTCGCGATCATCCGCCAGGACCGGAGGTTGTCGAGTGGCTGTAGTCATCATCGGCACCGGGTCCGATTATACGGCCAAGGCCCCTCAGGTGCGAGCCTGCGGCACATAACGAAAACGGGCCCGGCAGGCATCGCCGGGCCCGTGTGCGTATTGTCGCCTCAGGCCGCGCCGCCAGCTGATCCAGCCGGCGCGCCGCCCGCGATGAAATTCGCTGGCAAAAGCAACTTACGGCGCTGTTGCGCCGCCGCAGTTGAAGGGAATCGGACATGCCGGATCGACGCCCCAGTCCGGATACTCGAATACGCGGGCGTACCACGACTCGGGGGTGCAGATATCCGTGCTCAGGATCGTCCCGCACGGATTGAACCGCCACAGCTGACCCGTGGGGCAACCGCTGCTGAACAATGTGCCCGCCGAAAGCCCACCCAGCATCATCAGGCGGATGATCTTGGACTTCATGTCATCTGTCCTTTCCAGAATGCCGGCGCAGCTGCGCCGGTGTCGCCTCACGCCAAACCTTCCCCGAACCCCGGCCTTACGGGCAGCCGACGAAGATATCGTCCGTCGGATCGCCGGGCACGCCGCACGGGTTGAACGCACCGCCGAACAGGCCGTTGGTGCAGTCGAAGATGCCGCACGGCTGGATTGCCGCCATCAGGCTCGACGTGCCAAGGTTCCAGCAACCGCCGTCCACGCCCGCCGTGGTGGTGGCTGACAAGAGCGAACCTACCGCCAGGACGACCAGTTTCCGGCTGATGAACTTCCTGTTAAACATGCCAGCATCTCCCAAACGCGGGTTACCCAACTATGCGTGCGTACTATACCGCCGACCCCACACGTGCCGCAAGTGCTTAGCTGGCACGGCGCCCTGCAAGATTCCACCTCAACGACCACTCACACGAATCGGACGCGGCAGCGGCCAGGACAAGGCGGTCCCTATGCCAATAATAAGCACGCCGCCCGGCACCTTTCACGACCTTGGACCGCGGCGTCCCAACGCACGCACCGCCACCGGGCAGTCGCCCTGCGCCGACACCGCATCGCCTGCTGCCCAAAAAAAGAAGGGGCGACCGGTGAATTCCGATCGCCCCGTCTCATTCGACACAGATCCCGTCCCTGCAATCGCGGCCCCGCAAAAGCGGCACGGATTGATCGGAAACGGGCACTGCCGTCAACGACCGCGTCACAAATTGCGGCCACTGACCCTGGTTGCTTATACGCCCAGGCCACCCAGCAGGGTGAACAGCAGCGTGCACGGCTCGGCCGTGAAGCACTTCGTAATGTTCGGAAGCTGCAGATCGCAGCAATTCGGGAAGCAGCTGCCGAACGCCATCCCAACCAACATCACACCAAACAAACCCTTCTTCAACCCACGCATTGCTTACCTCCTGTACAGGTACCTTGCGGCCAGGCCAGACCATCTCCATTTGCCAGCAGGTCCGGGCATAGCCTTACAAACTACGGGTCTTACCCAAAACATTCTCGGCCGCGATCCAATCTTACCGCGCCACGCGTTTGGACCGCTTCCGATTTCCGACAGGTACTACATACGACCGCTTCCGGTCAATATTTCCGTATGTTTACACGCAAACAACAGTTTCGTCAAATTGTATCGGTCGCATACGCGTCCGGACTTCATTCCGCTTCGGCGGAAATCGCCAGAACCTCATCGATCCGCTCCCGCGTGACCGGGCCGATAACGCCTCGCTCGGTGATGATCCCGCGAATCAATTCCGCCGGCGTCACGTCGAAGGCCGGGTTCAAACACCCGACGCCATCCGGGACAACCTGCGACCCGAACGGCCGACCAACCTCGTCGTCCGACCGCATCTCGATCGGAATCTGCGACCCATCCGCCAGCGCCAGATCGAATGTGCTGCTCGGGGCCGCCACGTAAAACGGGATCCCATGCCTCGCCGCCAGCACCGCCAGCGGGTACGTCCCGATCTTGTTGGCCGTGTCGCCGTTGGCGGCGATCCGGTCGGCACCCACGACCACCAGGTCGATCCGGTGCTGCCCCATCACCCAGCCCGCGGCCGAGTCACAGATCACGGTAACCGGCACGCCCGCCTCGTGCAGCTCCCAGGCCGTCAGCCGGGCGCCCTGAAACAGCGGACGCGTCTCATCCGCAAACACCCGCACGTCCTTGCCCTGCTCGGCGGCCGCATAGACCACCGCCAGGGCGGTGCCGTACTCGGCCGTTGCCAGCGAGCCCGCGTTGCAGTGAGTCAGGATCGTAGCCGATCGGCCCACCAGTTCCGCGCCATGCCGACCGATCGATCTGCACATGTTGGCGTCTTCTTGCCGGATGGTCAAGGCCTCTTGAAGCAATGCCTGCTTAATTGCCTCGATCGGTCGGCCCTGCTGCCGCCGGGCCACACCCGCCATCCGGTCCAGCGCCCAGAACAGATTGACCGCCGTCGGCCGCGACGACGCCAGGTACTCCCGCGCCTCGTCCAGGGCTGCAAAGAACGATTTCTCGTCGTCCGGGGCGCTGCGCACCGCCAGGACCAGGCCCATCGCCGCCGCCACGCCGATCGCCGGCGCGCCGCGGACCCGAAGCGAACGGATCGCCTCGAACATCGTCGCTGCGTCGCGGCATTCGAGCCACACCAACCGCCCGGGCAACTGCGTCTGGTCGATCAGTTCGACACACCCTTCGGTCAGGCCACCGCTCCAACGAATCGGCTGTACCGGCATAACAGGCTACTTCCCCGCCAACTTGCTCTGCAACGCCTCGTCCCGTTGCACCACGCCAGCGGCCATGGACGATTTATAATCCTGTAGCTTTCGAGCCACCTGCGGATCGGCCGCCGCGACGATCTGCGCCGCCAGCACGGCTGCGTTTTTCGCGCCGCCAACCGCCACACACGCCACCGGAACCCCGGGCGGCATCTGGGCGATGCTCAGCAGCGCATCGAAGCCCGCCAGCGAACCCGAGGCGATCGGCACGCCGATCACTGGCAATATCGTATGGGCGGCAACCACTCCAGGCAATGCCGCCGCCATGCCCGCCGCCGCGATCACCACCGCGTAGCCCCGCTCACCGGCCGTGCGGGCGAAGTCCGCAACCGCCTCCGGCGTGCGGTGCGCGCTCATGACACGCACGTCGCACGTCAGGCCGAATTCCAAGAGCAGGTCGCGGCCCGGCTGCATCGTGGGCCAGTCCGAATCGCTACCCAGAATCATCGCGACTTTGGAATCAGATGGCTGCCGCAATTCTCTTTACTCCATTTGGCTCATGACACAAGACCGGAATTCTACTGCCGCCGGTCCCGCAGGCAAGCTGCTGCGATCAAGTTTGTCGGCCGAACCGGTGTACTGCTGAATGAGAACGCCCGGAAACCCAGCAAGTCGTGGCCGAATCCGTCAGTGCACCCTCCTCAACGGCCTCGGCCAGCAGGACATGAGGCACAATGCGACAACCGGAGCCTCAGGCAAATTATAGTGCCACCCGCACTCAAGGCAAGCCATCGCATAGGACCCCATCAAGTTATGTACGTCCTATAAAATACAAACCGGCAGCCCTGTCACATGCCGGCGGTAACCGTCTGGGCCTGGTGTTGACAACAGGGCGCCGGCGGCAGCGATGCCTCGCAGGCGGGCGCTATCACCCGCAATGCGGCGGCGGCAATGACACTGCTTTCACTCAAGCCGGCATCGGTACCAACACTCCCGACTTCAAGCGGACCGTCCGGCGGCAATATGGAGTGCGGCGGCCGTGACGCCGCTTTCACTCAAGCCGGCATCGGTACCAACACTCCCGATTCCGAGCGGATCGTCCGGCGGCAATATGGACTGCGGCGGCAACGACGCCGCTTTCACCCAAACGCCCCAGCGCCCCGGTCCCCTCGACGTCCCGCAGATCCGCCCGGGACCGC
>JAWLBS010000292.1:0-6633 GCA_041687575.1 Phycisphaerae bacterium | reverse complement strand
GGCGAAGACCTGCGGCCAAGGGAGGTCCTGTTCGTCGACGTACTTGCGGGCGTCCTCCAGCCGGTAGTCGCAGTTGATGCCGACGACGGCGACCTTCTGCGATTCGCGGTATTTCTCGTGCAGTGCCTTGATCCGCGGCATCTCGCTACGGCACGGCCCGCACCAGCTCGCCCAGAAGTCCAGCACGACGATCTTGCCGCGGAAGTCCGCCAGGTCGAACGGTTCGCCGGCCAGCGTCTTGCCCGTCAGCGAGACCACCTGCCCCGGCTGCGGACCGGGCGTCATCGCCAGCCGCAGCGGCGGCAGGTTGACCGTGGCAGGGGCGGCGTCGGGACCGGCGGGCCTGGCGATGTCGAAGGAAACCTGGCTGGCGGCAATGGCGACCGGGATCCCGCAGCTGCCCATCATCGGCGGGGCGTGGATGCCTGTGTCCAGTACATATGTGCCGGGCGACAGGCCGTCGATCTCGAACCGGCCGTCGGGCTGCAGCGCGGCGCCATAGACCTTCCGCTGCTCCAGCGGCACGTCGGCATCGGAGGCGGCAAATGCGATTACCCGCGCGGCGTGCTTGCCGAGTTCGATGCGGTCGGAGAAGCCCTCCGGCAGGTCGAGGCCCTCGGGCTTGATGACCCGGCCGATCACCCGCCCGCCGCTGCCGCCGATGCGGACCTGCAGCGTCTTGCCCGGCTCGGGGGTCACGTCGAGCCGGTGCGAGATGAAACCGGGTCCGACCTTGCCGATCTTCATCGGGACCGACGGCACGTGCGTGAAGTGGAAGGTGCCGTCGGTGTGGGTCGCCTGCGAGTCGCCGAATTCGACCCGCGGCAGGCCGCTGCCGGGCTCGACCTCCTCGATCTGGGCGACAAAGACCGGCACCTCCGCCTGCGGCGCGTCGCCCATGCGGACCTGCCCTTCGACGCTCGCCCAGGCGAGCAGGCGGATCGGCTCGTCGGACTTGAGGGCGACGGCATCGATCATCGCGTAGCCGTCCTTGTGCAGGATCAGGATGATCCCCGCCTCGCGGCTGGACGGCAGCTCGAAGGTGCCGTCGGCGCCGGTGCGCGCGGAGACGGCCGGGGCGGCGATGAGGCGATTATTGAGCTGCCCGCCGCGAACCAGCGCGACGCGGTCCGGCCCGACCCAGTGGACCTTCACCCCGGTCAGCGGTTTGCCGTCGACGCCCAGCACCGTCCCGCGGACCGGGTCCGCCTTCGTCAGCAGCACCGTGACCGGCTCGATCGTCTCATCGACGCCGACATAGCGCGTCTCGGCGGGCAGATAACCCGGTGCCATGACCCGTACGGCCATGGTCGGGCCGTCGTCGCTGACGATCCAGTGTTGCATGACTGCCTTGAAGGTACCTGCCGCCGATTTGACGGCCTCAGGTTGATGCGCCTGGGGCGTACCCCGCTGACCAACCAGGAACAGTTTCTGAACCTGGAACTGCGGGATGGGCTCGCCCGTCGCCGCATCGACGACCTTTCCCTCGATCGCAGTGGGGCGATGCAGCGTCAGGCGGTATGGCTCGGCCTGCCACTGCATGCGGTCTCTCATACTGTGTATATAGTTCGCGCCTCGCTGGCTGCTGCGCAGGCTGAAGGTGCCCTGCGTGGGCATGTCGGGCAGCTCGAACCAGCCGTCGGCGTCGCAGCGCGTCTCGCGCGGCAACGGGCGACGCCACGACGCGACCGTCCAGTCGTCACCGGTCACCCTGGCCCCGGGAACCGGGCTGCCGCTCGCATCGACGACCTGTCCCCGAATCCCCCTGCCCGGCTCCAGCACGATCTCGACCGGCTTCATGTCTGGCCGCACGTTCACGTCCACCACCCGCGGCGCGTAGCCCCGGGCATAGACAACCAGGTGCTGGGTCCCAGCCGAAAGGTTGCCCGCGGCGAAGGCCCCGTCTGCCCGCGTCCGGAACATGCTGGGGTCCTCGATCGGCTGGCCGATCCCGGCGGTCGTGCTGATGAGAGCGCTGGTGAGGACCAGGGCATCGTCGATCGGCTCGCCGCTGCTGCTGAGAACCGTCCCTGCCAGCCGCAGGCCTTTCTTGGCGACCGTCACCGCCGACCCGTCCCGCAGCCGCTCGATCGCGGGCGGGGTCATCCGGTGATCCGTGATGTAGTCCGGGTGGTACACGCTGAGCGACACGTCGCCGGCATCCACGGGCAGCCGCCGGGACCAGCGTCCCTGCTCGTCGGTGCGGGCGCGATTGCGCCTCCTGTCGTAGTGGATCACCACCTCCGCGCCGACCACCGGCTCGCCCGCCTCATTGACGACCTGTCCGCCGAATGGTGCCCGCACCACGGCCGGGGCACCCTGCTTGGGCGCAGCGGCCGCATCCACCAGGTCTGCCATTTCGACGGCGACCTGCCCGGCCTCCAGGACCGTGCGGTGCGTCCAGGCCGGCGTCTCGTCCCCGGTCGGTGCCAGGGCGACTTCGACCGCCAGCCCCTCACCGACAGGCAGGCTGTCGCGCATCTCGTAATAGCCGTGCCTGTCGGTTTCCAGGTCGTTCGACGTGAAGTAGGTGCCGTCCGGCGTCCGCACGCGCAGGCGGACCTTGCGCTTGGCGACCCCGTGGCCGTTTGCATCGACCACCCGGCCGTCCACCTCGCCTGCGTGGAGGTTCAGCTTCACGTGGACCGGCTTGTCTTGGGCCCCGTCCGGCAGCGTAAACAGCGCCAGCTGCCTGGAGGCTTGGGAGTATGCCACCCAGTGCGTCTGGTCCGCCCGGACGTTCTCCAGGACGAATTGGCCGCTGCGATCGGACCGCGACCCGTCCCCGCGTCCGAACAGGACCGGGTCGAACTCGACGTTCCGCCGCGGGTGGCCGAGATCGTCGGTCACGATGCCGGTGACGGTGGTGCCTTTGGCGGGTTGCGACTGCGGGGCCTCCGAAGCGGCGTCGGCGACGGGTTGAGAGGCGGCGGTCAGTTGACTGGCCGGCGACCGCGTCGGCCGCTGGTGCGACGAACCATTGGCGTCCCCGGCGACAGGCGTGTGGTTCAGCAAAGCCAGGAACCTGTCCTGGTTCTCGATGAACTCGACATGCCCGTCAAGGAAGCCGACGTTGATGCCGGCGTCCCAGTCGTCATGCGCCTCGTAGAGGACAACCATTCTGGCGGGATCGATGATGCGAGGGGCGGTAGCCTTCGGTATTACATAAATGTAACCAGGACGCTGCCCCGGCCGCTGGGGGTTGATCAGCAGGCTCGATGACTCGTCGTATGCTGTGCCCACGCCCTTCTCCACGATCGTCCGCAGGTCGGCCGGCGATTTGTCCTCCTGCCGGCCCATGAGCGTCTGCATGCCCTGGAGGATCCGCTGCATGTTCATCATCGACCGCGCCATGTCCATTGCCGAAAAGACGTCTTCCGGCGTGCCGGTTCGAGGCTTGCGCAGGGGCTTGATCGGCGGCTCCTTCTCGGTGGCCGGCTCGACGCTGACCTGAACGTCCGTCCTGTGGCCGGGTTCGAGCGAGACGTTGCTGAAGGTCACCCAGCGATGCGGCCGGATCTGCAGCTGCACGGCCTGCAGGTCGCTCGGAGGCACGCGGTAGAACTCCACGTTCTGCTGGGTGATCTGCCCCGCCGAAGTGCTGCTGCCGATGCCCAGGTGCCAGCGGCCCTTCTTGTCGAGGCCGACCACCCGCGTCTGCCAGCCGGATATCTGCGTGTAGGCGACGGTGACGGCACTGTTGCCGCTATCTTCAGTGACGGGGCTGAAGAGGATCCCGTGACCGTCGCGGGCCATACCCGACACTCCGCCGGTGCCGTTTTCAGCGACGGTAATCCAGGGGCCGGCGGCGACGCCCAGCCGGACCGTCATCGTTCGCGTCGAAGCGGGCAGAAAGACGGCGCCCGCGCTGAGCTGCCCTTCGGCTTTCCCCTGGAGCGCCTCGGCTGATCCGCCGGCACTGCCGCCGACGTTGTCGACGACCTCCCAGGTCAGGCCGGCCTTGAGGGCGCCGTCACCGGCCAGCCGCATGACGAACTGCCTGCCGATCTGGTCGTCCTTGGGGTCGCCTATGTTCCCCAGCCGCGTCCGGTAGCCGTGCTGTTCGTCCTGCGAGCCGTCGGGCCGCCACCAGGTGTTGTCCGTGCCGGGAAAGTAACTCACCGCCTCGATCGCCACGGTCAGGCCTTCGAGTTCGGCGACGGCGGTGCCCGAGGCCGGAGAGTGCTCGGGATCGTCAGCCGCTTCCCGCGCTTGCTGCGTGGCAGCGGCTTTGAGATCCTTGTCCGGGTTTGATCCATTGCCGTCTTGGGCGTCGTTTCCGTCCTCAGGAACCACCTGCACCCGCGTCTTGTGTCCGGGTCGAAGCGAGACGTTGCGGTAGGTCAGCATGCGGTAGGGGCGGGTCCGGGCCTCGAAGTGGTCCACCTTCGCCAGGGCCACCGGGAACTCCATGCCGGTCCAGCGAATGTCGCCCATCATACCGCTCTGTGAAATGCTCGCGATTGTCGTCGTGCCGTCTTTCAAACAGGCAATGACATCGATCTGCGTGTGCGGGTCCCTCGCCAGGTCCTGCAGCAGCGTCACCGTCGCCTTCCCGTCATCGGTCTGCCCAACCAACGGGACCTTTGCCCCTCCGCCGATTCCCGTAATATCACCCGACTTCGTTCCGATGGACACGTGACGATCCCATGCTCCCGTGCCGTACTCGATCCTCACATCGACCGATTCCGGTAACGAAGCAAGCGACAGTGGAGGCCCTTTCTGGACGAACATCAGATAGTCGGTGCCGGGGGGAGAGACTGTCTGAGTCGAGCCGATTAGCGCCTGCGGCAACTCCAGAGGCTCACCGTCAGGCCCGAGAAACTCCACCTTGCGGAGGCTTGACTGCTGCTGTCCGCAGTTGAACCAGATCTGCAGGGACTCCGCCTCCGGCCCGGCGTTGCCGTCGATATCCACGGATTGACCGATCCGCTCCAGGCTCTCGCCTCCGCGTACGGGCTCACCGTCCGCCCGCCAGGCCTTAATGATTCTCTGATGGTCGTCATTCGCTCGCAGGACCAGCAGTTGCAGCTCCGGCAGGTTTTCCTCGATGTCGTGCGTATCCAGCGGCGGTTGCGTTGCTTGCCGTTCCCCTGCCCGCAACATCGCCACGGGCACCGCCACCCCCGCCAGCAGCACCACCGCCAGGATCGTCGCCCCCAGCGTCAGGGCGCGGCGGTTGCGGCGGGTATCGAGGATCGCCAGCAGCCGGCCCTCCAGCTTCGACGGCCGGGCCATGGGGATCGCCGCCAGCGCCGCTGCCAGGTGACTGCGATGCTGCCCCGACGCCACCTGCAGCAGGTGCTCGGCGTAGTCGGCCGGCCGGGAGCCGCGCGTCAGCACCAGGTCGTCGCACGCCCGCTCGGCCTCGGCCTGCATCCGTCGGCTGGCCATCCACGTCAGCGGATTGAACCAGTAGGCCGCGCAGACGACCTCGGCGATCACTTGCGTCAGACAGTCATAGCGGCGGATATGGGCGAGTTCGTGAAGGACCACAACCCGCCGCCGCGACGGCAGCCACCGCCCGGACCCGGCCGGGACCAGCAGGTGCGGCCGGACGATGCCCCACGTCATCGGCATCGCATCCGCGCCGCCCTGCACCAGCCGCACCGGCCGGCGCAGCCCCAGGTCGCGATGCGCCCGGTCGAGCTCGGCGTGCCAGTCGGGATCGCCGCACGGCTGCAGGCGAACGCTCGCCCACGCCACCGCCGCCAGGCTTGCTGCCAGCCTGCCCAGCAGCAGGACCGACCCCGCGAGCCAGACCACTGCGGCCCAGACCCACGGCGAAAGCGGCTGCGCCCCGATAGCGTCCGGCTCGACCGCCGCCGGCGGGACCGCCAGCGTCTCACCTACGGGCACGGCCGCCTCCGCGGCAACCGTTGGCGCAGGCACATCAAACGGCTCGGCCGACCCGGCGTACTCCCGCAGGTCGTGTCGGGGAGGTGTGACTGGAGCAGCCGGGCCGGCACCGAGCGTTTCGGTCGCTTGCGGTCCAGCCGGTGGGGCCTCTGTGACGGCCTCGTCGAGCGTCGAGGTCTGGCGGGCGGCGACCGTTTCGCGGATATCCCACGATTCCGGCAACACCCGCCACGCCGGCAGCAGCCCCGCCAGCACCGGCAGCACGAGCAGACTTGCCAGGGCAACGAACCACACCGCGTGCCGCGCGGCCGCAGACGAGCGCCGCATCCACCGCATCGCCAGGGCCGCCACGAGCAGCAGCACCGCCCCCTTGATCACCGCGTCCAGCAGCGGCGGCAGGACGTGGATCAGGCTGTCGCTGAAGCTGTTCATCATCGACTGCAGTGTCATGACCGGTCCTCCTCTCGCTGGCGGGCCTGCTGGATGAGCTGTTCGAGACGGTCGAGTTCCTCGGGCGAAAGCTGGGCGGCCGGGTCGGACATATGGGCGGTCACCGCCTTGGCCAGCGACCCGTCGAAGAACGTCCGCAGCACCCGCCGCATCGCCGACTGGCCCTCGCGCTTGCGGGGGCGGGTGGGTTCGTAGACGAATTCCCGGCCGCGGGCCTTGTGCCGCAGGTGTCCCTTCTCTTCCAGGATCCGCAGGATCGTGCGGACCGACACGCGGCTGGGCGGGTCGGGCAGGTCGGCCAGCACGTCGCTGGCGGTGGCGGTG
>JAWLBS010000291.1:0-6670 GCA_041687575.1 Phycisphaerae bacterium | reverse complement strand
GGCGGCCATGGAATTCCTCGAATATGTGGCACTCCCGCACGTCGCGAGAGTTCGGAGTCCCGCCTTCAGGCGGTCCGCCGGGCGTACCGGCCCCGCCTCAACGAGCCGCGACCGTGAGGGAGCGGTCCTCCCGAAGCCCAGCGGCCCCCGGCAATCGGCTTCAGAACGGCAACTTGATCGAGCTGCGCCCGCCCTGCTTGTCGTAATCCCGGTTCAGCCGCTGGAGCACCTGTTCGGTCATGTCGACCTGGTTGCTCGACCAGAGCAGTTTGCGGCGGCGGATGTTGTCCCGCATCGCCTCGAGCGACTCGCCGTCGATCTCCGGGTACTCCCTGTACAGTACCAGGTCGACACCCCGCTCGTCAGCCAGCTGCCTGATCGAATCGAGGATCTGCTGGTAGGTCCGCTTGAGCCAGACGCGGTGTTCGGCCTCGACGCGGGCCTGCATGTACTGCCCCCAGGTCGTAAACTCGATGTCCTGCTTCATTAATTCATCGAACCGCTTTTGGAAATCGGGGCTTTCCTGGGCGAACGCCTCCAGTTCGGTCCGCTTGGTCTCCAGGACCTTGCGCTTCTCCTGGATCTGCTTCTTCAGGTTCTCGCCGGCCTGCGCCAGCGCGTCGTTCAGGTCCCTGGTCTGCTGGTAATCGTTGAAGATCTGGACGATATCGACCGTCGCCATCCGGGTCTGGGGCCAGGTCAGGCCGCTGCTCTGGCCAACCGACATCCGTGCCGCCACGAACGTCGTCGCCACAACCACCACCATCGCCAGCGCCATGTAGTATCGCTTATACTGCGTCATTGAACCGTCTCCCTCTTCGTCACCCATGGGACTACCACGTTCACACAAGGGTCGGCATTCTCACGCAACCCCGACCATAACACAAGCCGTCCCTAGAACGCCGTCCCCAGCGAGAACGAGAACACCTGCGTGTCGTCTTCGCTCTGCTTGGCGATCGGAATCCCGAAGTCGAACGACATCGGCACCGGCCCGAACAGCCGCACCACGAACCGCACGCCAAAGCCGATCGACGCCCGCCAGTTGCTGATCCCGAAGTCGTCCTCGACCGTGCCCATGTCCAGGAACGTCACCCCGCGCAGCTCCTTGCCGAACAGCGGGAAACTCAGCTCCGTGCCCGCCAGCAGCATGTACTCGCCGCCGACCGGCTGGTCGCGGTAGCCCTGCCGCGGTGTGACGCCCCGGTACTTGAAGCCGCGGATCGACCCGATGCCGCCGCCGAAGAACCGCTCGAACACCGGCGCATTGCCTAGGATATAGCCGCTGGTCAGGCGGTTCGCCCAGACCGTCTTACGGTCAAACACGTCCGTCCGCAGCGTCCGGTACCAGTTGTAACTGCTCATCAGCTTGCCGAACGTCCAGTCGCCGCCGAACACCCCCGCCTGCTCGTAGCTCATCAGCAGCCGGTCGCCCATCGTCGGGAACCACGCACTGTCGGTCCGGTCCCGCAGCAGCGAGATCTTCAGCGTGCTCAGGTAGCTGTCGCCCGCCATGTCGCGATAGTCTCTGGGGTCGAATGCGCGTACCCCGCCGATGTCAACGAACTCCCACCGCCCGGCGCCTTCCACGCTCCAGTCCTTGAGGATGCCCGAGGCCAGCCGCTTGCCCAGGCTCACCGTAAAGCCCGTCCGGCCTTCCGTGTAATCGACCCGGTCGCGATCGTAGATGTACGCGCTGGTGCCCAGGCTGATCGGCTTGTCCAGCAGGTACGGTTCGCGGAAACTCACCCGGAACCGCGTCAGCTCCGTGCCCGGCTCCAGCTGCAGCCGGAAGATCTGCCCGGCGCCCTTGAACGACCGTCCCCGGAAAAACTCGCCGGCGCTCTGCGGCCAGTCGCCGATGTCGAAGTTGCGGTTCTCGATCGTGATATTGCCCATCAGGCCGTTGTTGCTGGTGATGCCCGCGCCGACGATGAACTGCGTGGTGTTCGCCTCTTTGACCCGGACCAGCACGTCCCGCGTGTCGTCGCGGCCGCCCGCCGGGGTCACCTCCACGTCCTCAAACAGCTGCGTCTCGTACAGCCGCTGCTGGATCTGCTTCTGGGCCGTCGCGTCGTACGTCTCGCCCGGCAGCAGCGTCACGTGCCTGCGGATCACCTTGTCCTGCGTCTGCTCGTTGCCCCGGATGATCACCTCGTCCACCGTGATCTGCGGCCCCTCCTCCAGCCGCACCGTCAGCCGCACCTGGTTCGGCTCGGGCAAAAACGTCGGCTCCGCCGTCACGTTGGCATAGATGTAGCCCCGGCTGCCGTAGGCGTCGCGGATCGCCCGCAGGTCCGCCTGCAGCACCTCCTGCAGCAGCGGCGAACCCTCGCCCAGCCGCATCATCGCCCGCAGCTCATCGTCCGACAGCACCGTGTTGCCCTCGAAGACGATTTCGCCGATCGTGTACTGCTGCCCCTCGTCGATCAAAAACACCAGCGTCAGGTCTTCGCGGTTGGGAGCGAACTCCAGCCGGTGCCCCACCCGCACATCGAGATAGCCCTGCTCGCGGTAGAAATTGGCGATGTTCGTCTCGTCCCGCGCCACCGCCTCCGGGTCGTATGCACCCTTGCGGAAGATCCAGATGTACGTCTTGGTCTCGAGCACCCCGGTCAGCCGGCTGGCCGGGAACGACTCGTTGCCTTCGAAGACGATCCGCCGCACCTTCACCCGCGGCCCCTCGACGATGTTGAACAGTGCAATCCCCTGGCTCTGCAGCAGCTGCTCGTCGAGCGTCACCTCAGCGTACTGGTAGCCCTGCTCGCGGTAGTAGTCCTCGATCATCTCGACCGCCTGGCGGAGCTGGAACAGGTCGGCCGGCTGGCCCGGCTCCAGGCCGACCGCCGCGAGAAGGTCCTTGGTGGAGACGCGCTCGTTGCCCTCGAACTGGATCTGGCTGAGCACCGACTTTTCCTGCACGCGGAAGGTCACCGCGACTTGCCCCTGGTCGGTGATCTGGTAGGTTGCGTCGGCCGCGGCCAGCCGCCCCGACTCGATCAGCCGGCGCAGGTCCGCCCGGACCTCGGCCTCGTCGTAGGTGGTGCCCGCCCGCGTCCGCAGCCGCGCCCGCACGAACGCCTCGGGCACATTGACCAGCCCTTCGATCTGCACGTCGGCGATCAGCCGCCCCTGCGGCGAGGCCTCGTCGATCGCCTGGACCGGCGCCAGCGGCGCCGCGGCTTGACCGCCGGTTGTCTGGAGCTCGGCCGTCCGGACGGCCGGGCTCTGCGTGTCGCCCGTCTGAACGTCGGCGTTCTGTGCGATGGCCGGGCTCACCCCGTCCTGCACGTCGGCCGTCTGCACTGCTGCGGTTTGCCCGTCAGCCGGCTGCCCGTCGCCGACCTGCGCGACGGCCAGGCTCACGCCGCCCAGCAGGACGGTCGAGAGGACAAGGATGGACAAGGGGCGCCACGACGACTGTGATTTTGATGCAAGCATATCGGCCTCACTGATTACGGATAGACGGAAGCACGGCCAGTGTACTCGGCGCGCACCCTCTGTCAAAACCCTCTATCGGCGATACCAGCGCTGAGAATTGAGAAGGTCTGAATAATATTCCGACGGCAGGGCATTGAATCCCTCGCCCCATGATCGTTGTTCCCACCAGGTGTGCGGGGGCTTTTGCATCGGGGGGCAGCCGGCGAGGGTTGCGTGGCGTGGGCGGCAGCGGCGGGGCGGGCGGGTCGTGGATGCAGCAGGTCCGGTTCAGGTCGACGACGGATGACAAGGTGATAGACAGGTGGCAGCGCACAGAGAGCATATAATGGTGCCAGTAGCGAACCTGCTCTCATGGATTGTCGAGGTGGACCTGTATGGCCAGCAATGAATTGACGCCCATCCAACTGCGAGAACGCGGCTACGCGGCCCTGCTGCGCGAGCTGGGGCCGGTCGATTTCATCCGCTTCATGCAGCAGTTCGGACCGGGCCACGGCGACCATGCGCAGGACCGATCGGAATGTCTCGACCGGGTGAAGCAGGAGCAGATTGACGCGGTCATAGACCGGCAGCGGCGGTGCACGCGGTCAAGGTCGGCGGCGCGGAATGTTCGCAGCCATGCATGATTCGGCGTAGAAACAGATGGGCATCATTTTCGAGGAGTCGGCCTGTGGCAAGTAAAGGTAGGGACATCGTCGTCATCGGCGCTTCGGCAGGTGGACTGGAAGTTCTCGATAGACTGATCGACCAATTGCCCATCGATCTTCCAGCCGCTATTTTCATCGTGCAACATATGGCCCCTGAGAATTCAGGAACCTCGCTGTTGAGTGTCCTTGGCAAGCACAAGGCTTTCGCCTGCAAACTGGCTGCTGATGGCGAACCGTTTCAAAAAGGGCGGATTTACATCGCTCCGCCCGATCACCATTTGCTGGTGAAGAAAAACACGCTTCTCGTCACCAAAGGCGCTCGGGAAAACCGATACAGACCGGCGATAGATCCGCTTTTTCGCTCGGCCGCGGTCATGCATGGCCCCAGCGTCATCGGCATCGTACTGACCGGCATGCTCGATGACGGCACGGCCGGCCTGATGGCCGTAGAGAAGTGCGGTGGCGTCACCGTTGTCCAGGACCCCAAAGAGGCAGCGTATGCAGAAATGCCGCAAAGCGCCATCAACAACCTTAAGGTAGACCACTGCATTCCTGTTGCCGAGATGGGCCGGTTACTGGAAAGGCTCACGCATGAGCGACATGGGAAAAGCAAATTCATTCCCAGAGACATCCGGACGGAGGCGTTGATTGCCGAGCGCGTCTTGAGCGACGTGGCGGAAGTAAACGGCTTGGGGAAGCAGGTTCCGTACAACTGCCCCAACTGCGGCGGGGTCCTCTGGCAGATCGACGATCCTGATGATGTCCAAAGATACCGCTGTCATACCGGCCACTCATACACGGCCACCTCGCTGCTCACCAGTCAGAACGATAAAATCGAAGAGACCCTCTGGACATCTCTTCGGATGTTCGAAGAGCGCAAAAACCTGCTGAACAACATGGCCCAGACGCAGAGCCGCCCAAAAGGCAAAGAGTCCTACGCGCAACGCGCACAGGAAACGACCATCCATATCGAACGCATCCGGGAGATGTTGCTAGGCTCACAAACCGCAGAGGCCGGGTAAGCAACGGGTGCTTCCGTCCGGCGAGTCTCACCATGACAGCCGGGGGATGGGGACATTACTCATTTCGGCTCCCCTTGCGTCGCCACATGCACCCGCCGGGAAGCGGTCTGAGCCGTACGTGCCTGTCAGAATGAGTGTTAGTGCCTGTCGCAGGATGGGTGGTAGCAGATCCACGAGGTCATAGACCAGCAGAGGCCGCCCAGCGCCACGTGACGACACGCATGTAAACCGCGACGACTCCGACAGCGCCCGGCGGAATGACTCAGCATGGCCGCCGTCGACGCCGGCGTTGCCAGGCCGGGCCGGCCATTGACAGCGGGGCGGCGATGGCGAAACTGGATCGTTCGGTGGCGGTCAGCCGGGCAAAATGAGCGGAAGACGATCACTTAAACGGGTGGCTGTCCCTGGTTTTCTGGTTTGTCCTGGGAAGCCGACCCCGTGCTCGGCAAAAACTGGCGGATCAGGCTGGCGACCTCGGGCAGCGGCCGGCTCAGGCGATCGACCTTGCAGGCGACCGCGCAGTCGATCCGGCCGGCGCGGCTGGCTCGGCACCACAAGGAGGCATACGGTGCAATCGACCTTATCACTCATCAGCGGGCGGGTGCCATGCGATCGGTAAAGATCCTGTCGACAGTCGCTGCCGTGGGTACGTTCTTTGTCATCGTGCTGGGCAAGATCGTGCGCGTCACCGGGGCGAGCGAGTCCATACCCGACTGGCCGCTGGCCTTTGGGCAACTGGTGCCGGAGATGACCCCGCTGGTCTTCTGGGAGTGGTCGCACCGCCTGCTGGTCCTGCTGGTGACGATCACCGTGGTGGTGCTGATCCCCTTCGCCGCGAGGGTTTCGACAAGGCTGGGGCTGTACTGCGCCGGCTCGTTCGTGCTGCTCGTGGCGACGGCTGTCATCGGCGGCCTGGACGTGCTTTACGATCTGAGCTGGGTGTACGCAGCGCTCGACCAGGCGTTCGCCATGCTGTTCTTCGCGAGTGTCATCGGCCTGGCGGTGTGGTCCCGGATGGTGGATGGGTAGCGGCCCCGGCCAGGGCGAACGGCTCGCGACGCTGTAGAAGGTATTCCCGGCGAAATCCACGAAATAGACATGTGCACCGCGGGGCCGCAGGGCGCTGCGCAAGGGGAGATGCCTGTCCCTGAGATCGTATGCGCGGCTTCCGTAAGCATAAGGCCTGAAAAGGCTTACGGCGGAACGAGCGGCCGGACGTGTGATCGACGACGATTCGTCTGGTGTTCCTGCCGGGCCTTTGCAGCTGAATCCGGAAACCGCTTGCCGATCTCGCTTGACGGGCGATAGACTCATCAGAAGGGCCGACGGCAGTTGTTGGCCCAGACCCATTTGGGAGATCCTGGACAGAAAGTCCAGTTGCCAACGAGAAGGAGCCCCCTCATGCTGGAAGGCATCAGCCGGATGATGTACGCCGGGCTCGGCGTGGTCGGAATGACGCGTGACAGAGCCGAGCAGCTGTTCGACGAGGCCGTCCGTCGCGGCCAGGCCGACAAGGAGAACCGCTCCAGGTTCGTGCAGGACATGATGGATGCCGCTGAGCAGACG
>JAWLBS010000290.1:0-6751 GCA_041687575.1 Phycisphaerae bacterium | reverse complement strand
TGCCTTGCGAATTATAGCACCAACCGGGTCTCAGCCCCGATTCGAACCGTCAGACCCTCATAAACTTAGGGGTGTGCACCGGATCGTGGCCGTGGTGGCCATGGGGACATTAATAATGTCACAATGTCCCCATTCCCCACCCATTCCCCCAGGCTTGGTTGTCCCGGGTCATTTCGTGTTCTCCCTCTACAGGTAAGAAGGCGCAAGTAGCTACCCCGCGCCGCTGGGCGGCGAGAGAGTAGACAGGCGAGCAGTAGAGCAGTAGAGCGGGCCGCCTCGCGGTAGAAGCCGGCCTGTCGGCCCCCCGCCGCCCCCCGCCCCTTGATGACCGGCCTGTCGAAGGCCGGGGTGGCTGGCGCCCTTGGGCGGACGCCGCGGGGTGGGGGCTTCGGCGAGGGGGCAGGATGGATAAGACCCCTTTGCAGTTGTGCGTAAGTGGTTTTCTATGCGTGGCTTATACGCATGGACGGGCAATATGAGTAATGTCCCCGTTCCCCCGCAGGCGGTGCCGCGACGCAGCCCGAAGACGGTGCCGCCGGCCAGCCGGCCGAGAAGATTTACACCCTGACGCTCGCCTCGCAGGGCGAGAAGGTCTACGCCGCCGCCGACCCGGCCGGGTGGGTCTACGAGCTCGACCCGGTCGTCCGGACCCATCTGGCCGCCGAGCTGCAGGACCGCTCGATCGCCAGGTTCGACGTTGAGGATGCAACCGCGATCATGGTCCCGACCGCCGGCGAGCCGCTGGAGTTCGTCAAGAAGGGCGACGCCTGGACCTACCTGCCCGACCCGTACCTGCAGGTCGACGCCGCCAAAGTCCGGCAGTGGCTGATCAGCCTGGCGACCGCAAAGGCCGTCCGCTACGTCTCGCACGACGCCGCCAGCCTCGCCGAGGCCGGCCTCGACCAGCCGCGGTACCAGGCCGAGGTCACCCTCGAAGACGGCCGGACGATCCGCCTGATCGTCGGCGAGCCGGCCGACAGCGGCAGGCATCTGGCCACCGTCGCCGGCACGGGCGCCATCTTCGAGCTGGCCGCCCCGACCGCCGCCCAGCTGCAAAGGCCCCTGACCTTCTTCAAGGTCGCCACCGTCAACAAGTAGGGCGGGCGCCGCTCGCCAAAGCCCCTGTATGACCACGAAGGCACGAAGGTGGGTCTTGCACGTGCGAACCGATTCCGTGGCTGATTTCGTATTCTAGTGCGCGCCGTCGCCTCCCATCATCTGGCTCTGCTTGTGAAGTCGACGGGACTCTTCGGGCATGGGCTTGACCTCGATGCCGTCGGCTTCCAGCTCATCGCTCGTGGCCTCGCGGGCGACCGTGCCTTCTGGAAACTGGTACGGGCCGGGGTCCTCGTAGCTATCGATGCCTTCGCGCACCTTCAGCACGTTAGCCATGGAGCCCAGCACGGTCTGGCCGAACTGGCCCTTGTAGCCGCGCATGGGAATCGAGTTGGCCGGCAGGGGCATCCCGCCCCGCGTCATGTCCCGCATACCGGTCGTGCCCATGGTCATGTAGCCTGGGATCAGCTCGCGGACCTTCTCGTCGAAGCCCTCGGTGTCCATGCCGATCATGTTCGGGAACTCGTGGCCCATCTGCGTCATCGTGTGGTGGGTCATGTGGCAGTGGAACAGCCAGTCGCCGGGGTTGTCGGCGACGAATTCGATGACTTTGGCCGAGCCGACCTGGACCAGGACGGTCGTCTCCGGCAGCAGACTGGACTTGTCCTCGGCCCAGCCGCCGTCGGTGCCGATGATCTTGAAGGCATAGCCGTGCAGGTGGATCGGGTGATGGTCCATCGCGCTGAGGTTGCCGTAGCGAATCCAGACGCGATCGCCGAGCCTGGCCACGAGGGGTTCGGTGTCGGGCATGGCCTTGCCATTCATCGTCAGCACGTTGAAGTCGGTCATTTCGTTGGGGTTCGGCCGGGCGGCCCCTGCGTCGATCCGCCATTCGTGCAGCATAATGGCGAAGTCCCGGTCGGGCCGCCTCGTCTCATCCGGCTGCCGATCGTGGACGAGAATCATGCCTGTCATGCCCATGCCCTCCTGGGTCATCGAATCGAAGTGCGGGTGGTACATGAAGGTTCCAGCGTCGGGGAAGATGAACTCGTAGCGGAACGTCTCGCCCGGCTGGATCGCCGGCTGGGTCAGACCGGAAACGCCGTCCTGCCCGCACGGCAGGAGCACGCCGTGCCAATGGACGCTGGTCGGTGCGGGCAGATGGTTGGTGACGTAGATGCGGACGCGGTCGCCTGCGGCCAATTCCATCATCGGCCCGGGCACGGTTCCGTTGTAGCCCCACGTCCGTATAGTCAGGCCCTTGGCGACTTCCCAGACGATCGGCTCGGCCGTCAGGTGGAAGACCTTCACACCGTCCACGATCTCGTACTCGGCTTTCGTGCCGTTGGGCGCTACAGCGGGCGTGTAGTCCTTGCCGGACTCGCCGGGGGGCAGCGGGTTGTTGGCCGCCTTCGCCCAAGGCCTTGGCGGGTCGGCCTGCTTCGGTGGCTTGAGCGTCTGCGAGTCATACGTGCGATTGGCTGTCGTGGCGGCCTGGGCGAAGACGAGCCCGGCGAGGGCCATACAGGCCAGAACAACGATCGTCAGTCTGTAACTGCTCAGCATATCGGATTCTCCCGTCGGATCTGCTCTCAGTGTCCGCCTTCGCCGCCCATGTCCATGCCATCGCCTGCGCCGGCCGAGACGTCGACGGCCGTGCCGCGCAGCATCCGGCCGGCGAGGATCTGCTCCAGTTCGGTTCGGGCGATCCAGTAGTCTCGCTGGGCGAGGATGTGCTGGCGTCGTGTGTCGATCTCTCTCTGCTTTGCCTGGAGCAGTTGGAACACGCCGAGTTGCATGGCGTTGTACTGCAACTGCGTCTGGGCCGTGATCTGCCCGGCCAGGGGCAATACGACGCGGCGGTAGTACTCGCTCTGATGGCGGGCGTTCAGGAGGCGGTATTTCGCCGCCCGCGCCGCCGAGCGAACCTCGATGGCCAGGGCCGTATACTCGTTCCAGAGCCTTCGCAGGCGATGCCGACCTGCAGCGGTTCTCGCCTGACCCCAGTCGAAAATCGGCACGCCGATCGCGATGGCCGGGCCGGCGTTCCACTTGTCCTCCGGGCCTTCGTATTCCGCCGCCGCGCCGCCGGCCAGCTCCGGGAAGACCAGCACGGCCGCGTCGATGCCGGTCCGGGAGGCGACGACGCGCATCTGGTTCCGCAGCATCGCCAGGTCCAGGCTGGCGGCGATGGCGCGGCGCTCCAGATCGGCCAGGTCCATTTCGTCACCCGGAACGGCGGGCAGACTCCCGGCGACAACCCACCCGGTGTCATCGCCCCACAGGCCCATCAAGGCGTTCAGTCGCTCGCGGGCCTCCAGCACGGCGGTCTCGGCCGAGGCGACGGCGAGCTTCGACTGCTCGTACAGCGCCCTCTCGCTGGCCAGCGATAGGTCGGTGATGTTGCCGGCCTTGCGCAGGCGCCGGGCCGCGTCGTAGGAGGCATCCGTGGATTGGAGAATCTGCTTCCGCATGGCCAGCGTCTGCTCGGCGGCCTGGAAGCGGACGAAGGCGACCTTCACCTCGCTGGCCAGGTCCAGCACGGCGGCGGCGACCTCGGCCTTGATGGCCTCGAGTTGGGCCTCGGCCAGCCGCTTGCGGAGCGGAATCATGACGATGTCCATGAAGTCCTGGACGACGGCCATTTCCAGGATCGCCTTGGTCCCCGAGACGTTGTCCAGGAACTTGAGCTCCGCATCGAAGATCGGGTTATTCAGCAGTCCCGCCTGGACGAGATTCGCCTGGGCGACGCCGAGCCGTTCGTAAACGCCCTGGAGACGGCGGTTGTTGAGCAGTGCGATCTGGACCGTCTCATCGAGAGTCAATTCTTCGGCAAGCATCGCGCGGATTTTCGCGGCAACGTCGGCGTCCTCATCGCTGCCGGAGTTCCACTGAATGAGCTCACCGGTGCGATCGGCCACCCCGCGTTGCACCTGGTGGAAAGCCGGGCGGGCGTCGAGGGATGCACAGCCGGCGAGGGCCAGGCTCAGGACCAACAGCGACGCCATCGCTGACAGGAATCGGATTCGGCTACTCATGCTCCGCCCCTCCCTTCGGCACCAGGTTCATGCCGCACCCGGGGCACTTGCCTGGTTTGTCGGCGGTTACCTCAGGATGCGTGGGGCAGGTGCAGGTCTTCGCCTTCTCCGCGGATGAAGAGCCCTCGTTCGTGGTACCGGCGTCAATATTCCTGTGCCCGCGATGCATCATCCCCTGACGCATTTCGGGTGGCGTCGTCGGAAGGTCCTCCTCGTGGACGGCCAGGACCTCCGACAGGTCAGCGTCTCCTGCCCGGGCCGCCTGTGGGTTGGCGGGATGGTCCGCGGTCGGTTGGGGCGGCTGAATCCGCGCGCAGCCGACCACGGCCGCCAGGGCCGCGACTCCGCAGATCAAGCGTATCATGCACCACTCCTTTCCTTGCATGGCAGCCCGGCTGGGTGACTTGCGCGTAAGGACAGGCCAGTCGGTGCAAGCTGCCTTGCGAATTATAGCACCAACCGGGTCTCAGCCCCGATTCGAACCGTCAGACCCTCATAAACTTAGGGGTGTGCACCGGATCGTGGCCGTGGTGGCTATGGGGACATTACGAATGCCGTTTACTTTGGCCTCAAGGTCTTCTGTAACAGGGCTGTTCATTTGGGCCGGCCTCCCCACAAATGGAGTTCGTTCTTGAGTTCGGCCCTGGGTTTGGTCATCTTGCGGTGGTGGCTATGGGGGGGCTCTATGGGGACATTACTCATGTCCCGCCGTCCTTGTCGGCCCACGCCCCGCGGCGTGTATGTCAGCCCCAGCCAACTCGCCGTCGTCGCCACCAAGTCCAGCGCCCCGGACGGGCCGGGCTCGATGGCTCGTGCGGTCCCAAGCATGGGCTCTATGCTGGTCGACAAGAGCTCCCGTGTCAACAACCAGCCGATGGGTCCCGCCGCCTGCGGGCGGCTCGGCTCAGCGAGCCGCCACCTGCGGGTTGTTCGGACGTTCGTCGAGAGAGAGGATTCAGGTAGATACCCATTTCCCCCCACCATTTCTCCCCCCTCTCCATTTCTCCCCCAGTTCTCCCTCGATCTTAATCCCAACGAATCTCGATATAGATGCGTTGCTCCGGCCGGTCAACCCAAAGGTACGTGGTTCCTGCGTCGCGCACCTTGTACGGTTCAAGCGTGCTTAAGTAATTGGGGTTCCACCAACCGGGGAAGGATTCCCGGCCCATCGGCAACGGGCTCTTCTCCAGCGGTACAGACCCTGCTTGGACGAGCTGCACAAGCTTCTCGAATGGAACGTCAGGGTGAGTTCTTGCCCTGAAGAAGAAGGACCTACCGCCTTGTCCCCGGGTCACCATGGACTTAGCAACGCGCATGTTAGCCGTCACATCTGCGCTTAGCGTACGCCTCAGAACCGTCTCCGGTCGGTTATTACAGCCGCCAACGGACGGACACAGCAGCGCCAGCATCAACGGAAGAATACCCAAACGGCGATGATACTGTAACTTCAACATGCAGACCCTGTCACTGTCACGGCTTTCCATAGGTGATTCCCTTGTCCGGACTGCCGCCCAAGGCCTCGCACGGGGGACGCCGGTCCGGCGGCCGCCACGGCTGACCGGGGTGCGTATAGCCATCAAATGTAAGAAGCCCTGTTTGCCCGGGGGATCCGAGACCGGGTGAAGAGAGGGTGCCGGTACCCGAGGCAGAACGATGGTTGGATTCTAATGAAATGGTTGGCGGGAGGTCAAGGCGGGTGTTCCTGGCGTCGCTGTTGTTGTTTCGGTCGAAGGAAACTAGGGACAGCCACCTGTTAATGCACTTAGCCACACGCGCAACCACCGCCTCCACCTGATGTTATCGCCCATTGCACCCCCTCCGCCGGCCGTCATCAGATGCACCCGCCAGCACGCAGATTGAGCCGTAAGTACCTGCCAACGGGTGCGTTATCGCCCGCTCAATCCGGGCGGGCCCATCCCCGTCTGCCCGGACCACTCGTCCGCTCAACCTGCACCCCGCCCGCTCGGGGCGGGGGTTGCCCGGTGGCCGGCCGTGTCCATCCCCGCCCATCGGCCCGCCCGACTGCTGGCCGCTCTACGGCTCCCCTCTCTCCTGCCCGCTTTCTCGCCGCGCAGCGGCGGGAGGGCATCAGGTGGCGCCTACTTACAGGTAGAGGGGAGAACCGTCCGCCCGCGGCTCCGGCCGCAACAGCCCGCCGCCCGGGACGGCCCGGCCGCTCCCCCTGTAAGCAACCGGCGACTCCCGTCGTCGCCGAAGCGATAGATCGTCCGCCGCACACGCCCGCGGCCCGGTAATGCCGTCGTCCGCCAAACGGAGGAAGATCCACATGTGATATCCGGGTACAGCACCACAGGGCGACAGCCTGTCACCTGCTTGCCACGGCGTAGCCGTCGTTTGGCGAAGCCGGGTCCCCTGCCGTTGCCGTTGCTGTTGCTGACCCCTGAACCCTGACCCCTGACCCCTGCCGTTGTTGCCGTTACTGGCAACTGACAACTGGCAACTGGCAACTGAATCGTGTCCTCCCGTCGGCACCGGCCACCGAACCGCCCGTGCCGCCGGGCAAGAGCCGCTGCGTCGAGAGAAAGCAGACGTCTGCAGTAAGAGTTCGTGCCCCTGCTGAGCACACGCAGGGGAGCCCCCGCTGCGCACACGCGGGGGACCTCCCGCTGAGCACACGCGGGAGTGCTCCCGGTGAG
>JAWLBS010000289.1:0-6755 GCA_041687575.1 Phycisphaerae bacterium | reverse complement strand
CCGGTCGAGCACCCCAACCAGTTCGCCCAGGCTCACACCATGTGCCGCCAGGGCATCCCGCCGGACCCGGACCTCGACCTGCGGCTCATGCCCGCCGAAAACGTCAACGTCCGCCACGCCCGGCAGGGCGAGCAGCTCGTCGGTCAGCTGGTTGCGGGCCAGCAGCCGGATCTCCGAAAGGGGCCGGCCGGTCTCTTCCCGCGGCGAGACCGCCACCGTCAGCAGCGGGCGCGTCGCATCCGTCACGCGGTAGATCCGCGGCTCTATGACGTCGGCCGGCAGGTCCGCCCGCACCCGTCCGATTGCATTCTGCACGTCGAGCACTGCCTCGCCGGTCGGCTTGTCATAGCCGAACTCCACGTTGATGCTTGAGACCTGGTCGCGCGTCGTGCTCGAAACCTTGACCACCTTAGCCAGGCTGTTGAGCTCCTTCTCCAGTACGCGTGTCACCTTGTCCGTCATGTCGCCGGCCGCCGCGCCGGGTTGGACCGTGATCACCACCACCTGAGGCGGCACGGTGTTGGGGAACAGGTCGGTCGGCGTTGCGAAAAAGGCGAAGGTCCCCAGCGCCGCCACCACGAGCACGGCCGCAATCATCGCGTATGGGTTGCGCAGCGCCGCGTTCGTCAAGGTCATGGCAACACCTCCACGCGGCGGCCCTGGGACAGGTTTGCCCAGTCCAGGAAGCGGCTGAGGACCACGGTCTCGCCCGATTCCAGCCCCTCAACGGCTACGCCCTCGGGCCCGCGGCCGATCTCGCGGATGCGGCGCCGCTCGAGTGTGCCGTCTTGCACGACAAACGCCTGCTTGCGGCCCTCGCTGTCGACGGCGATGGCGTCGTCCGGCACGAATGTTACGTTGTCCAGCTGGTCGAGGACCAGCTGGATCGGCACGTACGCCCCACTTTCCAGCCCCGCCGCCTGCTCGCCCTGCAGGACCGCTTCGATCCGCAGCATCCGGGCCGAGTCGAGCGCGGGATGCAGGTTGTCGATACGGGCCTGGCGAGGCCCGTCGGGCCCCGCAAACTGCAGCGGCATGTCCTTGCGGACCTGCGTAATGTCCTGCTGCGGCACCTCGAAGGCCAGGATTCGACTGGAGGTGTCTTCGATCAGCAGGAGGGCCTTGCCGGGGCTGGCAAGGTCGCCGGGGTCGACATGGCGCCGCGTGACCGTTGCGGCGAAGGGGCTGCGGATCGTGTAGTACGCCAGGCGGGTCTGCAGCTCGCTCACGCGGTGCCGGGCTGCTTCGAACTGGTGGGCCAGCGCTTCGGACTTGCGGCGGCTGGCCTCCAGCCTGCCTTCCAGCTCGTTGACCTTGTCCTCGATGCCCTCGGTTTCGGTGACGGTGGCGGCGCCGCGCTGGCGGACCTCGCGCATGCGCTGTGCCTCCCGCTGCCAATACCCCAGCGAACTTGACAGGGCTTCGACCGTGGCCTTGTTTCCAGCCAGCTCGGCCTCGACCTGTTTGACCTGCGCCTGCGCAGCGGCGATGGCCGGGGCCAGGTCGCCCTCCTCCAGTGACAGCAACACCTGCCCGGCCTGCACGACATCGCCCTCATCGACCTCGACCGACAGAACCGGTGCGGTCACCCGCGCCGAGACCGCCGCCTCGCGCAGCGGCTCGACCGTGCCCAGGTAGTTCCGCGTGATTCGCAGACTCCCGTTCTGCGCTTCGGTCACCCGGACCGGCACGGGCCTGGCGGCGTAGCGCGGCGCCTCGGCCAGGGCGGCCCTCTTCCGCTGGATCAGCAGGACCGCCCCGGCCGCCAGGGCGGCGAGAGTCGCAATGACCGCCGCCAGGCGCAGGGCCCGCCGCATGCGAGGACGGCGCCCGCCCGGCGGCTGGAGATGTTCCGCCGCCTGCGGCCGTTCGACCTGCGCCGAACCATCGGTCGTGTTCGTGACCATGGACCTGCTCCATTGTGAACGATCAGTCACTTGTCTGGTCGAAAAGAGGCCGGCTCGCCGCCGAGGCGGACCGGCCTGTTGAACCTATTGCCCGGCCTGGTCGTTGGCTCCCGCCGCTTCGTCGTGCGGCTGGGATGCGCCCGTCAGCTGGCGCGCCACGCCCAGATACTTCGGATGGAAGTCCTCGCCGAGTTCGACGTGCTCCAGCACGACGAACGCCTTCATCAGCTTGGCCATCTCTTCCGCCGGCAAGACCTTGCGGGCGCTCGGCCAGATCTGCGTGTTTTCCAGCTCGATGTGGTCTTTCATCATGGCGGCGTACTCGCCGAGGTGGCTGGCGATGGCCCGCGCCTCCTCGCGGCTCATGCCGTCGGGTTGGATCAGCAGAGACTCGACCGCACCCAGGTGATACCGGCCCTGCTGGTGCTCTCCGATGGCGCGGTTAATGACCGCGTCGTCGGCCCCGTGGTCGCGCAGGGCGGGGAACATGTAGCGTTCCTCCTTGGCATGATGGCAGGTGTCCGCGAAGTTCTTGAAGAACGACACCATCAGGCCGACCCGCTGTGTGTCCACCTGTCCCGTCTCGCGGATGGCGGTCGCCTCTTTCGCCGTTGCCTCGACCACCTGGCCGATCAAATCGTGTTCGGTCGTGAGACTGCCGACGGGCGTGCCGCCGTGGACGGCATGCTCGCCTGCATTTGCTTCTGCTGAGGATTGCCCGTGTTCGGCTGCTATCGCCGAACCGCTTAACCATACGCCACACGCCGCGGCGAACACAATAGCTCTCGGTGCCATGACCATAACTCTTCTCCTTCATCTGAAACTGTCAACCTGACTAGTCCGCTTATTCCATTTGCTGCTCTGCCTGCACGGCCCGGCAGAACCACGGCCAGGCCTTTTTCGCCTGTCGCGTCACGTCGAACTCGCCGTCGCTGAGGTGCCACAGGATCGCGGCCGGCTGAATCAGGCCGAGGAACATCACCGCCGCGACCTGCGGCTCGACCGCCGGTGAGATCAGGCCCTGTCGCTGCCCGTCCCGCACGATTTCCGCGATGCGGTCGAGGTAGTCGCGGATGCTGTCGTAGACCACCCGCTTGCGCCGCGGCTGGTCCTGGTACATGTCCTGCGAGAAGATGACCAGCGGGATCCCCCGGTTCTGGCGGATCATCTCGATGTGGCGGACCAGCAGGCGCCGCAGGCGTTCGACGGGATCGTTCGTCTCCTCGCACGTGACCTTTACGTTTTCCAGGAGTCTGTCCCGGATCAGGGCCAGGGTCGCATCGAGCAGGTCGTTCTTGCTCTTGAAATGCCTGTACAGCGCCGAAGGCACCAGCCCGACCCGCCGCGCGACAGCCGCCACGCTCAATTTGCGCAACCCGTGAGCGGCGATCAGGTCGAGCGCGGCCTGGGCGATCTGCTCCTGGCGGATCTGCGTGTCGAGTTTCTCGGTCGCCATCACCGGCCCCCTATGTGAACAACTATTCACATCATTGGCCGCGATCGGGGCGAAGTCAAGGGATCGTGCAGGCCTGTTGCCCGCCAGGGCCTTGCGAGAGAGAGGTCCCGGATGCAGGAGTGGCGCTCACTCGAGGAATTCCATGGCCACCACCACCCATTGCCGGCGCTGCGCTTGCCAGCGGGTACCCGGTGGCCATGGCACCCAGCGTCCCGCGGACGCGGTGCGGAAAGGCGATCTTCAAGCCAGCCCCGCCCGCAAGAGCGAATCGCGGCTGATCATGCCGCCAAAGCGGCCCTGCTCGTCGATCACCGGCAGGCGCTTCAGGCCGCGCTCGGCCATCAGGCGGACGGCGTCGTCGATCGGCGTCTCTTCGGCGACGGTGACCAGGTCGGTTCGCATGACCTGGGCGGCGGTCTTGCCGGCGAGGTCGCCCGCGCTGGTGGCGGGCGGTTGTTCCGGGGCGGTAAACCGGCGGGCCACCCGCTGCCAGAGCGTCTCGCGTGAGGTGCCGAACGCGGCCAGCAGATCCCGGTCGCTGATCAGTCCCAGCAGCCGTTCCCGCTCGTCGACCACCGCCACCCGCTGGATGTCGTTGGTACCGATGATCCGGATCACCTGCTCGACCGAGGCGTCCGGCCCGACCGTCTGCGTGTCGCGCCGCATCACGTCGCGGACATATCGGACGTGTGCCACGTCGATCGACCGGGCTCGCATCGCGGCCAGGTCCGGCGCGGTCCGCGAAATCGCCCGGAACACGTCCAGTCGGGCGAGAATCCCCACCAGCACGCCGTCGGCGTCGACCACAGGCAAGCGCTTCAGGCCCCGCTCGAGCATCCGGTTGACCGCATCGCCTAAAGGCTCGTCCGGCCGGGCGGTCACCACGGGGCTGGTCATTACCCGCTCGGCCGGCAGTTGCCCGAGCGAACCAAGGTAGGTCTCGAGCGGCTCCGTGCCGAACTGGTCGAGCAGACCCAGCCGCACCGGCATGTCGGCCCGTCTGATCAGGTCGCCCTGGGTGATGATACCGACGGGGCGGCTGCGCTCATCGACGACGGGCGCGCCGTTGAAATCGTTCGACAGCAGCAGGCGGATGACCTCTCGCACGGACGAATCGGGGCGGACGGTCTTGGGCGAGGTCGTCATTACGTCGCGGACCCGCAATTGCCGGGGGATCAGCCTTCGCTGCGTTCGGTGGCTGACGACCTGGGCGGGCTCGACCAGCACGATGCCGTCGACGACCGCCTCGGTCAGGTCCGGCAGCAGGGCGTCGACCTCGGCGGCGGGCAGGACGATCTCGATGACGATCGGCATGTCGTACGACAGCGCCAGCACGTGCTCGGTGGCGGTCTCGCCGCTTTCGTAGCAGCCGGCCGACCCCCGAAGCACCACGCACCGCGCCGCCAGGTGGCGGGCGGCGACCAGATCGACGACCATCTCGTGGATCGGTCGGCTGGCGACCCGCGCCTGTTCGCTGGTAAAGATCCGGATTGTGCGGTAGTCCAGTGGCATGGTCAGGCTCCTTTGAACAATAGCCTGCCAGCCCACAGTCCGGCTACCACCAGCGCCAGTCCGGCGGCGTTGCTGACGAGGATGTTGACCAGCGCCACGCCCCAGTTGCCCTGCCGGGCGAATCCGACCGTTTCGAGTGAATACGTCGAGAACGTGGTGTACGCCCCGAGAAAGCCGGTCATCAGCGCCAGCCGCAGACCGGGTGACAGCAGGTTCCGCTCGTACCCCAGGGCGAAGGCCAGTCCGATCAGGAAGCAGCCGCTGAGGTTGGCGAGAAGGGTCCCCCAGGCCAGCCGCGGGCCCAGGACGTGGCCCATCCAGAGCTGCACGCCGTACCGCGCCAGCGTCCCCAGCGAACCGCCCAGCATGACCATCACAACCTTGTCCATGTCCTGTTTCCGCAACTGCATACGCGCGTGCGGGCGAACCGGGCGCGGGTTTGCGATCGGTGCCCGCCCGCAGCAACATCCACCACTTCGATCCAAGGGGGCGTTTGCCGCCCTCAGGCGAAAGATGGATGATAGCGACAGTCGCCTGTCTTGTCAGTTCGATTCCACGTGAACCATGCGCTTCAGGTTCAACGGCACGTGCCGTCCGAACGGCAAGAGGCCTCCCTTAGCAAGCGGAAACGAGCCGCGACCGTGAGGGAGCGGTAAATCCTCGGAATGGGCGGTGTCGGCAGCACTTCATTCCGCGGCCCATCCGGGGTATAGTTGCACCGATGGACGCTGGACGAAGTGAATGTGTATTTGCCTGAGGGGTCCCCGCCGCCATGCGTTGCGACATGCCGGATTCGCAGTTCCTTGATTGCGTCGATTTCGATCACCCGACAATGACCCGTGCCGCCGAACTGGTGAGCCGGGGCCGCACCCGCGCCGCCGCGAAAGAGGCCGCCCGGGCGATGCTGGCCGAGCCGCTAGCCCATCCGGTCCGCGAGGCGGAGATCCCTGCCCTGGCCCGGATCATCCGTCGGCGCTGGCCCGAGCAGGTGGAGTATCTGGTACGCCTGGCCGACAACTACATCCTGAGCGAACCGCCCGAAAAGGGTGTGCTGTGCGGGCGCAACGCCGAAGAGGAGGCGACCCTTTACCGTCACCCGGCCCGCAACTGGCCGCGGCGGGGCGAGTCGGTCCATTTCCTGGGTCGACTGTACCACCTGACGGGCGAGCGGAAGTACCTCGACGGGGCGGTCGCGGAGATCCGCCGGATCATGGCTGGCATCGGCGAGATGCCGGACGGCGAGCACGTCGGGGCATTTGATTGGCACCCGCACAGCAACGGGAGCACCGGCCACGAGGTCGGGCACATCGTCGACAAGATCTGTCACGGCCTGCCATACCTGCGGGCCGATCTGACGCCCGACGACGCGCTGGTACTGCTGAAAGGCCTGCTGGCGATGGCCGATTTCTGCTTCCGCACGTGCCGCTACGACGTGGTCCACAACATCACGCTGCACATGCTGATCGGGCCGCTGATGCTGGGCCTGTGCCTGCCGGCGCTGAAGCCCGCGGGCGAGTGGGTCCGCTGGGTCGGCAAGCGGGTGGAGACCGATTTCACTGCCCGGCCGTTCGCCACGCCGGACGGGTATTTCGGCGAGGGCTTCTCCTACCAGACCGTGAACCACGCCCTGATGTTCAGCTGCCTGCGGTTCATGCAGGCGGCCGGGCGGAAGGTCTCGCCGCGGCTGCGGCAGGTCTGCGAAAAGTCCTTCGAGTTTGCCTCGGCCGTCACCCGCAACGACGGGCAGTACCCGCAGTTCGGCGACTGCCACGCCTACCAGCCCCACGAGCACTACATCCATGCGCACGAGATTCTGCATCTGGCGGCGGCGCATTTCCGGCGGGAGGATTTCAAGGCGGCCGCCGGCTCTCCATACGACG
>JAWLBS010000288.1:0-6787 GCA_041687575.1 Phycisphaerae bacterium | reverse complement strand
TTCCGAAGGGAGAGCCTATCACGATAAAGACCACCCCGGAACGCTCCGAAGCTCTACGGGTCTCTCCGCCGGAGGCGGAGGCTTCAGCAGGTAGTGAAGCCTGCAGTGGCGTTTCCAGGGGGCTGACCCCGGCGGGTACGTCTTGGTCTGAATCAATGCCGTAATTTTGTGGCGGCCTGGATGCCTGTGCATCTCACCGGGGTCTGACCCCGTGGCACGGGTGCCGGGGCATTTTCCAGGGGTCTGACCCCGAAGCGAACGCCTTGGGCAGGACCAACGCGGACACTTCTCGGCGGCCCCGCTGCTTGTGCACGCCACTGGGGTCTGACCCCGTGGGCGAGGAGGCCGGGGCGTCTTCCCAAAGGGGCAGACCCCGTTGGATCGTTCATGTATTGGTGCCGCCAAGGGAATTGAAGCGTAAGCTCACGCGCAAGCGTGCTACCAGGGGTCGGACCCCCGGCAGGCGACCGCTCTTCCACTGATCGCCGGATGCACCCGCGCGGCAGGACCGTGCTCTTCAAAGCTTGCGTTACCGCTTGCCATGAAAGATCATGACCTCCAGCGGCCCCCGGCGTCGGGGCCGGCACTTGTCTTTCCGCGAAGGAGGCTGCCGATGGCGCGAAGCGCATGTCTGGCGATCGGGATCTTTGCGGCCGTGCTCGTCACATCGGCGATGGCTGGCGTCGGCGACCCACAGATCATGACCGACCACTCCGTCTATCGCGGCGAACTCGCCTGCTCGACCCTCGACCGGAACATCGCCGACGCCTACCGGGTCTACAAGGACCGCTACGGCCACGAGCCGAAGACCGACCTCGAAAAGGTCGTCGCCCTGTGGATCTGGAAGAGCGAGCACTACATGCACGCCTGCGACAACAAGGTCTACTACGGGCCGGACAATCCCGATGCGGTCCAGCGCGAAGGCGGCCCCCCATGGCTCGGCCGCGACGGCTGGATGGACTCCAAGGACTGCCAGATGACGCAATTCTCGTTCAGCTTCGGCCTGTGCTACAGCATCCATGCGCAGATGGCGGCGCTGATCGGCCATGCCCTCGGCGACATGGCGCGGGTACGCTGCCCGGAAATCCACGGCCACACGCCGCTGGAGGTGAAGATCGACGGCCGGTGGGTCCTCGTCGATTTCACGATGGGCATCATGGTCTTCGACGACGACGGGCGGCCGGTCAGCCTCGAAGAGATCCTCGCCCGCAAGAAGGCAGGCGACAAGGAATGGTTCGCCAGCCCCAAACGCGGCGGGCCCTACAAGCTCAACATGTCGCCCTTCGGCGACCGGCTGGACGGTTACAGCCCGGTCCGCTGGATCCAGATGAACTTCGGCTATAACGCCATGCCGATCGTCTACAGCCTGCGGCCGGGCGAGACGTTCACCCGCTACCTCGACCCCGGCCTGGCTGACGGCGAGACATGGATGTTCTGGGGCCGCGACTACTTCCCGCTCAATGGCAAGCCGAAGCACGGCCCGTTTCGCAACGTGACGTTCATGGACGACTACCCCGTCGGCGAGATGCGCCGCGGCCGGGGCAGGACGTATTACGGCAACGGCGTTTTCGAGTACGCCCCGCCGCTGGCCGACGACCGCTGGCGCGAGGGGGCGGCAAATGAAAAGGGCGCTGCCTGGCGCGACGGCGCGCTGCGCGGCCAGGGCGAAGACGCCCACGTCACCTTCGAGCATCTGAGCCCCTACGTGATCGCCGCGCGGCCGGTCGAAGGCGGCGACCGCGACTGGAAGGTGATGGAAGAAAAGTGCGTCGACGGCGCGGTCGTCACCGGCCAGGCGGTCGGTGTGGTGCCGGTGAAGGTGTCGGTCGACGGCGGGCAGACGTGGCAACCGGTCGGCAAGGCCGAGGGCGGCTTCCGCCTCGACTTCACCGATGCGGTCAAGGGGCGCCACTTCTACCTGCTTCGCTTCGACCTGGCGCCAAAGTCGGGCCTGAAGGACCTGAAGGTCCGCACGGTCACGCAGGTCGGCCGGGGCGTGTTTCCGCGTCTGACGGAAAGCGGCTGCAAAATCACTTACGAGGCCTCCGGCCAGCACGCGATCCACGGTGGGCCGTCGCAGGACCTGGCCGAGCGGTTCCGCCGCAAGGACCTGGAAAAGGACGGCTACCGCGTCTACGGGATTCGCGGCAAAGGACCGATTCGTCATGCGGCCGGCGTTGTGCGGGTCGACGGACCGGCTGACGCCCGCTGGTCGGTCGAGTTCAGCGTCGACGGCGGCAAGACCTGGCGGACCGGCGTCAAGGACGTCAGGACCGGCGGGCCGGGCAAACAGTGGGAGGATGGCAAGGCTGGTTACATCTGGGCCCAGATGGACTTTGCCTCGAACAAATCCGACGAGGTGCTGATCCGCTTCGGCAAGGGTAACATTCTGCATGCGCAGGTGTTCGCCGCATGCGAGACGAAGAACACCTCGCCGCTGACCGTGACGTACGGCTGGATCGAGGGCGACAAGGCGAAAGAGCACACGCACCAGATCGCCGCGGGCAAGGCGGCCGACACCTGGACCGTGCCGACCGGCAAGGGCGTGCACACGAAGTGGGTTCGGTTCGAAGTGAAGTGAGCCAATGATTATCTGTGGCATAGACCCCGGCCTGCGAACTACCGGCTACGCCGTCATCGCCGCCGACGGCGCAAACGTCCGGCTGGTGGAGGCGGGGGTGGTCCGGCCGGACAAGGAGTGCGCCTTGCCTGTGCGGCTGCGGCAGCTGTCGCTGGAGATCCACGACGTATTTGCCGAACACCGCCCGGAGGCGATCGCGGTCGAGAAGCTCTACAGCCACTACGCCCACCCGACCACCGCCATCCTCATGGGCCACGCGCGGGGCGTGATCCTCGCCGCGGCCGCCCAGGCCCACATCGAGGTGATCGATATCGCGGCGACCCGGATCAAGCGCCTTCTGACGGGCAACGGCCACGCCAGCAAGAGCCAGATGCAGGGGGCCGTCATGCACGTGCTGCGGCTCGCCGAGCCCCCCGAGCCAGCCGACGTCGCCGACGCCATCGCCATCGCCCTGGCCGGCTGGCGAATGCAGATCCGCAACCGCAACGAAGCGACGGGCAGGATGTAGGGCGGGCCGCGCCCGCCAATCCGCTCATGCAGGGTGGGCTATTGCCCACCAAAGCCTTGCGCAGGGTGCTACGCATCCGAGGGCTTACCGCGGCCTCATGGTCGCGGTTCTTTCCCGGTTGTCTGCGAGCGCCATGCTCATCCGGTGAATTCCATGGTCGCAAACAGCGCGACCATGGCACCTGGACCTGCAGGTCCGCAGACGCAACGAGACGACGGGGCGGATTTAGGTATTTGTTAGGCGGCCCCCTTGGAAAACCGCCGATTCCGGCTACACTATAGAGCCTAGATGTTGTGGTCCAAGGAGTCGGCAGGCCCCAATGATTGCGAAAGTGACAGGCATCCTGGCGGACGTCGCGGATGACCGCGTGCTGCTCGACCGTGACGGCGTCGGCTACGAGATTCTCGTGCCGGCCTACCTGGCGATGGAGCTGCAGGACCGTATCGGCCAGCCGGTTACGCTTCACACGATCGACTACCTCGAAGGCAGCGTCAACTCCGGCAACCTGATCCCCCGCCTGGCCGGCTTCGACACGCCGGCTGACAAGGCCGCCTTTCAGCAGCTGCTGGGGGTCAAGGGCTTCGGTACGCGCAAGGCCCTGAAAGCCCTGGTCGTGCCGATCGGGCAGGTGGCGGCCGCCATCGAACAGGGTGATGTCGCCTCGCTGGCGCGGTTGCCGGGGCTGGGCAAGCGGACGGCCGAGCAGATCGTCGCCTCGCTTCGCGGCAAGCTCACGGCGATCGCCGTGCAGGACAGGATTCTCAGCCGGGTCGGGGGGGTCGCGCGAAGCGGACGCCCCGAGGCCCCGCTCAACCAGGCCCAGCAGGACGCCCTGGCGGTGATGATCGCCTGGGGCGACAGGCGCCAGGATGCCGAAGAGTACCTCCGCCGGGCAGGCGAAGCCTACAAGGACGTCGACTCGCCGGAGGAGTGGGTCCGCGCGGCCTACAGGATCAAGGCCGGCGGCGCATAGTCGGGACATTGAAGGACAAGCAGACCATGTAGGGTGGGCTATTGCCCACCAAAGCCCTGCATCGGGTGGCCACGGTCCTGCATCAACGAGCCGCGACCGTAAGGGAGCGGTGGACGGGGTGCCGGATGCACGAGGTCAGGTGACGCGCATACGCCCAGGAGCCCGGTGGAAGGCGTATAATCGGGACATTGAAGGACAAGCAGGCTGCTCCAGAAAACTGACGGTTGAACACGCCCCGGGGCGGGGCGGATGAAGCGATTTGAGCGGGGCAGCCTTCAGGCAGTACCAGGTGAGTAGATGGTCATGGCACGTGAACGCATCATTTCATCCGAAAGCACGGGCGGTCAGGAGGAGCAGCTCAACCACGCGCTGCGGCCTCAACGGCTCGACGAGGTCGTCGGCCAGAAGCAGGTGATCGAGCAGCTGCGCATCGCCCTGGAGGCGGCCAAGGGACGCGGCGAGGCGGTCGAACACGTCCTGCTCGACGGGCCGCCGGGACTGGGCAAGACCACGCTCGCCCACGTGATCGCCAACGAGATGGGCACCAACGTCCGGGTGACCAGCGGCCCGGCTATCGGCAAGCAGTCCGACCTGATGACCGTGCTGACCAACCTCGAGCCGGGCGAGATCCTCTTCATCGACGAGATCCACCGGCTGGCGGCGGCGGTCGAGGAGTTCCTCTACCCGGCGATGGAGGACTTCCGGGTGGACTATACCCTGGAAGGCGGCCTGGGCGGGCGGACAATCAACTTCAAGCTCAGCCAGTTCACGATGATCGGGGCGACCACGCGAGCGGGGCTGCTGACGGCCGCCCTGCGTGACCGGTTCGGCATCCACTTCCACCTGGACTTCTACAAGCCGGAGGAGCTGCAGACGATCCTCGCCCGCTCCGCCGGGATGCTGGGCGTGCCGACCGACGACGATGCCCTGTGGTTGATGGCCGAGCGGAGCCGCGGCACGCCGCGGGTCGCCAACCGGCTGTTGCGCCGGGCCCGCGACTACGCCCAGGTCCGCAGCGACGGGCACCTGTCGCGCCGTGCGGCCGAGCAGGCCCTGGAAATCCTGCAGGTGGACCAGTTGGGACTCGACGAGCTGGACCGGTCGTACCTGCGGACGCTGATCGAGATCTACGAGTGCGGCCCGACCGGCGTGGAGGCCCTGGCTGCCGCGATGGGCCAGGAGCGCGACACCCTGGAAGACGTTGTCGAGCCGTACCTGCTCCAGATCGGCTTCGTGCTCCGCACCCGCCAGGGCCGCTGCGCCAGCCGCGGCGCCTGCAAGCACATGAAACTGCCGTACAAGCCCCCGCGGGATGTGCCGGAGCAGTCGCCGACGTTGTTTGATAAATAGGGTCTTGGGGCTTGGCCCCTGGATTGGCAACGGGCTATCGCTTACATCTTTCGTATGGTGCTTAACAATGGCATCTGTATATCTTGCAAAAGGTTGGTGGCGGTTAACGAACGGCTCGGGCAACCGACACCTGTCGTCCTGACACCGGATGGCCTGTTGGAGTGACGTGCCATGCGCGACCCGATCGTCGAAGAGCTGCACCGCATCCGCGAGCGAATGTGGGAGGAGTCCGGCCAGAATCTGGACCAGCTCATCGAGTCGCTGCGCGCCAGCGAAGCTGAGCACCGAGACAGAATGGCCACGCCGGAAAGGCTGAGGCAGATCCGGCGGGAGCGTGGCAGGTCGGACGCCAACCGAGAACGGCAGCAGTAGGTTCGTTGTGTGCGGCACCTGCTGTTGCAGGACACAACTATTCATTGCATGCTCTGCTCCTCGCACCTGATAGGCACGAGCGTAAGCTTCCAGTTGCGCAATAACCGCCCGTCTTCCGGGATGGCATCAAGCAGGATGTCGCACGCCGTCTTCCACTGCTTCACGAACGAGGCTGTGTCCGCGGAGAGCGTCCACGAAACCGTAAAAAAGTCCAGGGAGGACTCAATCCATTGACAGCGGGCGCCATCGCCCATGGCAAGGAAAGCCACCGGGAATTCCGGTGTGTAATAGGCTCTCGGGAAGTCGGGGTCGCTCAGCAGTGGCAACCTCCACAGCGCATCCAGTAGTTTATCAACCACTCCCGCGTCGACCCGCCCTTGCTTATACGGCGGCCCATACTGCAGGCGCGGCCCTTGACTGGAGGAACCGATCCGGCTGCACCACACGACACGTCCATCCGGCCAGAACGCTACCGCCAGGACCTCCTGGGGATAGTCCGCGGCTTCTTCCGGAAAGAAGCTCACTTGCGATGAGTAGAGCCCGATCACGGCCGGTTGCCCCTCGCCTGGTGCCGCGGGGACAAGGACCGCCAGGTGGTCTTGGTCCGTTGCGGTTGACTCCTTGCCGGTGTCAACTGCAATCGATCTTTCCAGGTGGAGCGATCCTCTGCTTGAGTCAAAGGCATGCACGCCAGCGCAGCCGCATATGCAGCAGCACAGAGCTGCCAAGGCTGACGGCCATCGCATGTGGACACAGACAGCGGGCAACGTCCTCATGTTGTTTGTCCTTTCCGCTCAGCCGAACTCTCCAATCGAAACCGCGAGATGCGACGTTGTTGTCCCAAATGTGCCAGGTATCTCTCCTGGCGCGACTCATTCACGTGTCACGTCCTCCCCCATTTAGCCTGCCCGCTTGCGGGCAGGCTAAATACTGCAGGTTGATGTCATTGCTTGTCAAGGAAGACTCGATGGCGATGAATCACGGGATATCGGCGGCGAGGAAG
>JAWLBS010000287.1:0-6822 GCA_041687575.1 Phycisphaerae bacterium | reverse complement strand
CAAGGCGATCGCCGAAAAGGCCGACGTCGCCCTGATGTGCCTGCCCCACGTGGTCGCCATGGAAAGCGTGCCCGGGCTGCTCGACGCCGGCGTGAAGGTTGTGGACCTGTCCGCCGATTACCGGCTACCAGACCCGGCAGACTATGAGGCATGGTACAAGCACGCCCACTGCGACCCGGTGAACCTGGCGCACGCCGCCTTCGGGCTGCCGGAGTTCTTCCGCGAGAATGTCCGCGCCGCCCGGCTGGTCGCCAATCCCGGCTGCTACCCGACCGCCGCTATTCTCGGGGTTGCCCCCTTTGTTCGCGGCGGGCTGGTCGAGCCGGAGGATCTGGTCGTCTCGGCCGCCAGCGGCGTCAGCGGGGCCGGCAAACAGGCCAAGCCGGACCACCACTACCCCGAGCGGAACGAAACCTTCGAGGCCTACGGCGTGGGCACCCATCGTCACACGATCGAGATCCAGCGGGTCCTGGAGCGGATCGCCGGCCGGTCGCTGAACGTCACCTTCGTCCCGCATCTGGTGCCGATGTACCGCGGCATCCTGGCGACCATCGTGCTGAGGCCCGTCCGACCGATCACGCAGGAGCAGGCCATGGCCGTGCTGGAAGGGGCGTATGGCGACGAGCCGTTTGTCCGCGTCCGCCAGGACCTGCCGAGCACGAAGGATGTAGCCTCCACGAACTTCTGCGATTTGACAGCCCGCGTCGCCGGCGGCAAGCTCATCGTGCTCAGCGCGATCGACAACCTGGTCAAAGGCGCCAGCGGCCAGGCGGTCCAGAATATGAATATCCAGTGCGGCCTGCCCGAGACGGCCGGGCTGCTCTGCTGAGCCGTGGGCGTTTGATGGGTGCCATGGCCACGATGCTTGCCACGGCGCAGCCGTTGTCTGGCGAAGCCGGGTGTGTGGCCATGGAATTCCTCGGATGAGTGTTACGTGCACATTCTGCACCGCGCCCGCATGTAACGCCTTGGTGGGCAATAGCCCACCCTACGAAAGGAACGACACGTGGCAGCGAAATCACGATCCAAGCAAGCGCCCCCCAAGGCCGCCTCCGGTCCCGCCCTGACCTGGCCTGACGGCTTCACCTGCGGCGCCGCCGCCTGCGGCCTCAAGGACGGTCGCAAGCCCGACCTGGCCGTCCTCGTCGCCGACCAGGCCGTCCCCGCCGCGGCGATGTTCACCACGAACCTCGTGCAGGCCGCGCCGATCCAGGTCTGCAAGGACCATCTCAAGGCGGCGAAATCGCTGGTCCGGGCTGTGGTCGCCAACGCCGGCAACGCCAACGCCTGTACCGGCCGGCAGGGGCTTCGCGACGCGAAGGAGATGTGCCGCCTGGTTGCCAGGGCACTGGGTTGCCCGCCTGAGCAGGTCTTGGTCGCCAGCACAGGCGTGATCGGCCGGCCGCTCGACATGGACAAGGTTCGCCGCGGCATCGAGGCCGCCATGAAGGATCTAGGCTCTTCGGCCGGTTACTTCGAGCGCTTCACCCAGGCGATCTGCACCACCGACCGCTGGCCCAAGGCCGCCGACGTCACCATCGAACTGGGTGGCGGACCGGTCCGCGTGACGGGCACCACCAAGGGGGCCGGCATGATCGGCCCGAACATGGCTACCACCCTTGCTTTTATCGCCACCGACGCCGGTATCCGCGGGGCGGCCTTGCACAAGGCCCTGCGGACCGCCATCGGCGCCAGCTACAACCGCGCGATGGTCGACGGCCATACCAGCACGAACGATTTTGCCGTGCTGCTGGCCAGCGGGACTTCGGGTACGAAGGTGGCTGCCGACGACCGCGAGGAGTTCACCTCGGCCGTGTCGACCGTCTGTCTCGACCTGGCCAGCCAGATCGTCCGCGACGGCGAGGGCGCCACAAAACGGATCGAGATCATCGTCCGCGGCGCCCGCGACGATCAGGCGGCAGACGTCGTCGCCCGCACCGTCGCGATGAGCCCGCTGGTCCGCACCGCCGTCTTCGGCAACGACCCCAACTGGGGGCGGATCGTCTCGGCTGTGGGTTACGCGCCGTCGGTCAAGGACATCAGCAAGCTCCGCTGCACGATTCAAGACGTGCTGGTCTACCGCGACGGCACTCCGGCCAGGTTCGACTTGGGCGCCCTGTCGCGGGCGATGCGTAGCGAGCGGGTGACCATCGAGATCGAGCTCGGCGAGGGCAACGGCACGGGGTTCCTCCAGGCCAGCGACCTGACCCACGACTACGTCACGATCAACGCCGATTACACGACATAGAGGTCATCCTCACCAGGAGCGACCGATGGCCTTTTGCGATTCCTGGTTTTTCCGCCCCAGCAGGGACGTATACGACGATCCCGCCAATTACGGGCTTTGTTACAGGGATCTGGATATCCCTGTCGAGCCCGGCGTGCGGTTGCACGGCTGGCTACTCGAGGCGCAGGGGCCCGCCCGCGCGCTGGTCGTTCATTGCCACGGCAACGCGGGCAACGTTACCGGCCACTTCCCTTTTGTTGCCTGGATGCCCGCGGTGGGGCTCGACGTGCTCTGCTTCGACTACCGCGGTTACGGCCGCTCGAGCGGCGCTCCCAGCCGGGAAGGGATCGTGCGTGATGGTCTGGCGGCGACGGATCTGGCTTTGAACCTTGCCGGCGAGAGGGACATTCCGGTCATCCTGTTTGGCCAGTCCCTTGGCGGGGTGGTGGCTGTCTCGGTCGGCGCCCGCCGCGAGCGCGTGGCTGCGGTCGTGCTCGATAGCGCCTTCAGCAGCTGGCGCCGGGAGGCGGGCTGGGCGGCCGGCCAGTCGTGGCTGATGTACGTCCTGTGGAAGGTCGCGGGCGGCGCGCTGGTCAGCGGCGGGGGCGACGCCGTCGACGAGATCGCCCGCATTGCGCCCCGGCCGGTGCTGCTGATGCACGGCAAACAGGACCACATCGTCGACTGGCATCAGGCCGTCGATCTCTACCGGGCGGCCGGCTCGCCGAAGGACCTGTGGCTGCTCGACGACACCGGCCACTGCGGCATGTGGGACCAGCACCCCAGCGAGGCGCGTCGGCGGTTTCTCAGTGTTATTGATTTGTTGTAACGACGTTTTCAATCAGGCCGCCGAGATGCGCGAGCCCCGTATCTTGCATGGAACGCCGCCGCGCGGCTATGGAGTGCGGCGCCGCAGACGCCGCTTTCACTCAAGCCGTCATCGGTGCCAACGCCCCGAACTTCAGGCGGAACGTCCCGCGGCAACTATGGACTGCGGTCCTCGGCCCGAAGGGCGGCCGCAACGCCGCTTTCACTCAAACGCACGCGCCTTTGCCATTGTATTGTCCCCCCAAAAACGGGTACATTGATATCGGTCGACCCGGCCCATCTGTACCGGCCATTACCAAGACCTGGGGAGAGAGGCAATGAACATGATATCATCCGTCCGAACGCCCGCGGCAACCGCACTGGTTGCATTGCTGATCGCACTGTGCAGTTCGACCGCTTCCGGGGTGGTCATTCCTCCGGCCGGGCGCGCCATCGAACTGCCGCCGGGTGTGACCGCCGTCGCAGGCGACGATCCCGTGCTCGCCCCGATCCTCGACGCCGCGGTCAGCACCGTCGGCGGCCAGGTCGTCCACAACCTCGGCGAGTCGCTGCTGACTCCGGGCAAACACTACGTCACCTGGCGGGATCTGGCCGACGGCACCACCGCATCGGCGTACATCTACCTCTACCCCTACGGCTGGCAGGTGCTCGGCCGCACGGACAACCTCCGCGTCTTCGAGCACAACGGCGCCCGCCATCTGCTGTATGACAGTGCCGGCCGCCTCCACGCCATCTACAATGACGGCACCGCCGTCTGGTACCGCCTGGCCGTTCGCAGCGGCAACCGGATGCAGTGGCTCGATCCGGTCCAGGTCAACGACAGGGGCACCCCCATCGCATCGAGCACCTGGGGCACGCGCGGTCAGACCCTCACGCTTCATGAGGACGCAGATGGCAGCGTCATCGTCGACTGTGTCTGGAGCGCCAGCCGGCCGGACCAGCGGTCCATTCTCATCCGCCGCCTGGTCGTCGATCCGGCTGGCAGCGTCACGGCGTCAGAGATCCGCGACACCGGCCTGCGGGGCAGTTTCACCTGCCTGGTCATCGATTCGACCGGGCGGCTTCACCTGGCCGTGGAGGTCTACTCTTCGATCGTCTATGCCTGCTCCGATGACGGGATCAACTGGACCGGCCACCAGTGGTGGTACGCCTGGCAGACCAGCGGCACAGCCTGCCGCTTTCCGAACCTCGTGGTCGACTCGCAGGACCGCCTCCATTTGCTCTACCAGGCGGAAGGCTACAACGGTTACAGCGGCTCATCCACCTGGTGGGTCGGGCTGTACACGGTGCGCGACCCGGTCACCGGTACCTGGGCCTCTCTGCAGAACGTCCTGCAGGATTTCCCCGAGTGGGGGGCGCCTTCGGGGGGGCGTGACGTCCTGCTGGCCTATCCCAACCTCCTGATCGACGATCGCGACAACCTGCACCTGTCCTGGCACGGTACGGTCCGCTCGGGCATCTTCGCCTGGGACGACGTGTTTTACATGCGGCGGATGCATGACCCGATCGGGGACACGTGGTTGCCCTGGTCCGACTACGCCATCCTGCATGCCCGCGATCACTTCGGCACCGGCGACGGCGAAGACGCCGACTTCACCTGGGTGCCGAGTCTGGCGTACGTTCCCGGCGAAGATACGTTGTATGCATTGATCATGTTCGGCACGGGCGATGACGAGGTGACCGACCCGGCTGTCAACCTGACCGACTCGCTGCTCAAGACGTATCAGTCGGGCGGCTGGCTGGCGGGCTCCGAAGACGTCACCGACACGCAGGACCTTCGCAGCTGGTACGCCAACGTGCCGCCGCGGGCGTGGGTCGACCCAAACGGTCGTGCCTGGCTCGACATGATCTGGGTCGACGGGACGCTGGGCGATTACAACGTCTTGTTCCGTCGCATCGATCTTGGCGGCGGCCTGGAAGGCGACTGCGACGGCGACGGCTACGTCTGCGTACGGGACCTGCTGCTGATGGCCCGTTCGTTCGGCCTGGTGCGCGGCGACGCGGCGTTCGACGCCCGCGCGGACCTCAACTTTGACAACGGGGTCAACGCGCAGGACCTGCTGATCCTCGCAAACAATTTCGGCCGGACGAGGTAAGGCCGCGGCAGGGGTGGCCGCCGCCTTCGCTTCGTTCAGGGTGACAACCCGGGTGTTACAAAACGCAAGCGGAGGGCGCTCCGCTTGGCAGAGATCCTTCGCGTTGCTCAGGATGACGACCTTGGGATCTTCGCCGGGGTCACGGTAGCGAGCGGGGGCGATAACCCGCTGCAGGCCGCTGGCCGCCGGGAAGGGGGCGGTTTTGCTGCTCAAGTAGCTCGGTCCGTTGGCCGATATCCCCGTAGACCTGGACTGCCGCCGGGCCGGGTGTCCGGCGGCGATTATTTTCTTCACAGGAGAACGGGCCGATGGTGCAGGAAGCCAGCAAGGAGCAGTTGATCGCGGCGATCAAGGGTGTGAACCGCACGGCGTCGGAGGCGTTTCTCGCCCAGTTCGGCGAGGCCGAGCTGCGCGACTACCTGGGCAGCCTCCGCGCCAATCGTCGCAGCTATCGGACGTTCCGCACGCATGGTGCCCGGCAGGAAGTCGCCGTCGCGCGATAGCGGCGGGCCGCACCCGCTTTCTCCCGGTGCTGGCGTTGTCGCCCAATGTTTGCGTGTCGGCGCTTCGCATGATCCGAGCGCACCGCTCATCTGCAGAATTCCATGGCCACGCACATCGTGGCCATGGCACCCGGCGACCGAAATTCAGCAGGACCGCGGCGGGGGCCGCGGTCCTGCGGGATGCATCTCGGTTGTGTGTGAAGCCGGCTTCTACCTGGCTGCCCAGAGCATGCCGCGGCGCTGGATCTCTTTGGCCTCGGGCACCTCGAAGTCCTTGGCGACGTGCCCCAGCGACGAGTAGAAGACCCGCCCCTTGCCCCAGGTCCGCTTCCAGGCCACCGGCATGACCGTGCCGTTGATCCACGGGGCACTCTGGGATTCGAACCTCGTGGTCGCCAGCACCTCGTTGCCCGGATCGACGTGCATGTAGTACTGCTCGGAGTGCATTCGGAAGTCCTTCAGCCCGGCAACGATCGGGTCATCAGGTTTTGTAATATTGACAGCGTAGTCGATGATCCCGTCCGGGTGGGCGACCCACTGGCCGCCGACCATGAACTGGTATTCGGTGTTGTTGCGGAAGGCGTCGCCCATCCCGCCGTGCCAGCCGGCTGCGCCCACGCCGCCGGCGACGGCGTCGAGCAGGCCCTGCTGCTGCTCCTTGGTGATCTGCCCCATCGTCCAGGTCGGCACGACCAGGCTCAGGCTGGCCATCAGGTCCTTGTCCAGGTAGCTGTCCAGCGTGTCCGAGACGATCACCTCGAAGCCTTCCGCCTTGAGGACCGGCTCGAAGATATCGGTGCACTGCTTGGGCTCGTGGCCGTCCCAGCCGCCCCAGACCATTAGTGCGCGTTTCATATTCCCGTTCCTTTCGTGATTACATTCAGCCGTCCAGTGTCCCCGGCGCCAGGTTCAGCGGCAACGGCTTGGGTCGCTCGACCGTGCTGCCGATCTCGATATGTCTGCCCGCCGTGCTCGCCTCGTCGAACGCCGACATCACGTCCAGCACGTGGAAGGCGAGGTCGGCACTGGGGCGCGGCGCGCGGCCGCAGCGGATCGCGTAGGCCAGGTCCGCCACGCCGATGCCCCGGCTGACCGTGTCGCTGTGGGTCAGGGGGATGTTGCTCCACTCGCTCGCCCCCGCCCGGCGGACCATCACCGGCCCGCGGAA
>JAWLBS010000286.1:0-6842 GCA_041687575.1 Phycisphaerae bacterium | reverse complement strand
GCCGGATCGTTGAACGCGGCGATCTCCATCGGCACGATCCCGTCGATGGCCGAGGGGTGGAACACGTCGAGGATCTGGCTGTTGTGCCCGTCGCTGTCGAGCATGACCAGGTCGACGCCCTTGTCCTTGAAAAAGCCGTAGAGCCGCTGGTAGTGCGGCAGCATGAACTCTCGCATCATCGCGGGCGAGAGCATCGCGGCGGTCTTGTAGGCCATGTCCTCGTTCATCATGATCCGGTCGATCTTGATGTGGCTCAGGGGTTCGTCGACCATCTGGATGATGAAGTCGGTCCAGAAGGCCATGAACGCATGGACGAGGCGGGGGTCGTCGTAGAAGAGCTGGCTGAGGCCCTCGAAGCCGCACCAGTCGCGGGCGGTCCAGTACAGGCCCGGGATCGTCAGAGCGACGAGAGCCCCGCCGCTGTTGCAGGCGTCGACGCGGTCGCGCCAGTGAACGCCGCCCTGGGCGGTGCGGTAGCCGTCGGGGTTGAGCGTGGGCGTGACGTTGTCGCCGGGCTGCGGCTCGAACCGCTCGGGGGAGGCGGGGTTGTAGCGCTGCTTCATCGCCTCGAGGTCGTCCATGGTCTTGACGGGGAACTCGAGGTAGGCCCGCGTGGCGAAGCCCGGGGTAGCCTGCGAGATCGCGTCGAGCCGCTTGACGCCCCACTCGTCGATCCAGATGGCCTTGCCGCCCGAGACCTCGATGATCTCGATCGGGAACCTCGGCGCCGGACCGAAGTCCATCTTGCCGATGCCGGCCCCCGGATCTGCGCCGACCATCGCCCCGAAGTCTGCCTGCTGCTCGGCCGAAAGGCCCTGCTTGCGCCAGGCGGCGAAGGTGCTGGCGCGGGGGCCGCCGTACATCAGCGGCACGCGGTCGACCGGCCGGCCCTGCATGTAGGCGATATAACGTTCTCGCGACGTCATCGGCGAAATCTCCTGCAAAAAGCGATTGTCCTCGGCACGGACTGGAGCGCCTGGTTGCTTGAAGGGCATCTTAACGTGGCGGGCGATGGGTGCAACGCACACCAAAAAGGGCGACCCGTTTGGGTCGCCCTCTGGTTGTTGTCCGGTTATGCGGGGGCCCGGCCGCGGCTACTGCATGATGGTATCGGCCGGCTCGGGGGACGAGGCGGCGCCTTCGCTGTTGCGCAGCGAGGTGAGCAGGTAGCTGTACGACTGCAGCAGCTCGGTGTTCTCGTTGCCCCTGGTCGCCGTCGACAACGCCTCGATCGCCTGGCCGCGGGCCCGGGCGGCCTGCTCCGGCTGAGCATTGGCCTCGTACGCCTGCGCCACCATGTTGTAGACCAGCCCCTGGGTAGCCGGGCCGAGCCATGCGTACCGCTCGCGATTGATCAGTCGGCTGTACTGCTCGGCGTAGAACGCGGCATCGCTCTGGGTGTTGGGGTCGTCGGCCGCGGCGATGGCGGCACCAAGCGCCTCCTGGATGGCGGTGTCGACAGCAGCGAGATTCGTGTCGATCCCGGCTGCCTCGGCCGCCTGCAGGACGTTGCGGCAGCCCTGGAGGCTGACCGCCTTTTCGAAGTTGATCTGGGCGATGAGCAGATAAGCATTGATCTGTCCGTGCATGGCGGCGGACTGGGGCGTGTCGTACCCGCTGAGCATCTCGAGCCGCACGTTGGGCTTTTCCGGCGTGGGGGCGGCCGCACTCAGGGCACTGCGGGCGTCCTGCTGCTGGCGCCGCGCGGCCTGCGTGGCGGAGTTGTAGGATTGCACCGCGCTGCGGGCGGCGTCCACGGCCCGCTGCTCGAACGCGGCGGCCTGCTCGAGCATCCCCTGCAGCCGCTCGTTGACAGCGGCCATCTGGCCGGCCAGATCCTGCGCCCGGATGTCGGCCTCGCTGAGGACCTGCTCGGTCTGGCTCTTGCGCTGCTGGAGATCCTGCCGCATCTGCACCATCTGGTCGCGGGCCTGCTCGAGCAGCGAGAGCGTCTTTTCCATGCCTTCCAGGCGGGTTTGCAGGGTGATGACGCCGAGCTCGGGCGTCCCGCCGGTGTACTTCGCCTGCGTGAGATCGTCGGCGGTCTCAGGGTCCACCTCGGCGCCGGCCATGGTGCCTTCGGCGAGGGCCTGGGCACGGGCCTCGGCCTGGCGAAGCTGCGTAGCGACCTCGCTATAGCGCTGCTTATACTGCTGGAAAGACTCCGGATCGGTCACGTCATAGCCGGCCTGGTCGATCTGGCCGAGCTGCTGGCTGAGCTGCTCGACCTGCTGGCTGACCTGCTCGAGCTCCTGTCGGGGCCCGGCGAGCTGTTCGCTCAGATCGGCGATCTGCCTGCGCATCTGCTCGATCTGCTGGTCGATCTGCTCGACGTAGGCGCCCGCCAGAACGGACGGGTCCTCGGTCGCGGGCAGACCCGCCAATGCCGACTGCCCGGCCGGCTCGGTCGCGGTGATCTCCGCCGCCTGCTCGTCGCCAGCCCCCTCCTGCGCCGTGGCCGCACCTGCCGATTGCAGCAGCGACGTGACGCGCCCGAGAAGGTTGTCCTGTCCGGCCTGTTCACCTGCCGCGTCAGCCATCGGCTGCTCAGAGGTCGCCGGCTCGATGGCGGCCTGGCCGGTCGAGGCGGGCATGGCAAACTGGACCGCATCGAGGCGCGTTTCGATCGCACTGGCCAGGGAAGCCGCCTTGACGTACCAGGCGTAAGTATCCTGCAATTCGCCGCAGATCTGATCGGCCCGCGCCCGGCGGTTGGCGGCGAGGTTGGCCAGCAACAGCGCCTTCTGGTACTGCAGGCCGGCCAGCACGTAGTTGCCGCGGAAGTGGTCCGTGCCGCTGTAGGCGGTCATCGACACCGACGTGAGCGACTGCCTCAAATCGCTGATGGCCCTATCGAGCCTGGCGAGCAGCTCGGTCGCGGGATCCTGCCCGCGGGCCATGATCTTCTGGATCCAGCCGACCTGGGCGCCCTCGCCGGCAGGTACATCGATGACATCGGCCGCATCGCCCCTGGACGGCAGGTCGCCCGCCAGATCCTGATAGGCCTGGTCGGTGTCACCGAGGATGGCGCGGAACCGGCTGGCGATCTCACCGGCCGGCCCGGAAATCAGGTTCGGGTTGCCGGCGATTGCCCGCTGGATGGCCTCGGCATCCGGCCTGACGAGGGTCTCGGGCAGACCGACCGTCGCCCGGTCGGCGGCAACGGCCTCATCGGCAACGCGGCCAACGGTGGCCAGCCGACGGGCGCCCCGTTCGGCGGCGATGTTCAGCTCGCTTTCCGCGGTTGCCCGGGGCGGCTGCATCATCGGCAGGACGAACAGCGAAGCGACCAGGCCGACGAGCACGACCACGGTAACGATCAACGCGCCAAGGTATTGACGACTCACGCTAATCTCCCCACGCAAGGGTTCCAGGCTGACTGTCGGGTGCGTATTATACGGCAATCCACGCATGGCAGCCACCGCTTGCCGCTCGCGGTCGCGAGGCTGCGCATGCTACTGCAAATTAACCAGTTGTGTGCAGTTAACCGGTTTCGACCCAACGTGTCAATAACCAGGATACCCCACACGGGGCGAGGGCAGGCGAAATGGCGATTTCCGAGAAGGTTGCAGCCGCGGTCAGCGAGCAGGTCGATCAGCTGAGGGATTACCTTGTGGACTTCGCGGCCGAACTGGTCCGCATCCCGACGGTAAACCCCTACAGCGGCGACGATTCCGCCGGCCGGGAGACCCCGGGGCAGGAACGGATGGCGACCGAGCTCAAGCGGCTGGGGGCACAGGTGCAGACGGTCCCTGTGCCTGAGGACGTCTTCGCCCGCTGCAACGTCGTCGGTCCGCATCCCCGGGACTACACCGACCGCTACAACGTCGTGGGCCGCTGGCGGTTGGGCAAGGGCGGCCGGTCAATCCTGCTGAACTGCCACATGGACACGGTCGGCACGGCCGGCTACGAGGGCGACCCGTTTGGCGGCGAGGTCCGCGACGGGCGGATCTGGGGCCGGGGCAGCACCGACAGCAAGGGCAACCTGGTGGTCGGGCTGGTGGCGATCGAGGCGCTGCGGCGGTCGGGCCTGGCGGTGGACCTGGACATCGTCTTCGAGTCGGTCGTCGACGAGGAGTGCAACGGCAGCGGCGGCGGCACGCTGGCCAACCGGCTGGCGGGCGTGATGGCCGACGCGTGCATCGCCCTGGACGGGGCGGGGCTGTATGCCTGCACGGGCTGTTCGGGCGTGGCGACCGCGGCGGTGGACGTCTACGGCAAGGCGGGGCACGCCGCGCGGGGCGCGACCAACGCCATCGACAAGGCCGTGCTGGTCAAACTCGCCGTCGACCAGCTCGCCGAGCAGCGCCGCGGGATGAACCCGCCCCAGAACATGAACCTGGGGATCTTCCGCAGCGGCACCCTGCCGGCTGTGGTACCGGACCATGCCCGGCTGGAATACAACATCAGCTATGCGCTGGCCGAGGCGGCCGAGGCGAAGCAGGCGGGCCGCGGCTGGGGGGCCGCGCTGGTCCAGCACGCGTTCGAGGCAGCCGTCGGGTCGGTCTGTAAGGAGGACCCGTGGCTGGCCGAGCACCCGCCGAAGGTAACCTGGATCAAGGACCTGTACCCGTTCGCCGCGCCGCAGGACGCGCCGATCGTGCAGGCGGCGATCGAGGCGTACGAGGCGGTGCTGCCGGCCGAGCGGCGCAAACAGCCGGGCCCGATGGACGCCTGGTTCGACGGCGCGCACATCGCAATCTACGCCGGGATCCCGACGGTGGACATGGGCGCCGGCACGATGGCGGCGGCGCACACGTCGAACGAATACGTCGAGATCGGCGACCTGGTGGCCAACGCCAAGGCGGTGGCGCTGGCGATGGTGAAGTTTGCGGGGGCGTAAATGGTTGCCGCCGGCAAGGTCGTCATCCTGAACATCCACAAATTCCGCGAACCCGACTGAATAGCACGACCTGACCCGCCGTCCATGAGAACGAGTTCAACAGGTGTGAACTATTACGATCTGTTGCATGGGCGACGGGTGGCCGCGGCGGCCCTTCAGGATCTGCTCCATCGGCCGCCCGGCAGGCGAAAAGGGTCGCATGGCCCGACTCGCCGGCGGATGAAAAAAGACAGGGCTTTCCGGCCGATGGTACCCTCACGCGAGCGACCCGTCGGACCGGCTCGGCAGTCGAAAGGAGACGGCAGATGAAGGCGATGGCAGGGCTGATGGGCGGACTGGCGGTAGTGGTCCTGGCGGCCGGTGCGAGCGGTTGCCGTGACGACAAGAAGGTTCGCATTACCGTCGTACAGCCCGAGCGGTATGTCGCCGACCAGCCGTTCGTCGTCGAAGAGGTGCCGGTGCCCGCGGAACCTGCATCGGCACCTCAATACGACGACCTCTACGAACCGCTCGCCGACTCGCAGTATGACACCGACTACGATCACACCGCCGAACCTGCCTACGAACCCTACTACGAGGACCCGCTCGAATACGCCCCCGAACCGGCCCCGGTGGTGACCGCCTCGGCTGTCATCGTGCAGACGGCACCCGTGATGGTCACGCCCGCGCCCGTCGTGGTCGAGCCGGTACCGGTGGCCGGCACCGAGGTCAGCGTGTCGTTCTTCTATGACCGGCTGCGGCCCTATGGGCGGTGGATCACCGTCGCCAGCTACGGGCGGGTCTGGGTGCCGGCCGGCGTGCCTTCCGAGTGGCAGCCCTACCGCCTCGGGCGGTGGGTCTACACCGACCCGTACGGGTGGACCTGGGTATCCGATGAACCGTTCGGCTGGGCGACGTATCACTACGGCCGGTGGGTCTGGGTCGAGCCGTACGGCTGGTCGTGGGTGCCCGGGCGGGTGTGGGCGCCGGCGTGGGTGGTCTGGCGGTCCGGCGGCGGGTACGTCGGCTGGGCACCGATGCCGCCCGAGGCGGTGGTCGCGCCGGCCAGCACGGTGGTCGTGCAGCGTGAGTTCAGCATCAACATCGACATCAACGTCGTCCGGCGGATCCGGCCAACCCACTGGGTCTTCGTGCAGGAGCGCCACATCGTCGAACCCGTACACACCCACATCGTGCTGAGCCGCCGGAGCGACTGGATCATCAACGTGACGCGGCCTTCCACACGGATCGTCTCGGTGCGGGGGCATATCGTCAACCGGAGCCTGGACGTGCGCCACGTCGAGCGGGTGACCGGCCGGCCGGTGCGGCGGATGCGGGTCCGCGAGGTCGACGCCTATGCCGCCCGCGATGCGCGGACGGCGGTGCGGGGGGATGAACTGGTCGTCGCCCGGCCGCACGAGCGGTCGCGCGGCAGTGACGTGCGTCGCCGACTGGATACCTCGCCGCAGCGGCGCGACACGCGGACAGTTCGCGAGCCGGTCGCCGACCGCAGCCGGACCGGCTCCCTGCAGCGGGATCGCGACGCGGTGAGCCGGTCGATCTCGCGGGATGGGGCCTCATCGGCGGAGCAGGCCCGCCGCGAGATCCGCGAGGCAGTCTCGTCGCAGGATCAGCGCCTCCGGCAACCGCAACGCGATTCGACCGCAAGCACGTCCAGGGGGCGGCGGCCGGTGGAGTCCGATCGGGCGGCGCAGGTCCGCCAGCCGGCAGCATCGGATCGTCGTCCGGATGTCCGTCGGCCGACGACCTCGGACCGTCGCGAAGACGTTCGTCGCCCGGCCGCATCCGACCGTCGTGAGGATATCCGCCGGCCGGCAGCGGCGGATCGCTCCGGCGATGTCCGGCGTCCGACCTCGGATCGGCGCGCGGGCGTCCGCCGGCCGGCATCGCAGGATCAGCCCCAGCGGGTGCGGCAGACGGATCGCGGATCGACCCCGGACCGCTCCTCCCGCGAGCGATCTTCGGTCAGGCGCTCCAGCCCGAGCGCCGGCCAGGGCGT
>JAWLBS010000285.1:0-6856 GCA_041687575.1 Phycisphaerae bacterium | reverse complement strand
AGCCTCAGCGGATGCTGATCGAAGGGCTGACCCCGGGTCTGACCTACTACTTCTACGTGCAGGCCTACGACGCCGCGGGCAACGACGGCCCGGTTCAAAGCGCCTTGCTGACAATGCCCCCCTTCGAGTCGACCCCGATGTTGGCCGACGGCCCGTTCGAGACGCCCGACCCGTCAGGCAAGACGGTCCGGACCATTCCGAACGTCATGCGGTATTGGGCGGCAACCGAAACGGCCCGGATCAACCCTCTCACGGGCAGTCGGGTCGAGGACGGCTACGGCCTGACCGGCCAGGACGAGTACAAGAAAGCAAACCCCGTGTGGGATGCGGCCACCAACACGATCTCGCTGAGCGCATGCCGCAACGAGGTCGTCGGCTGCCAGCTGGTGCTGGAGAAGCTCGGCAGCAACCTGACCAACGTCCAGGTGACAGTCAGCAACCTGAGCGGCCCGGAGAACATGGTCATTCCCGCCAGCCCGTACGTCGAGTTGTTCCAGACGCACTACGTCTCCAGCGGCGGGACGTACTATCCCGAGCCAGCGGTCCCCCTGGCGGCGCCGCTGCCGACGACCTTCAGCGTCCCGGACACGTTCCGTAACCCGCAGGGCACCTGCCAGGCGGTCTGGCTGGACCTGTACGTGCCGAAGTACACGGGCACCCCCTCGGCGCAAACGTCGATCCGGGCGGGCATGTTCAGTGGAACCGTCACGATCACCGCCGACCAGCTCGCTACCCCGGTGACGATCGACCTGAAGGTGCGCGTCGGCCGGACGACGATCCCGGACGACCCGACGTTCCTGGTGGACTTCAACGGCTACGCCAGCGGCTCCTGGGACCCGGAGGGGCGGTACCATCCGTGGGATTTCGGCTCGGACAACTACATGCACACGACACTGCGCTACTTCCAGCTGTGCCACAAGCACCGCGCCGTACCGAACGTGGTGCCGTACGGACACTCGTCATTCAACGCCCGCGACCGCGCACCGACCCTCGTCGGTTCGGGCCCCACGCGTCACGCCTACAACTGGGCTACATTCGACAACAAGTACGGCCGGTTCTTCCGGGCCGACACGGCGTATGAGTCGGTCATGCCCGACTGGTATGCCTTCTCGCGCCTCAACACGGTCAGCCCGTATTACGGCCCGGGCGAGAACACACCGATCACGCACTTCTACACGCCGTTTTTCGAGATGTGGCCGATCATCCTGACCGACAGCACCTACGGCTTCGATGCGGACGGTCAAGGCGGCAGCTACTGGAACTGGCAGATCGACTCGAACCCCACGAACTTCTGGACCAATGCGCCGGGCATCTGGGAGGCGTATAACGAAGGGTACAAGCAGGGCGTCCGCAACGTCGTGGCCGACTGGTCCGAGCATGCCCAGCAGGAAGGCTACACCAAGACCGCCTGGGAGATCTACCTGAACAACAAGTACACGTACAACAGCTACGCCCTGTGGACCCTGGAGGAGTGCACCACGGCCGACGACTTCCGGGCGGTCGGCTTCTTCCATCAGCTCTACAACGAAGGGCTGGCCCAGGCGAATGCGCCCGACGTCAACTGGCACTTCCGAATCGACATCAGCGATCGCTGGGGTCAGAACTGGGGCCAGCTCGACAACCGCATCAACCGGCAGGTGGTCGGCAGCGGCGCCGCCAGCTGGCACTGGCCACATACCAAGTACCGCAACTATATGCTCAGGCAGGACAAGCAGGAACGCTGGGACTGGTACAGCGGCTGCGCCGACTACAACGACAGCAGCATCGTCAACACCCGCACGTTCCTGCAGCGCTGGTGCCAGGGTTTCGACGGCGCGGTCCCCTACTGGAGCACGTTCACGACCGACTGGGACAACGCCAACAACTTGTCGATCCTCTACTCCGGCCAGAGCATCCCGGGCTACGGCTTGTACGAAGGCGCGTGCATCAGCACCCGCGCCAAGGCGATCCGCCAGGTCCAGCAGGTCATCGAGCTGCTGAACACCTGGGCCGGCTGCGACGGCGTGAACCGTTCGAAGGTCCGCGATGCGCTAATCGAGAAGTACTCGAGCAGTCCGATGGCCTGGGGCTACCCGCTGGACACGCTCGACGAGAACGACTTGTACCAGTTGCGGGCCGACCTGATCCAGAAGCTGGACGACACCATGTTCATCCCGGGCGACGTCAACGGCGACAACAGGGTCGACGTGCTCGACCTGCTGCGGTTGTCGAAGAGCTTCACCACCAGCACCGGCAACCCGAAGTACGACCCGTTCTGCGACTTCAACCACGACGGGTCGATCAACGCCCTGGACCTGCTGACGATGGCCCGCAACTGGGGCCAGAGCCAGTAGCCGCGGCGACCGCGCAGAATCGATCGCCGCAAGGACGCTAACACCAGACGCCGCGGAGCCGGGGGCTCCGCGGCGTTTGCCTGCGCCGGGTGCCATGGCAGGGGCTGTCTCCGGCCATGGAATTCCTTGGATGGGTGGTGCGTCCCTTCTTGAATTACACCCCCCCAGAACTGTCATTCTGATCGCAGCGAAGAATCTCTATTGGACGGAGCGCCCAGAATTGAGCGGCCCGCTTGTCAGAGATCCTTCGCGTTGCTCAGGATGACGACTTTGATGCCGTGCCGATCGATTGCGGCTCTTACGGCAACCGGTCCAGAAAACGCCGATTCGCCGACGGAAAGGCGTAGTCCCCCAGCCGGGCACGGGTGACCCACTTCAGCGCCGAATGCTGTCTGGGGCGGGCCCGGCCCGCCAGGACCTCGCACGCGTACACGTGCAGCGTCACCGAAAAATGAGAATAAGCGTGCTCCACCGTTGCCAGACGCGGGCCGACGCGCACCCGCAAGCCCGTCTCCTCGCGAACCTCGCGGACGACCGCGTCCTGCGGCGTCTCGCCCGGCTCGATCTTGCCCCCGGGAAACTCCCAGAGCCCCCCGAGCAGGCCCTGCGGCGGGCGCCGGCCGATCAGGTAGCGCCCGCTGCGACGGATGGCAGCCACGGCGATGTCGTGGTGCGGCACGGGCTTTTTCGGCCGGCGCACCGGCAGTGCGTCCTGGATGCTCCGGGCGAACCCCTCGCACCAGCGGCTGACCGGGCATGCCTCGCAGCGCGGGCGGCGCGGCACGCAGATTCGCGCCCCCAGGTCCATCAGCGCCTGGTTGAACGCCCCCGCCCTCTTGCGGGGCAGGATCGCAGCGGCGATGTCGTAAATTTGCGCCTTGACGGCGGCCTCGTCGATGCTGTCGGTGATCGCGAAGATCCTCGCCAGCACCCGCAGGACGTTTCCGTCGACGGCCGGTTCGGGCAGGTCCGACACGATGCTGGCGATCGCCCCGGCCGTGTAGGGACCAACCCCGGGCAGCTGCCGCCACTGCTCGGCGGTCTCGGGCCAGCGGCCTCCTCGATCCTCGACGATGACCTTCGCGGCCCGGTGCAGATTACGGGCCCGGCTGTAATACCCCAGCCCCTCCCAGGCCTTGAGCACCCGGTCCTCGTGGGCACCAGCGAGATCCCGCACGGTGGGGAAGGTCCGCAGGAACCGCTCGTAGTAGGGAATGGCCGCCTCGACCCGGGTCTGCTGGAGCATGATTTCGCTGAGCCAGATGTGGTACGGGTCGCGGGTCCGCCGCCACGGCAGGTCGCGGGCCTCGCGGGAGAACCACCTCAGCAGGGCCCGGCGCAGCGCTCGCGCGTCACGGGTACATCCGTCGTCTGGTGGCAGGCGCGGGTGCCGGGGCGTTTCCCCAAAGGGGTCAGACCCCGGTCGACGCTTCAGGCGCCGGTGCCGCCGAAGGGATGGAACCGTGGGTTCGGACGCGGGCGTGCCGCCAGGGGTCAGACCCCCGGAAGCGCCCGCTCTGCCGCGGATGCATGGATGCGCCCGTGTGTCATCGATCGGCGTGTCCGGCCGTTGCGTCATCGGCGGCGCCTCCTACAATGGTCCCGGGACCGCGCGGTCCCGCGTACTGGTCCGATCGTAAACGAGGTCTATCGACAGCTCCATGGCCAACCGCACGGACAGAGCAAATTCAACCAGGGCATCGGACCAGCCGCTGCGCCGCCTGGCGGAGGTGCACCTGTGGCAGGTCGCGGCCGTACGGGACATGTTCTGGATCGGCCTGGGGGTCGCGATCCTGCTGTTCACGTACTACCTGCGGTCAATCTTCACGCCGGTGCTGATCGGGCTGCTGCTGGCGTACATCTTCAACCCGCTGATCTGCTACCTCCAGCAGCGATGGCGGGTGCCCAGGGTCGCGGTGATCAGCATGCTGCTGGGCTTTCTGCTGGTGTTCCTGCTGTGGGTCGCACTGTGGGTCGTGCCGATGCTGGTCGACCAGACCGTCACGCTGCTGCGGCACGTCCCCGCATACATACGGTACCTTCTGGGCTACCTGGAACAGGAAGGCATCATCGAAGCCGGCGAGTTCGGCACCGTGCGCAGGCTGGCGACCCTGCCGGCCAGCAGCAGCCCCCAGGACCTGATGCAGAACGTGTTCTCGTGGACCAGCGAGGCGTTCGGCTACATCGGCACGGTGATCCAGACGACCACCTACGTCATCCTGGTGATGACGCTGATCCCGATCTACTTCTTCTCGTTCGCCTGGCACTTCGACCCGCTCGTCCGCAAGATCGAGCAGAACATCCCCGGCCCGCACAAGAAACGTATCCTGGAGGTCCTGCGGCAGATGGACCTCGCCGTCAGCGGGTTCTTCCGCGGCCGGCTGATCGTGGCGATCATCATGAGCGGGGTGTTCATGCTGGGCTGGTACCTGGCGGGGGTGCCGTACTGGTTCCTGCTGGGGATCCTCGCGGGCGTGCTGAACATCGTGCCCTACCTGGTGACAGTGGTCTGGCCGCTGGCCATCTTGCTCAAGTGGCTGGACGTGACGACGGGCACGGACGTGGCCCCGCGGGTCATCGAGGCGGTCACGACACAACCGGTCACCCCGGAGTGGCCCTGGCTGTGGGTGGTGCTGGGCCCGACGATCGCGTACGTGGCCGCGCAGTTCCTGGACAACTGGCTGATCACGCCGATCATCCAGAGCCGCTCGAGCGGCCTCAGCGCGGTGACGATCATCATCGTGGTGCTGGTCGGCGGATCGCTCGCGGGCCTTTACGGGCTGCTGCTGGCAATCCCCGTGGCGGCGTGCCTGAAGATCCTCGGCAAGGAAGTCCTGATCCCCCATATGCAGGCATGGGCGCGAGAGGCGTGAGAGAAACTCGGGGGGCAGCCTCCCGGCAGGCGTGGCGTCTTCCAGGGAGCTGCCCTCATGGCGTGGCGGCCAGGGCGTTTCCAGGGGTCTGACCCCGACGCGTACGCCTGCCAGCGGAATCAACGCCGGGATTGCATGGCGGCCTGGATACCTGTGCACGTTACCGGGGTCTGACCCCGTTGGGGCGGAGTCCGGTGCGGTCTCCCCAGGGGGTCAGACCCCGTTGAATCCTTCAGGTATCGCTACCCCCAAGGAAATCGGATGCCGAGATCCGGACGTAGGCGTGCTGCCAGGGGTCAGACCCCCGACGCCGAAGCCCTTGCATCCCATAATGTCCCCGCTGGCATACCCGTCCTCCCCGTCCCCTTGGCCGGTGCGGCGATCCCTGATTTTCGGCCATCCTTTAGCCCTTTCCGCCAAATCCCGATACACTTACGGGCGAAGCGCGGCCCTGCGGGTTGTTTGGTGGGGTGAAAAGAGAGGACGAGTATGTGCGGAATCGTCGGCTATATCGGATTTCAACAGGCCCAGCCGGTCCTGCTGGAGGGGCTCAAGCGACTGGAGTACCGCGGCTATGACTCGGCCGGGATCGCATCGATGGAGGACGGCCGGCTGCTGGTCACCAAGGCCGCCGGGCGAATCGCCAACCTTGAAGCCCGCCTTGCGGACAAGCCCGCCCTTGGCAGCACCGTCGGCATCGCCCACACCCGCTGGGCGACCCACGGCAGCCCGACCGACGAGAACGCCCACCCCCACTGCGACGCCGGCGGGCGGATCGCGCTGGTCCACAACGGCATCATCGAAAACTACGCCGTCCTGCGGCAGTACCTCGAGCGAGAAGGCATCGTCTTCTGCAGCGAGACCGACAGCGAGGTGCTCGCCCAGCTGATCGGCCACCTCTACGACGGCGACATCGAGGCGGCGGTCCGCCGCGCGCTGCTGCAGGTGCAGGGCACCTACGGTATCGCCGTATTGTGCGCCGACGAGCCGCGCAAGATCGTCGTCGCCCGCCGCGGCAGTCCGCTGATCATCGGCGTCGGCGCCGACGAGTACGTCGTCGCCTCCGACGCCGCCGCCATCGTCCAGCACACCTCGCAGGTGATCTACCTGAGCGACGGCGAGATGGCGTGCCTCGACCGCGACGGCCTTCGCACCACCACGCTCGACGCCCGGCAGGTCAGCAAGAAGGTCCAGAGCCTCGAGATAACCCTTGAGGAAATCGAGCTCGGCGGCTTCGAACACTATATGCAAAAGGAGATCTTCGAGCAGCCCGCCGCCCTGCGCAACTCCATGCGCGGCCGGCTCGACCTGCACGAGTCGCGGATCGTCCTGGGCGGAATCGCCGGGCTCGACCGCGAACTGGCGCGGGCGCGGCGGATCATCCTGACCGGCTGCGGCACGGCGTGGCATGCGGCACTGATCGGCGAGTACCTGCTGGAGGACCTGGCGCGAATCCCGGCTGAGACCGAATACGCCAGCGAGTTCCGCTATCGCAACCCGGTGATCGAATTCGGCACGGGGCTGATCGCCATCAGCCAGAGCGGCGAGACGGCCGACACGCTGGCGGCGCTGCGCGAGGGCAAGGAGCGCGGCGCGACGGTGCTGGGTGTGGTCAACGCCGTCGGCTCGACGATCGCCCGCGAGACCGAC
>JAWLBS010000284.1:0-6910 GCA_041687575.1 Phycisphaerae bacterium | reverse complement strand
CTGATCGCCCTGCCTGCCATCGTCGCCAGCCGGCAGGGGACGCAGTACGTGGTCGGCATGCTCAACGACCGCCTCCGCGGGACGCTCAAGGTCGATGATGTGGACCTGTCCTGGGGCGGACCGCTGCGGCTTGCAGGGGTGAGCATGCTCGATCCGCAGGATCGCCAGGTGCTCGGCGCCCGCGAGGTGCTGGTCACCGCCGGGCTGTGGAACCTCGTCCGCTCGCCGATGACCTTCGGCGAGATTACCCTGGATGAGCCTGATGCCGTCGTCTACCTCCAGGAGCAACAGCCCCCGTCGATCGCCCAGGCCGTCGAACCGACCGAGCCCAGGCCCGCTGTCGAGGAGCCCGCCGAACCGGCTGCCCCTCGCGGCCGGATCAACATCCGCGGCGGCCGGATCCGCGTGGTCAAGCCGACCGGCGAGGACCTGGCCGTCTCGGACGTCACCGGCGAGGTGACCCTCGACACGCTGGACAATGTGCAGGGCGAACTGGCAGCGACGCTCGCCACCGGCGGGCGCGTCGAGGCGGCGGCGGATCTCCGCAAGCTGCTCGCCAACGGCCAGGTCGATCTGCAGCAGGCGATCGGGGAGTTTCGCATCAGGACGACCGAACCGGTGGCGCTCGGCCCGGTCACCTCCTTCGCCGGCCAGCCACCGGTGTTCGGCCGGATGAGCCTCGAGGCAACCGGTACGTTCGACGCGGGCACGGTCGAGGCCGCCGTCGAGAGCCGTTTCACGGAACTGTACACGCGGGCGCCGCAGGTGGCCGGGGATGAGCCCACGCCGCCTCAGCCGGTCGATATCGCGCTGGCGGGAACGGTGAACGTGCAGCCGAGGCAGACGACTGCCGCGTTCGACCTGAGCGGCCAGGCCGGCACCGCCACCGGCCGGCTCACCTATGCCGCGACGGAGGAGCCCGTTCAGGTCAGCGGCGAGGACATCATGGAGATTCTGCTGACGGGCAAGCAGGTCGCGCTGCCGGATCTGACGGTCACGACGCAGGCCGACCTGAACCTGCAGACGCTGGCGCAGGCGGTGCCCGCGCTGCTGCGGATCCGCGAGGACGTGAAGATCACCAGCGGGCAGCTTCGCATCCCCGAGATGACCGTCCGGACGCAGCCGACGCTCGCGGCCGAGGGGCGCGTCGAGGTGACGGACCTGAAGGCGACGCGGGCCGGCGAGCCGATCGACTGGCAGCCGATCGCCCTGAACATCGACGCGCACGTCGTGCAGGGGCAGGGGCTGCAGGTCGAGCAGGGCGAATTCACCTCGGGCTTCGCCCAGGCGAGCGTCACCGGTAACCCGCAGAGCCTGCAGGGGCAGTTCACATCCGACCTGGCGCAGCTCGACCGGCAGCTGCGTCAGATCGTGGATCTTGGCCGGGTGGAGCTGGCAGGCAGTGTGGCCGGCCAGTTCGCCGCCGCCCGGCAGGACGACGATCGCATCGAGGTCACCTCGACCGTTCGCGCAAACGACCTGCGATACGCGGCCGACGGGCAGGAGCTGGCGCTGGACCAGGCAACCATCGAGCAGAGCAGCACGCTGCACTTCGAGGGCCAGCGGCTTGAGCGGGTGGTGGCGGATAACGTGCAGGTTACCGCTGACCAGCAGGTGCAGGCCGTCGCCACCGGCCGGTACGACTTCACGAGCCAGGCCTGGCAGACGGACGTGACGATCCAGCAGGCCCCGATCGGATACCTGCTGACCAAGGCCCGGGCCATGGGCATCGACGCGCTGGAGCCCTATGCCCGCTACAGCGGCTCGATCGAGGACCTGCAGGTGACCGCCGAGTGGAACCCGCAGCCCGGGCAGATCACCAGCAGCGGCGGCGGCCGACTCGCCAATCTCCAGGCGGCCGATCAGCCCGTCGCCCAGACCCTGGCCGTCAACTGGCAGGACGCCGGCTACCAACCGGCGGCGCAGCAGCTGAGGCTCGCCTCGGCGAGCGTGAAGGCGCCGTTTGCCGATTTCACCGCATCCGACGTCGCCTGGCAGGGCGGCGAGGCGCTGGACCTCGGCGGGCGTGTCAGCGGCACGGCCGATCTGGGCCCGACGCTGGCCGCCGTCTATCACGCCACCGGGCAGCAGCAGGTCCCGCAGATTGCCGGTCGGCTGAACCTCGAATCGACGGTGCAGACGCAGCAGGACATGATCGCGCTGGCGGGCGAGACGACGGTCAGGGACCTGGCGGTCGGCCAGGGCGAGGGGACGATCCGGCCGGGGCAGGTCGACCTGGTCTACAACACGCAGATCGACACGAAGGCGCAGCAGATCGACATCCGGCAGGCCCGGCTGACCTCGGCGATTCTGACGGCGGGCCTGATGGGAACGGTGCAGGATTACCGGACGCGCCAGATGCTGGACCTCAAGGGGCAATACACCGGCTCGTGGGAGCAGATCATGGCGATCCTGTACGAATTTGCCCCGGACTTGCGCGGGGTGGTCGCACTGCAGGGCAAGCCGGCCAGCGAGTTCACGGTGACGGGCCCGGCGTGGCAGCCGGACGTCCAGCCGCCGTGGCGGGGTGTGACGGCCCGCGACATTCAGGTCGGCTGGCAGGGCGGGCGATTGTACGGGATAAGGCTCGGCGAGGCGGCGCTGACGCCGATGCTGGCGGACGGACGGCTCGATCTGCCGGCGGCCACGGTCCCGGCCTCGGGCGGTCAGATGAACATAGGTGGTGCCGTCGACTTCACCGAGCCGACGCCGATGCTGCGGATCCCGGGCGAGCTGCAGGCGTTGCAGAACATCAACATCGACGGCGAAATCGGCCGGCAACTGCTCAGTTACGTCAACCCGTTGTTCAGCGAGGTGGCCGGCATGGACGGGCGGGCGTCGCTGACCGTTGCGGATATCGACCTGCCATTGGGCGAGGCGATCAAGCAGCGGGGCAGCGGCCGCGGGCGGCTGAACATGGAGAATCTGCGGGTCCAGCCGGGCGGGACGTTCGGGCTCTTGACCAGACTGGCGGGCCGGTCGCAGCAGGAGGCCCAGCCGATCAGCGTGGGCAACCCCGACTTCGTGATCGCCGACGGCCGGATCGCCTATGACAATTTTGTGATGACCTTCGCCAACGGGTTTGACATGGTCTTTCACGGGTCGGTCGGGTTTGACGGGACGGTGGACCTGCTGATGGGCATCCCGATCACGCCGGCGTTGCTCGAGCAGCTCGGGGTGAAAGGGCCGGTCGTCCGGTACGCCGCCGTGCTGGAGGGCGTGCGCCTCGACGTGCCGATGGTGGGCACGCGCAAGGCGCCCCGGCTGGACTTCAGCAAGGTGGACGTCAAGCCGCTGGTCGAGCGGGCGATCAGGCAGTTGGTGGCGCAGGGTCTGACCGAGGGGCTGGGCGAGGTCTTGGGTGGCGAGAGGCAGGAGCCCGCCCAACCCGAGCGGCGGGAAAGGGCAAGGGAAAACGGCGGCATTCTGCCGGACCTGCCCGGGACGGAAAGGCGGGCCGAGCCGGCCGAGCCGGAGAGGCGCGAGCAGGTACGCCCGCGTGGCGAGCCGAGGGAGCCGGAGCGGCGAGAGCCGATCCGCCGGACGCCCATCCGGCGCAGAACACGCTAGATGTTCGAGACAGCCGGGCGACCCCGGGGATGGGGGATGACAGGACCGGAGGACGTCAGGAATGGTCAAGGTAGACACAATTGAAGGTGTCGTCGACGGTGTCTTGTGGTGCCATTACGACATCCCCAACGACGTGCTGTACCTCCGGCTGGTCGAACACCGGGAGGCCCCCGCGTATTCCGAGGAAACCGAGGACGGTCTGCTCCGGGTGCGGCGCCAGGACAACGATCAGGTCGTCGGGATGACGGTGGTCAACTGGTGGAAGCGCTTCGGAACGGGCGAACTGCCCGATTCCATTCATGAACTGGAGCAGGCGATCGAGCCATGGGCTCGCAAGATCGCGGCCTGAGTGCCAGGCGGGATCTTCGATCACGCGGTCGAATGGCGATGGCGTCTCGCCTGCGTGCACATGCCGGGAGGGACCATGAGCCAGGGGACGAGCCGCCGGGTGGCGGCCCTTACGCTCGGCGACGCGCTGGCGCTGGAGCGCGAGTGACGGCCTGCTCGATCACCAGGTCTTTCTTGAAGACCCGGCGGAAGACCTTGCGGTGGTTCTGCACGCCCCAGATCTCCAGCTGGCAGTCCTGGGTCGCGTGGATCCGCAGCAGGGCGGTGTCCGCGTCCACCCCGACCAGTTCCGCACTGCGCACCGCGTCCATGTGGCTGCGATCGAGGCTCTCGGCCAGGCGGAGCATCACGCTGAGCACGCGGACGATCTGCTGGCTGGACGGGTCCATCCCGGCCAGGGTGGGATGGCTCTTGCGGGGGGTGTTGCGCCGGTGGAACAGGGCGACGTGCGAGATGATCTCCAGTTCGGTGTCGTCGAAGCCGAGCAGGTCGGCGTGGCGGATGAAGTAGGCCGAGTGGTCCTGGTGGTCGCTGAAGGACAGGAACGTGCCGATGTCGTGCAGGAGCGAGGCGAACTCCAGCAGGTCCCGCTCCCAGTTGCCCAGGTCGTGCAGCCCGGCCTTGCCGGCGCTGTCGAACAGGCCCAGCGCCAGCCGGGCCACATGGCGGGCGTGGGGCTCGTCGAAGCCGCACATCTGCCCGAGCTGCAGCACGCTCCGCTCGCGGAAGGTTATCTTTCGCGACAGGTCCGCGTGCTCGCTCCGCGAAAGGTGATCCAGCGGCAGGCCGTCCCGCAGGCCCCGCTCGCTGACCACCAGCTGCGAGAGGCCCAGTTCCTGCATGAACGTGTGGAGGATCGCCGCGCCGGGGATGATGATATCCGCCCGCTCCGGGTTCAGCCCGGGCACCTTGCGCCGCTCCTGCACCTTCATCGCGCAAAGCATCTCGATGACCTGCTCGAGCTGCTCGATCGCCAGCACCGGCCCGCGCTTCGAGGGGTGGCTGTTGAACTTGCGTGCGGCGATGTCTGACAGGTTGACGACCGTGCCGCTGCTGCCGATCACCAGGTCGGGCTCGTACTGCCGCACCCGCTCGAAGGTGTGGATCGCGGTGTTGCGGACGTGGTCCTGCAGCTCCTTGTAGCGGCCCTTGCTGACGGTGCCCGTCTCGCCGGCCCGGAACATCGTCGCCAGGCGGATCGCCCCGAGCTTGAGCGTGTCAAGGTAACGGTAGCCGACCTGGTCGCCGACGATCACCTCCGTGCTGCCGCCGCCGATGTCGATGAAAACCGCCTCGCGGCCGCCCAGGTTCATCCCGGAAGACACGCCCAGCCAGATCAGTCGCGCCTCCTCCTTGCCGGAAACGACGCGGACATCGAGGTCGGCCTCGCGTTTCAGGCGGCTCAGGAACTGGCGGCGGTTGCGGGCCTCGCGGCTGGCGGCGGTGGCGACGGCGACGATCTCGCCCGCGCCGTACGAGCGGGCCATCCGGGCGAAGCGGGTGCAGACCTGCACCGCCCGCTGCATCGCCCGCGGCTGGAGCCGCTCCCGGGTGAACTCGCCCTCGCCCAGGCGGACGATCTCCTTCTGCTGGGTGAGCGTGGTGAAGGTATGGTTGGGATTGATCCGCGCGATCAGCATGCGGACGGAGTTGGTGCCGATGTCCAGGAACGCAACGATCGGGCGCTTGCGTTGTTGCCTCAGGCGAGTTGCCATTGAATATCCAGCTTCCGGTCAAACACCTTTTCGAACAACCCGCCCTTTTTGAACGCCTGCTCACGTTCCTGCTCCAGGGGCGCCGATGCCACGCAGTTGATCGTAACGCGGTTCGGGTCGATCCGGCAAGCGATGTCGCGCACGCGGTCCTCGTGCATCACGTCCAGGGCATCCGCCACCCGCACGATCGCCGCCAGCCGCCGCACGATCGTCCGGTCGTGCTTGCCCAGCGAGCCGTACGGCTCGTGACTGCCCTTGGGTTCGGCCCGCCGGTGGTACCGCGCGACACAGCCGATGATCTGCCGTTGCCGGCCGTGAAACGGCAGCAGCGGCGAATCGAGGATGATCCGCAGGGCGGTCTTGTGGTGGCCCTTTTGCCCCTCGATCCAGCCGATATCGTGCAGCAGCGCCCCGCAGTGCAGGTGGAACCGCTCCGCGGGCCCCAGCCTGTGCAGGTCCCGCAGCTGGTCGAACATCTCCAGCGCCAGGCGGGTGACCTGGTGGGTGTGGCCCTGTTCATAATTGCAGACCCGCGCCAGCTGCAGGACGCCGGCGAGCTGGGCGTCCTCCTGCTCGGGCGGGAGGTCCGCCGCCTGATGCGCCTCGGGCGGCAGTGGTTCGGCCACGTCGTTCAGCGATCGGCCCTGGACGATCATCTGGATGAAGGCCTCCGGCAGACGCCGCTTTCGCATCGCCGTGATCGTTTCCTCGATATCGTAGTCCACACGATGGTGCCGCACCATGACCTTGCGCGGTCCGATGTTCATCAGGGCGTAGCAGGCCCGCGGGTCGCCGTCATCGGGCCGGCCGACGCTGCCGGTGTTGATGAACGTCGTCGAGTCCGCCTTGCGGACGAAGGGGATATGGGAGTGGCCGCAGATGACGATGTCGGCCTCGGCGATCTCAACCAGTTCCCGCAGCCGCTGCTCGGGGGTATCCTGGTCGAGGTGCTCGTTCGGCGAGGCCGGGCTGGCGTGGGTCAGCAGGATCCGCCTGCCGTCGACCTCCAGCCGCTTCTCCAGCGGCAGGGAGCGCAGGTAGTTCTTTGACTCCTTGGACAGGCGCTTGAAGGCCCATGTTTTGGCCAAGGCCTTGGCGGGGCGTTTCGCCTTGACCTTGCGCGGCACGCTGAGCACGTCGGTGTCGTAGTTACCCAGGATGCTGACTGCCCCCTCGTCTTTCAGCAGTTGGACCACCTCGTCGGGGAATGGCCCGTAGCCGACGAAGTCGCCGATGTTCCAGATTTCCTGCACGCCCCGGCGGTGGGCGTGCTGAAG
>JAWLBS010000283.1:0-6911 GCA_041687575.1 Phycisphaerae bacterium | reverse complement strand
CCGCCGACGGAGCCGGCTATACGCTTGCCCGGTCCTTGGGTTGGGACCCGGGCCTGCTCTACGAATTCGACGGCACGCAAGGCAAGTGGATCTTTGAGCCCGGCGATGGCAGTGAGTCGATAGACCTCGTGCTATCCCTGCAGTAACCGGCGTCGTCGGCGTCTGCGGGTTACCAGGTCGTGTGACTCAGTCCCGCGGGGACGGCAGGCAATAGCCAAGACGGAGGCGACGGTTGTATCGTCGCCGGAGTCCTGGGAAGGCGGCCGCCCCTCTTGTTGTTGTCTTTTGTCGTTCGAGTCCCGTCAGGGACGACAGATATGTTGAACTGCCGCGAAGTGGCCACGGGAGGGACGCCCGGAGAAATGCAAAGCGGCGTCTGCGGCGCCGCACTCCACAATGGCCGCCGGGCGTTCCTCCGGTAGCGAAACCGGCATTGGCGACCGTTCCGGTGAATCGACCTTTGATTCGATCCACATCGAGCGAGTTACCCCAGGTCAATACGGCCGCAGGCCCAGGGGCAGCTTCGTCATCGGCGGGTCCGCCAGCTCCGGCGCGGGACTGACTTTCAGATCGCCGGCACCGTCGAGGGCCTCCTGGTCACCAAGCTTGCTCAGCCACTGCGCGATCCGGCGGCGAAGATCCGCGACGGTCTCCCGCACATCGTCCCGGCCGGCCAGATTGTGCCGCTCGTCCGGATCGGCCTGCAGGTCGTACAGCTCCTCATACCCGCCGGCCTCGTGGAAGACGTATTGCCATCTGGCGGTGCGGGCGGTGTGCAGGCGGTGCGGGGCGGACTGGTAGCTGCCGAAGACGGTTTCGGGGCCGGCCTCCAGGTCCCGGGTCAGGTCCTCGCCGTGTACGCCTTCGGGGATCGGCACACCCGCCAGCGACAGCAGCGTCGGCATCAGGTCCTGCAGCGAGGCGAACCGGTCGCATCGGCCGCGGCCCGCCAGTTTCCCCGGCGCGTGGATCATGAAGGGGATGTGCCACGACTCGCGGAAGAACAGCCCCTTGAAGTACAGCCCGTGATCGCCCATCAGGTCGCCATGATCGGCGACGAACGCGACGATCGTATTGTCAGCCAGCCCCAGCTCCTCCAGCGTCCCCAGCAGCCGGCCGACCTCGTCGTCGATCATCGTTATATTGCCGTAGTAATAGGCCCGTGCCCGTTTGTGGGCTTCGGCCGGCAAGGTGTCCCAGCCGTAGGCCCGGCGGGTCTGGGCGTAGCTCGGCGAGAGCCCTTCCAGGTCCTCCGGTCCGCCGATCGGCGGGTCCACCTGTCGGGGGTCGTACATCGTGTCATACGGGGCGGGTGGGTCGTACGGCGCATGCGGCTTGACGTAGCTGGTCATCAGCAGGAACGGCTTGTCCCGGTCGTGTTGCCGCAGCCAGTTGATCGATTCATCCGTCGCCCAGGTCGTCTGGTAGTGCTCCTTCGGCAGGGGCGAGGCCGCCGTCCGCACGTCGTTGTTGCCGATGCCGTGGGCCCGCTGCCAGCCGTGCCAGCCGACGGTCTGCAGGTAGGCCTCGTAGTCATCCGTGCCCCGCCACTGCCGCCCCTCCTCGGCGAACAGGACCTCGTCCCACCCGTACTTGTACCGCCACCGGGGGATGCCCAGCCGCTCGCACTCATCCGCCGGGCCGGTGTAGTGGGCCTTGCCGAACAGGGCGGTGCGATAGCCGTGCCCTTTGAGAATCGTCGGCAGCGTCGGCACCTCGGCAGGGATGCCCCCGCCGTTGCCGCGAGAGCCCCACGCCAGCGGCACCTGCCCGGTGATTACCGAGTAGCGGGCCGGCACACAGACCGGCATCGGGGAAAAGGCGTTGGCGAACCAGGCCCCGTCTCGGCCGAGCCGGTCGAGGTTGGGGGTGCGGACGGTCGGATGGCCGGCCATGCCGAGGCAGTCGCCGCGGTGCTGGTCGGACATGATCACGAGGATATTGGGTTTGTTCTGCATGCGGCGATTTTACCGCATCAGTCGAGTTTCACCAGCCCGTGTCGGATGGCGTATTTGACCAGGGAGGTCTGGTCGTGGATGTCGAGTTTGTTCATGAGGTTGGCGCGGTGCGTCTGGACCGTCTTGACGGAGATCCTGAGGGTCTCGCCGATCTCGCGGTTGGTTTTGGACTGCGCGATCATCTGGAGGATCTGGCGTTCCCGGCTTGTGAGGTTCTCGTGGTTGTTCGTGGGCGGCTCGCTGTTATCGCTGATCACCCGCCGGATGATTGTCTGGCTGACCTCGGGGCTCAGGTAGTTTTCGCCCCTGTGGACCCGCCGGATCGCATCGATCAGCGTGTTGGCGTCCGCGTCCTTGAGCACATAGCCGGTCCCCCCGAACCGCAGGGCCTGGATGATGTACTCGTCGTCCGCGTACATGGTCAGAAACAGCAGCTTCGTCTTGGGGCTCAGCTCGCGGATCTTGCGGGCGGCCTCCAGTCCGTTCATCCCGGGCATCGAGATGTCCAGCAGGGCGACGTCCGGCTGGTGCGTGCGGGCCATTTCGACCGCGCTGTTGCCGTCGCCCGCCTCGCCGACGATCTCCATGCCAGGCGCATCCTGCAGAAGCGCGACAAGCCCCTGTCGCACCATCTTGTGATCTTCCAGCAGGATTGTTCGAATCTTCATGTTGTCGCACATGGGCCTGTCTCCGGGATGTTCGGGAATCGTACGTGCAAAGATGTTCCTTCGCCAACTCGCCCTTCCAGCCACATCTGGCCGTGGTAAAGGTGCGCTCGCTCGCGAATGCCTGTCAGACCTGTGCCGGCGCGATTTACGGCTGGGTCCATGCCGCAACCGTCGTCGCTGACACACAGATTTAGTTTTCGTCCGGTGCGAGTGACCCGCACGACCGCATGGCTGGCCCGAGCGTGCCGAACCACGTTCGTCAGGGCTTCCTGCACAATTCGGTAAACCGTCACCTCAAATGATTCCTCCAATCTACCGTCGAGGCCGCGACTTATCAACTTGATCGGCACGTTATATCGCATTTCGATGCCCTTGGTGTACCACCGCAGCGCCGCCAGCAACCCCAGGTCCTCCAGGACGGTCGGGCGCAGGGCCGCGGCGATCCGCCGCATCTCGCTGATCAGGCTGACGCTGACTTCGGCCGTGTCCGCCGCCAGCCGCCGCAGATCCGGCCGGTCCTCGGGCATCTTTTTGGCGAGCAGCTCCGAGTTCAGCTTGATGGCGGTCAGCGCCTGGCCGGCCTCATCGTGCAGTTCCCTGCTCAGGCGGCGGCGCTCCTGCTCCTGGCCCTGGATGATGCGGTGGCTCAATTCCCGCAGGCTCGCCCTTTCCAGCAGGGCCTCTTGGGCCCGCAGCCGCTCGCTGACATCCCGCGCGATCCCATCCATCGCGACGATTTGCCCGTTCTCGTCGCGGATGGCCGTGCAACGGACCTCCAGGACCACCCACTTTCTGTCCTTGCGTTGCACCCGGACCATGAAGGGGTTGTCCAGGTCCATCCTTCCCGCAATATATTCCAGCACCTGCGGCAGGTCGTCCGGATGCGTCGTCCGCTCCAGAAAGCCCGCCGCCTGGGCTTCGTCCGCCGCGTAGCCCAGCACCGTCGATACCGCCGGGCTGACGTACTCGAAACGTGGCTCCGGCACGGTGCGGATGCGGTAGATCACGTCCTGTGCGTTCTCCGCCAGGCGTCGGAAACGTTCCTCACTCTCCAGAAGGGCCTGTTGTGCCCGGTGGCGCTCCGTGATGTCCACGGCGGTGCCGATGATCTGGCGCGGGCAACCGTCGTCGTCCCGCAAGAACACAACTTCCCGGCTGTGCAGCAGAACGTAATGTCCCTCCGCGTGCCGCATGCGGTACTCGTGCTCGAGGATCTGCCCGTCGCCAGCCGCCTCTAATGCCCTGGCGCATCGTTCCAGGTCGGCCCGGTCGTCCGGGTGGTAGATCTGCATGGGCGACTCGTTTTCGATTCGTGACAGGTCCTGGGCCGTATAACCGAGTACGCGATGCAGGGCGGGTGTCACATACACTGTTCGCCGTGCCTGCAGGTCATAGATGTAGATGAGGTTCGGGGTGGTCTCGATGACGCGGCTTGCGAACCGCCGGCTCTGCTCCAGGGCCTCTTGCACGTCCTTCTGCTCGGTTATGTCGACGATCAGCCCCTCGATGGCAGCCGAGCGGCCGTCCGGTCCGAACACGCCGCATCCCTGCTCCCAGATCCACTTTCGTTCACCGTGCCGGGTGATGATGCGATAGCTGGCCTGGTAGGGCTGCTTTTGGGCCAGGGCGGCCTGAATCATGCGACAGACTGTGTCGCGATCCTCCGGGTGGATGATCCGTGCGTACGCGATCCGGCGGTTGTCCACCAGGTCGGCCGGCGCATATCCCGTCAGCTGCAGGCAGCCGTCGCTGACGAACTCCATCGTCCAGTCCCGGTCGTTGCGGCAGCGGAACGCCATGCCGGGCAGGTTGCTCATCAGCGTGGCCAGCATCCGCTGGTTCTCGCGCAACGCCTGTTCCATCCGGCGGCGCTGGCTGATATCGCGGAACACGCCAACGATCAGGCGCCGGGTTCCGTCGTCTATAAGGGTTCCGCTGATGCTGACGGGGACGGTGTGCCCCTGCTTGTGCACGATTTCGGAGTCCCGATCGGGCTCCAGGATGCCCGTGGCGGCCAGGCGCTGGAAACGCGCCCGATGCTTTTCGACCTTGTGCGGTGGATGCAGTTGGCTCTGATGCAGTCTGAGGATCTGGTCGCGTGTCCGCCCCAGCAGGACCTCCGCCTGCCGGTTGGCGTCGATCAGAATGCCCGTAGCTGCATCCGCTACCAGGACAGCGTCATCCAGTTCGCGAAACACCCGTTGGTAATCCATGCCTGCCGCCGAGTCGCGCCGCGTGCAGCAGGCTTGCCGCGCAAGCAGTACGGGGAGCTGCTCCGCCAGCGCCGCCGGCGAAAGCACGTCGTACGCCCCGTCCCGGACAGCCTGCAGCCGTTGCTCCGGCCCGATCCGGTCTGTCAGCAGGATCAGCGGCAGGCCCGGGCGGATCGCGTGCAGTCGCTCGGTCAGGGGGCGGACGTCTCCCGCCCAGCCGTCGTAATCCGCCAGCGCCAGGTCCCATTCGCGATCGATCTCGTCCCCATCAAGCGAGGAGAGTTCTCGGACCATCCGCAAATGCACTTGGCGGCCAGAGGCTTGCAGGGATCCGGCAACATCAGTGCCTTCAAGGCCACCGTCCAGGCATAATACTCGAACCAGATCGCTCATACGTCCTCATGCATCGGGTCGGCAATCCACGACCGCTGGGGATGATCCGTTGGCAGGCGGCCTGCGCCTTGCCCTAGCGGGTCACGGGACAACGGTGGACAACATTCTCTTGTCGGGGCGTCCGGATTGCAAGTGGCTGGCAAGATGGCGACGGCCTTGACGTGGGGGCTCGCATACTTATAATCTACAGTTTCGTCGGCCCTTGCTGCACATGGTACAGCAGCCAGGACATGATATGACGGGCCGTCGTGCCGCGAAAACTCGTGTAGGCAGGATCTGGAAAAATGCCCCGAACAGTCTTGTTGCAAAAGAGTTACCAGGCCAAGGCCGGTGATATCACTCGCAAATGGTACGTCGTGGACGCCAAGGATCTGGTGCTGGGCCGATTGGCGGCCCGTGTCGCCGAGATCCTGATGGGCAAGGACAAGCCCACGTACACGCCGAACGTGGATACCGGCGATTTCGTCGTCGTCGTCAACGCCGACAAGATTCGCGTCACCGGGCGCAAGCGCGAGCAGCTCACCTACGACTGGTACACCCGGTATCCCGGTGGCCGCAAGGTCGTCTCGTACGAGCAGATGCTCGCCAGGCACCCCGACAGGATCATCACCCTGGCGGTCAAGGGCATGCTGCCCAAGAGCACGCTCGGCAAGCAGATGATCAAGAAGCTCAAGGTGTATGCCGGTGCGGAGCACCCGCATGTGGCACAGAATCCCGAGCCAAAGGAAATCTGACCCGAGGCACGGTCTGGCGCGGCAACATACGCAAGCACGCACAGATAAACAGATAAATGGAGGTTGTGGCTGTGGGCGATCAGCCGATGGAAGCAGCGGTGGCACAGGCGGAGCAGGCGGCGGTGGTGATGCAGGACCAACCGCAGCAGGCGGCCCCGAAGTTCGGCTATTACTGGGGCACCGGCCGGCGCAAGACCGCCGTGGCCCGCGTACGCATCAAGAACGGCGAGGGTAAGTACGAGGTCAACGGCAAGGCCGTCAATACCTATTTCGACCTGCAACGCGATCGTAGCGCTGCCATGGTCGCCCTGGAAGTCACCGAGCAAGCCGGCAAGTGGGACGTGTTCGTCAATGTCTCCGGCGGCGGCCATCGCGGCCAGGCGGATGCCGTCAAGCTCGGGCTGGCGCGGGCCCTGAAGGTTGCCAACACCGAGTTCGAGCCGCCCCTGCGGAGTCACAACCTGCTCAGTCGCGACGAGCGCAAGAAGGAACGCAAGAAGTACGGCAGGCGCGGTGCCCGTCGTGGCTTCCAGTTCTCCAAGCGCTAAGACGGCTGGGCGACCGGACGACCGGTTCGATCTTCAAGACAAACGCAAAGGCCCCGTCTTCGCGGCGGGGCCTTTTTCTATTGCCGATTTTCATGGAGGGCACCCTCATGCAGAACATACGCGTCGCCATCGTTGGTCCAACCGGTTACACCGCCTTCGAGGCGATCCGGATCCTGCTTCGCCACCCCCGCGCGCAGGTCACCGTGTTGGCCAGCCGGCGCGAGCCCCAGCCCCACATCGCCGAGATCTTCCCGGCTCTGCGGGGCATGATCGACATGCGCTGCGAGCCGATCGATCCCAAGGCGATCGCCGAAAAGGCCGACGTCGCCCTGATGTGCCTGCCCCACGTGGTCGCCATGGAAAGCGTGCCCGGGCTGCTCGACGCCGGCGTGAAGGT
>JAWLBS010000282.1:0-6936 GCA_041687575.1 Phycisphaerae bacterium | reverse complement strand
GCCTCCCACGGATTGCCCGGCCGCGGACCCAGGATCGGGTTGCCTTCGTATCGTTTCAGTGCGACCGTCTTCATCGGTCAAGTCTCCTTGTCATACACCCAGCATACTGGCATCCGCGCCAGGCCCAAAGAGGCCGCCAGGCGATCAGGGTGCCCAGCTTCTGGCAAAGGTCAGCAGGTCGATCGCGTTGACGGCGTCGTCGCCGTTGAAGTCGCAGGCTGGATTAAAGCCGACCTCGCCGGCGCCAAGGCCCCAACTGTGGGCGAAGATGAGCAGATCGATCGCGTTGACGGCATCGTCTTCATTCAGGTCGCCCGTGGTCGGCGGCACAAAGGCCCAGGTCGGATCCCTGTTCAGTTCGCCCTTGCTGTACAGGTGGCTGTCCAGCCACTGCCAGGCAGCCCGCCCTTTCGACAGGTGCGCCGCCCGGGTCAAGGCGCCGCGAGCGATATAGTTGTAGCTGTACGGGTAATCGGGGTTGACGAAGTCGGACGGACCGACGTTGTCCTTGTAGGCGTCGTTGACGTCCTTCCAGGTTGCATACTTGAAGACAGCCCCGGTGACCGGGTCCCGGCCGTGCGTGGGCATGTGGTACGGCGCCCCGCGAAACCAGTTGAAGTCGGGGTGGCGGAAGCGATTGATGATGGATTCACCCAGCCAGTCGACCATCGGTCCGCCGTCAAAGCCGATGTCCCGCAGGTGCCCCGCCGCCAGCAGCACGAAGTCGTCCATCCACGTCGACGTGTAGTAGTGACAGGTCGAATCCAATGAGCCGTCCGGGGCATCGCCCGGGCCGTTGTACTGGGTCCTGAGGAAGCGGATGGCCGGATAGTTGCCGTTGACGTACGTGCTCTGCCAGTAGGCGGTGTTGTTGTCCACCTTCGCCGAGAGGTAGGCCTTCTCCGGGGTCCCGTCCGGCGAGAGGCTGGCCGCATCCGCGATATTGCGAATGCCCCAGGCGATGCCGCGCGTCTGGCCCTGCAGGATGCCCTGGGTCCTCTGGCGATACTCCCAGTTGCTGCTGGCCAGGTTCCAGCTCGCCCAGAACCACATCTCCTCCAAAAAGTAGTAGTCGCCCGTCACCAGGTACGGGACATACGCCAGCGACGGCTGGTGCGCCATATCCGGGGCCCAACCCGTGGAGGTCGACCCGACCGGGGCGGGCATGCGGTCGGCGGACGCCGCATACGGATAGTCCCACCAGTTGAGCCAGATCGTGGGCCGGTCGTCGATCGTTATGATCCGCCCGTAGAACGACCTCGCCGGGTCCGACTCCCGGAAGTGAATCGGGCAACTGCCGGACATCTCGCCGGCGTTGATCGTGATCTCCTTCATGCGGTCGTCCATCGTCAGCAGGTACCGTACCGTCCACGTCGGCAGCAGGCCGATGTCCTGGCGGCCGGCCACGTCGCCCATATTCCGGTAGATCACCCCGCTGCCCATGATGTCGTGGTTCGTTGAAAGATAGGAGCTGTACGCCCCGGACATGGTGCTTTCCGGCACGACAAGGCTGGTGTCATACCGCCCGATGAGCTTTGTGCGGATCAGGTAAGCAAGGTCGTACTCAACCTGCACCGCCGGCGGCTCGCCGCCCTGCCACAGCACCTTTCGCCAGCGGGCGCAGTAGTTGTGCGCAAAGCCGGTCCTGGCCAGCACCACGGCCGGACTGCTCTGCCCCAAGGCCAAGGAAAAGTCGTACGTGAGGTTGCCGCGGAAGTTGCACCAGGTGTTCTCCACGACCGTATCGATGCGGATCCCGCCATAGCCGCGATACATGCGCACGCGGTACTGCACGTTGATCTGGTTGTTGACGTTCAAGGCCGGATCGCGGATCAGGAACTCGCTGCAGACATCACCCTCAAGCCACATCTGGACGTTGGCGGGACTGGCCGCCATCTGCCGCGCCGTGATCGTCGTGGGGACGCCGCCCACCGTCACGGTCATCGCCGCCTCAAAATCGCTCGCCAGCAGGTCGGCCAGGGTGACCGGCTGAGTGTTGGCGTTCGCTCCGCCGGCCAGGATTTCGACGATGGCCTGCCCGCTGGCCGGCAGGCTTGGCAGCAGAAACGAGACCAGGGCGTGTTTGATAGACCCGTCCGGGTAACGAACCTTGACGTCGGTCTGGGTGGGCAGGGCCTGGTCGGCGACGCGGGCGGTGACGGCGTCGCAGGGCACATCCCCCTGGCGGAACACCAGTGAGAGGGTGACGGGGTAATCGACCGTCGTCACGCCCGCCTTCTCGACAAGGGTGACCGACGTAACCGCCGGTTCGACCTGGGCCGCCAGGTGCCCCGGCGCCAACAGGGCCAGCCCGATCATTGCGCAAAACAGAATGGGTTGAGCATTGCCCATGATCGTCTCCTCCAAACGTCTGTTCTCGCCAAAGCATGAACGGCCAGCCGAACGCCCCGACGGCGCCCGGCTGGCTGCGTTACTCGTGCGAGATCTTTTTCTTATTGGTTCCAGTTCTTCGCCATCGTCAGCAGGTCGAGGGCATTGATCGCCCCATCATTGTTAAAGTCGCAGCGGGGGTCATACTCGTCGTCCCCGGCGAACGAAGCCCAGCTCCTGGCCATGGCAAGCAGGTCGATGGCGTTGACGTGGCCGTCGCCGTTGACGTCCCCGGGCAGGCTGCCTGGCGCGGTGATGGCGATGCGGTTGCCGCCCTTGCCGACGGTGACCTGCCCCAGCGTGACCAGGCCGTCGGCATCCACCGTGGCGGTGCCCGAAGCAATGACCGTGCCGCCGACCAGGTCGGTGTTCGACCAGTTGCACACGGTGCCCGGTTGCGGCCGGAATGCCTGGCAGTTGCGGGGCGTAACGTCGACCGTGCAGGTTGGCTGCGGAGCACTGCCGATCAGCAGGCAGGTCATCTCCCAGGTGTCGGCGGTATCGGTCGAATCGCTCTGCTGCCACCAGAGGTACCTGTTCAGCCCGCCGGTGCTGTCGCCGTCGGTCGGGTCGCCGTTGCCGGGATCGTTGTCCAGTGAGCAGTACGTAAACGCCGGCAGCGTCTTGTTGCGGACCAGCTGCGGGTCGCCGCCCGGGCCCGGGACCGTGAAGCCTTGCCCGTGTCCTTCCATGCCCCATGCCCACACGTGGGGTCGGCGGGTCTCCTGAAGGGCCCTGGCGTACTTCCACGCCTGGTTCCAGCCGATCGAGCTGTCGTTCTTGCCGTTGCTGAAGGTGATAAAGGGCGTGTCGTCCGCCACGTGCTCACGGAGCCACCTGTCGCTGTCCCAGTAGTCGAAGGCCGACATGCCTGTCTCGCCATAGAGGCAGCCCCAGGCGACCTGGCCATAGCTGTTGATGAACGAGCTGACGAACCCCGGGCTCTCGGCCGGGATGTGCACGCCGACCTTCGAGAAGATGCACGCGAACTTCTCGGCCGCGCGGATGCCCCACATGCTCGCGCCGCTGCCGCCCATCGACTCGCCCTGTACCACCACGCGGTTCATGTCCACCGCCCAGTGGCCGTTGACGAAGTTCTCGACGAACGACCAGATTCGCTGCTGGCTGTAGTTGCGGACACGGCCGCCGCCGTTGCCGTCGACGTCGATCCAGGGGCGGATCGTGCCGGTATTTTCGTGGAACGCGGTCCACCAGTCATAGGGGATCTCATGCGTGGCGACCAGCAGCGATCCGCTGGCGTTCTCTCGCCACAAGCCGTAGCCGTCTTCCATGCTGCCGCCCCAGCAGTGCAGGGCGACCGTCACCGGACGCACGTCCACCGTCACCGGCGGCACCGCCACGAGATAGTTGTGCGGCACGCTGGGCAGGCGATACGTGTCCGGCTGGCACTCCCACTTCACGAAGTAGTGCTTCATCACGTCGTTGACGTAGTCGAAGGTCACCGGCCCGACCTGCTTCCACTGCAGCACCATGCCCGGTCCGACCGCCTCGCCCACCCCGGCGTCCACGGTGTTGTAGCCGGGAATCCACCTGGACAGATCCTCGGCGCCGTCCACGGTGCGGCTGACGGCGTAGTAGCTCGTGCCATCGGCCCGGGCGCGATGGACGTAAATGCCCGTGCCGACCTCGGCCAGCGTCATGTCCGCCACGGGCAGCATCGGCAGGATCCGGCCGCTCCAGCCGGCCTGGCTGTACTCGGTGTTCCAGCCGCTCAAGGCGCCGATCTCGTCGACCAGTTCCGCGTCGCGAATGGTCTGGGCGTCGATCGGCTGGTCATGCCGGTAGATGCGGTAGCGGATCTGGTTCGTGGCGTTGATGCTGCTGTTGCCGGCGTCGTACTGCGCGCCGGAGATCGTCGAGCTGGTGAAGGGTTGTTCCACTTCGCGGTAGGTCAGCATCGTATCGCCCGTGCGATGCACGGCCTGCAAGCCGGTCACCTGCTCGATGGCGCCGGGGATCGGCTGATCGCACCAGACGTCGACCCGCACCGATGAGCCCATAAAGCCGCTCAGCGGGGAGACGATTCGGATGCGGAGGGTACTGTCACCCGCCAGCAGCGCCCGCTGGGCCGCCGCGGTGCAATCGAGCGTCCTGTGACGCGGCCCGACGGTTGCCAGCCAGACGCCGGGCGCATCGAGCGACTCGATCTGGAGCGGATACGTGGAGCGGCTGCTATCGGCATAGTTGCCGCTGGCGCCGACGTTGAGGATCGCGCGGTAGACCTGTGTCCCGGCCGGCAGGGCGGACAGGTTCGCCACCACCGAGGTGGTAGTGGCTGTCACCGTGCCGGGATGCGTGCCCAAGGTGGCGCTGTTGGTGAACGAGTGCGTCGAGGCGACCGTCTCCGGCAGCGCGTGCAGGACGACCAGCAGGCTCTGCGGGTCGTTGGCGGCGTTGGGATCGGTCACGTCGATAAAGGCCGTGTGCGTGCCGACGGGGACCATCTGGCGGTTGACACTGACGGTGAACGAGTCGTTGTCGGTGCCGCTGGCGTTGGTCAGGTTCAGCCAGGCCGGTGCGGGGGCGCGGACGCTTGCGGTCCAGGCCAGCGACCCGAAGGCGATGTTGCGGACCTGGACGTCCTGTGCGGCAGGCAATTCGCCCGGCTTGCCCCGGAATTCCAGCAGCGACGGCACGAGCTGCATGCTCGGCCGCTCCTTGCCCAGCTGCAGCAGCACCCGCCCGTTATCGCAGGTGACCGCCGCGCTCCAGCCGGCCGGCGAGACGACCTCCGCGAAGCTCAACCCCGTCAGATCGTTCGCGCAGGTCAGGATCGTGAACGACCGGCCCTCCACGTCGCTCTCGTTGACGATGCCCGTCATCGAGACCACGACCCGTGCGTCGGCCAGGCCGCTGGCGCTGCCGGTGACGGCCAGCTGGTCGCTGGTGACGACCAGGGGTGAGCCCGTGCCGACCACATCGATCGCCAGCGTTGCCGGCGTGCCGCCGTCGCGGGCGAAGGCGAGGTTGCTCTTGACCTGCAGGATGCCGGCGCTGGCCGGCCCTGTGCCCGGCTGAACCGTTCCGCCGGCCGCGATGAGCGTGTAGGCGGTCGTGCCGTCCTCGACCTGGATCGAGCCGACGCCGCCCATGTCGTTGTCGATCGTCCAGCTGGCGTTGGGGTTGGCGTCGAAGTAGAGCTTGCCGTTGCTGCTCATGTCGATCGGCCCGAGGCCCTGGGCACCGGGCTGGCTGATGTAAAGGTTACCGGTGGCGACCCCGAGCCCGCCGGAGAAGTCGTTGGCCGCATTGCTCAGGTAGAGCTTCCCGCTGGCGGCGAGGCTGCCGCTCGTCGAGAAGTTGAACTTGCGCGGCGCAGCGTCCTCGGTGATCCTGCCGCTGACCTCCACGCGGCCCGTCTCCCAATCCTTGGTCGCCACGATGAAGCCCATGTCGGCCTGCAGGGTGAACTGGCCCGAGTAGGTGATGCTGCGGTTGTTGTGCGTCCGGCCGCCGGCATTGCCTCCCAGGAATGTGAAATCGCGGGTGATGTTGATGGAGCTGGCGCCGTCCCAGCGGTAGCTGCTGATCTGGCCGTGGGGCAGGACCCTGATCGTGCCGCCGGTGGCGTTGGTGCCCAGGCCAGCGGCCTGGTAGATCTCCAGGGGACACTCGATGTTGACGTCTGCCAGCAGGTTGGTGTTGTCGCCGTGAAACTGCATGAAGTTGTTGTAGGCGTTGCCTACGAGGTTGATCGTGGCCGAGCGTGGCGCGGTAATGCTGCCGTGGAGCTTGGCCGTGTAGTACGTGGCACCGTTGTGGCGGATGGTGACGGTGGCGTTTTCGGCAGCGGTAATGGCGCCCCGCATCTGGCTGTCCTGGTGCAAATTGCCGTACCAGGTCGCGCCATCGTTGAGAATCACGTTCCAGTAGTATCTGACGATCGACCAGTACTCGCCGCGGAACTCGGCCGTGGCACCGCCGTTGACGGTCACCGTGTTGGCGTTGTTCAGCGTTCGCAGGGCGTAGAGCTTGCCTGGGCTGTTAACCGTGATCGACCCCATCAGGGGCACGTCCACGTCCACCGTCGTCGTGCCGTTGTCGATAAGGGCGGTGTCGGCCGGGTCGTTCAGACCCGGATAGCCGCTGTTCTGTATCCAGGAAGACGGGTTGGACCAGTTGCCGTTGCCGGCTGCATCCGTGTAATCCGCTGGAACGGCCAGGGCGGCCGTTGTCAGCAGGGCCAAGGGCATTGCAAGGAGCACGAAGATTCGACTTTGCATCAGACTACCTCTGGTAAGGACCAGATCGAGCACCCAGTCCGCCAACTGTGCGAAGCAGGCGAGCCGATCTGTCGGTTTCTCCATGCAAGGCATGTGCCAGACCCACCATACAGAATGCGCTTCACATGTAAACGTATGCAGACATAGGGGTTACGTGCCAGCCGCGCGGTCCCGCCGGCCGCGACGGCGGACGCCGTGCTTGCGGAGGGTCAACACTGTGGATCGGACCATGTCGACCATCCGCGACATAGGCCGGGTGAGGATGTAATGGCGGATGCGGCAGATCCCCGCAGTCATTCTG
>JAWLBS010000281.1:0-6969 GCA_041687575.1 Phycisphaerae bacterium | reverse complement strand
TCGGCGGCCCAGCGGTCGATGGTCTTGTCCCACCAGGTCGCCCACTCGATCCGCGGCAGGCGGTCGACCGGCTGGAAGTTCATCAGGGCCTGGAATCTATCGAGGTGAGTCATCCGGTCGGTCGGCATATCGGGTCTCCCGGGTTCGCAAACGGTTTTTCAACACTGACAACGGGGGTTATCGGCAATTGGCGTTCAAATCCCGCAGGGGCGACTGGATCCGCCGAGGTGTTTGCCGAACCGGATGGACGGGCGTTGCAGCAAGGTCATCGGACCTTTTCAGTAGACCCTGGCGGGACTCGAACAGCAAAGACAGGGCGGACGCCAGTGGGGCCGTCACGTCCCGAACAGCCGGCTGACGCTCGTCCGCTCGTGGATGCTCTTGATCGCCTCGGCCAGCAGGCCCGCCAGCGAGACCACCTTGATCTTGGGGGTGAGCGGCTCGAAGCGGTACTCGATCGTGTCGGTGATCAGCAGTTCGCGAATGGGCGACTCTTGGATCCGTTGGGCGGCGCCCTTTGCCAGGATGCCGTGGCTGACCATCGCGCTGACCTCGATCGCCCCGCAGTCCAGCAGCATCCGGGCGGTCTCGATCAGGCTCCAGCCGGTGATCGTGAAGTCGTCGACGATCACTGCCTTCTTGCCTCGGACCTCGCCGATGATGCCCTGGACGTAGGCCCGCTCGTCGTGGCCGCGGCGCATCTTGTCGGCCACGGCGACGTTCGCGTCCAGCAGGGTGGCGTACTGGCGGGCCCGTTCGGCAAAGCCGGTGTCCGGCGAGACGACGACCAGATCGCTGTTGCGGGCCTTGATCTGGTCCTTCAGCACGCTGATCGCGTAGAGGTGGTCGACCGGCACGCGGAAGAAGCCCTGGATCTGCGGGGCGTGCAGATCGATCGTCAGCACTCGATCCACGCCCACCGCCTCGAGGCAGTCGGCGCAGGCCCGCGCCCGGATCGACACCCGCGGTTCGTCCTTCTTGTCCCCCTTGGCGTAGCTGAAGTACGGGATGACCGCCGTCACCTGCGCCGCCGACGCCCGCTTGGCCGCATCCACCCAGAAGAGCAGCTCCATGAAGTTGTCGTTGACCGGGTAGCTGAGCGTCTGGATGATGAACACGTCGCGCCCGCGGACGTTCTCGAGGATCCGCACGAAGGTGTTGCCCTCGGAGAACTTGAACGCCTCGCACCGCCCCGGCTCGCAGCCGAGGTGCTCGCAGATGCTGGCGGTCAGGCGGGGGCTGGCGCTGCCCGGGAAGACCAGAAGTTGCCGTTCGGCCACGATCGCCTCCTTGGTCTGTCGTTGCGGTTTCGGGCGACGGTGCGGCAGTGATTGCGCCGCATGGTTGCGCATGCAGGCGCATCGTCCCGGCGCCGCGTCAGTTGGCCGTGGTATCGGATCGCTGCAGCCGGTCGGTCGTCTCACCGGCCGAGGCGCTGGCCATGCGGAACGACCAGGGCTCCTTGCTGAGCAGCCGCACCCGCATCAGCAGCAGGGCGGTCTCGATCTGCGGGTCGACCTGCAGGTCCTTGACCATCAGGTCGCTGGCGTCGGGCTCCTCGCCGTCGGGCTGGCTGGCCGGGGCCGTCGCCGTCGGCAGCGCGCCGGACTTACCCGGCAGCACGTCGCTGTCGCGGCGGAGTTCCAGGACGCGGCGGGCCTCCTTGGGTGTCAGCTTGACCTGCATGTCGGGCTGCACGCCCCACTCCTTGCTGTCCTCCTGGCGATGGATCGAGCGGGTCATGAACGGCAGGTAGTACAGGGCCGTGGTCAGCTTCAGCATCGAGTCGCTGGTGCCCAGCGGCCAGGGGTTCTGGACGCTGCCCTTGCCCCAGGTCCGCTCGCCGACGAGCAGGGCCCGGCCGTGGGCATGCAGGGCGCCGGCCATGATCTCCGAGGCACTGGCGCTGTAGTCGTTGATCAGGATGATCAGCGGCAGGCCGGCGAACTCCGAGCCGCTGCGGCTCTGGATCCGCCAGGGCTCGCTCGCGCGGCCGCGGGTCGAGACGATGTCCTGCCCCGGCGGCAGGAACATCTCGCTCAGTTCGACCGCGGTCTTGAGCAGGCCGCCCGGGTTGACGCGCAGGTCGACGATCAGGCCGTTCATGCCTTCCTTGTCGAGCCGTTTGAGCGTCTCGCGAAAGGCGTCGGTGGTCGTCTCGGTGAAGCTGGTCACCCGCACGTAGGCGATTCTTTGCTGCTCGTCGATCCAGTAGTTCCAGTCGAACCCTTCCCGCTGCCACCCCTTGACCGTCGGGACCGTGATCTTGTCGCGCTTGATCGTCACGTCGAAGGGCTTGGCGACTGTCTGTCGCTCGATGGTCAAGGTCACTTGCGTGCCCGCCTTGCCGGTGATCCGCCGCACCGCCTGCTGCAAGGTGATCCCCTTGACCGGCTTGCCGTCGATGCCGGCGATCGTGTCCCCCGGCTCGATGCCGGCCTTGTACGCCGGGGTATCCTCCAGCGGGCTGAAGACGGTGATCCGGTCGCCGTCCATGGAGATCTGGATGCCGACCCCGCTGAACTCGCCGGTGGTGTGCTTGCGGAACTCGGCCTGTTCGGCCGGCCAGATCATCGAGCTGTAGTTGTCCAGCGAGTCGAACGCCCCGTCGACGAATTCGCTGATGATGACCTCGTCGGGAATCTCGACGGTCTTCCCGCTTGCCTGGAGCACGGAATTGAGCACCACGTTGAGCCGGGTTGCGGTCAGGTCGTCGACCGCATCGACCTTATCGGCCTGGTCCTGCAGCCTGGCGATGAACTGCAGCCGCTTTTCGGGGCTGCTGAGTCCTTCGAACGTCTTGAACAGGCTCGTCGTCTCCGCCAGGATGATCAGTCGGTCGATTCCGCTGGCCGCCATCTTCCCCAGGTCGGGCGTGTCGTAATAGTACTTTTCGATCCGCATGAAGGCATCCTGGGCCATCAGCGGGGTGATGCCTTCGACCCGGTCGCGCCAATCGGCGTCCTCGCCGTACATCGCCTCCAGAGTGGCGTGGGCGGCGCAGCGGGTTCGCAGATCCTTGTACTGCTTGTTATCGGGATAGACCAGCGCCAGTTCGGCATACATGCGGGCCGCGTCGGCCCACTCGCCGCGTTTGCGGAGATCCTCGGCGTAGTCGAACGCCTTGCCGACGAACTCCTTGAGCCACGGCTCCTCGCGGAACCGGTCCTCGTCCTTGGCGCTCCAGAACGCGGACGCCATCAAGTCCATGGCCTTGGACCAGTCCGCCTCGGCCGCGTAGTCTTTGGCCTTGTTGACGTAGGTGTCATACTCGGTGGTGTGCAGACGCTTGCGGAAACTCGCGAGGTCTTCGTACCCTGCGACCCACTTGGCCAGGACCGACGCATTCGGCAGGTTTGCCTCGCCGTCGTCCAGGACGGTCTGCAGCGCGGCGTAGCCGGCGTCGAACTGACCGCGCAGGATCAGCCGGCACGACTCCCGGTAGATCTTCCAGGTGTCCCGGGTGGAATCGCGCGTTACGGGTTGGGTCTGCGGGGCCTGCGGCGTGGTCGCCGCCGGGGCCGCCGCCGCCATCAGTGCCGAAAGGAGGATCATAGCCGCGTATGACAGGCGAATGAGTCTCATGCGTACCCTCTTTTCCTGCAGATCGTTATACACCTTCCTGCTATACGTCGCGCGAAGGCTGGGGTTTCCTGCGGGACACACTCCAGTGACTAATTCGGCCAAAAGGCCTTAGGATCGGAATTATAGGTGCTGACCATCCTGCGGTCCAAGCAGCGCCCAGGCGACAGGGCGCATCCGCCGATCGATGGCGGGCGGGCGCTTGACGGGGGTCTGACCCCTGGCAGCACGCTCGCACCCGTACCCCCGCCCCCGTACCCCTGGCCGCAGCGATATCTGAAGGATCCAACGGGGTCTGACCCCCTTGCTCCGCGGCCACGGGGTCGGACCCCGGTAGCGTGCACAGGCATTCTGGCCGCCACGAAATCCCGGCGTTGATTCTGCCCGGAAACGTGCGAGTCGGGGTCAGACCCCTGACAAACGCCACTGAGTAACGGATGCACCCCGGGCCGCAGGTAATACGCACTCCAGGCGACGGCCGCGACGGCCACTATTCGAAGGTGTAGACGTTCGCTTCGCAAGCGACCCAGCTATCGTCGAACTCTCTGCCATCGCCGAGAACCTCTCCGGTCCGTTCGTTGCTCAGCCCCGTGACGGGCGAGGCGAAGATCAACCTGATCTTCGTCGGCTCACTAGAAATGATACCCTCGCTCTGGCCGGCGGCGTCGATTCAGGCGCGGCGAAAGAGGTTTTTGATCATGCACAGTGCGGTCCGTCCGTTGTCGAGATTCCAGAAGAGCCGCTGCGTAATCGTCTCGGGCGCATCGGCCTGGGCGTTTACGACCTGCATCCGCGAGCGGATGGCGGCGCCCGCCGGCAGGCGACTGATCAGGCCGGGTCGGCGACTGGTGGGCTGACTGTACCTCTGATCGGTGTACGGCACGGGTGACAGATTCAGGTAGACCGCCCCCCTTGTTGCCGACCACGACGGAAGATCCCGTCAACCGCCCGTGCGTGTGCCTTCGACGGCCTGCAGACCGCTCGCATAGACAGCCATGTCCTTGCAGGTCGGGGCCTTTCGCGCGCGGTGGAGAGTGTCTTTTCGATCGAGTCGGTCCCACACAGCTCGGCATCGACGCCGTAGAGCACCTTGCCGCTCAAGATGCCTGCCGAAAGGTCGCCGCCGACGCCGAGCAGGCCGTCGAGGGCGCCCTGCTCGCGGGCCTTGCCATGCTCGTTCCGGTTCAGGCAGCTACAATGACGCAGGGCAATCGCAAAGCGAGCAGACAGGAGATCGCAAGATGGCGGCACCGCTGCGGATCGGCATCATCGGAGCGGGGGGGATCGTGCGCAGGCGGCACCTGCCGAACCTGCGGCCGATGGAGGGGGTGCGGATCACGGCCGTGTCCAACCGCCGGCGGGAAAGCGCCGAGCAGTTCGCCGGCGAGTTCGGCCTCGAGCACGTCTTCGACGACTGGCGCGACCTTGTCGCCAGTCCCGAGGTGGACGTGGTGTGGATCGGTACGTGGCCGCACATGCACGCGCCGGTCACGCTGGCGGCGCTGGAGGCGGGCAAACACGTGTTCTGCCAGGCCCGCATGGCGATGGACCTGGCCGAGGCCCGCCGGATGGTCGAGGCCGCCAACCGTCATCCCCAGCAGGTGACGATGGTCTGCCCGCCGCCGCACGGGTTGGCGGGCGACCACGTGGTGCGCCGCCTGCTGCACGAGGAGCGGCTGTGCGGGCAGGTGCTGCAGGTGCGGCTGACGGCCCTGTCGGACGGCTGGCTGGATCCGGAGGCGCCGCTGAACTGGCGCAAGGACGAGCGGCTCAGCGGGCGGAACATCCTGGCGCTGGGGATCTACGTCGAGGTGCTGCACCGCTGGCTGGGATACCATGCGAGCGTCTCGGCCGCCTTCGACACCTGGACAAAGCAGCGCCGCGACCCGGAGACGGGCGAGATGCGCGACGTGGTCATCCCCGATGCGGTGCGGGTTCTCGCCCGCTATCAGTCCGGCGCGGGGGCGGTCTATCACCTGTCCGGCCTGTGCGAGGACCCGCCGCCCGAGACGCTGGAGATCTACGGGACCGACGGGACGATCGTTTACAATTTTACCAAGGACGAGGTGCTGGCCAGCTCGCGCGGCCAGGCCCTGACGCACGTGCCGATCGAGCCGCAGCGGGAGTGGACGGTCGAGCAGGACTTCGTCGAGGCGGTCCTGACCGGCGACCGCAGCCGGATCGAACCGACCTTCGAGCAGGGGATGAAGTACATGGAGTTTCTCGAGGCCGTCTGGCAAAGCACCGAGCAGGGGCGGCAGGTGACACTGCCGGTGGGGTAGGCCGCGGCACTCCCTCGTCTGCCTTGCTGTCACCTGTTACCCGCCGTGTTTCTTTTTAATCCGTGTAATCTGCGAGATCTGCGGAAGGTCGTTCGTCCCCGTGCCGTTGCCCCTGCGAAATCTGCGGATAAACGCCGTTGTCGTTGTTCCCAGCGGCATCCTACTGGTCGAACCCGAACTCCTCGAGCCAGCGGCGGGTCTCCTTGTCACTCAGGCCCTTTTCTTTGCCCTTGGCCTCGGGAGGCCGGGGCGGCGGCTTGGGCCTGTTGCGGTCGGCATGCACGTGCAGGAGCTTGCGGGCGAAGTCCTGGCTGGTGAGCACCTTGCAGCGGCGCCGCTCGGCGGCGCGGCGGATCTCGTTGTCGGTGCTGACGACGGTCAGTGTCTTGGGGGCGAAGTCGGCCTCGATCAACTTGATGATGTGTTCGTCGGCCGGACGCGGGGCGGCGTAGGTGACCTGCACGCCGGTCTTTTCGATCTGGGCGGCGACCCCGGCTGGCGGCGGCGCCCCGTCGAAGACCACCCGCACCGACTCGCCCTGCTCCAGCAGCGGCAGCAGGAGCCTGCACAGCCCTTCCCGGCCGACGTCGGGTCCGGCGTCGGCCAGGGCGGGCATGAGGTTATTGCCATCGATCAGGTACGGCATGGCCTTTAGGGTGCACCCCTTGTCTGGTGGCAGTAGCGTCCGGGACCGCGTGTCTCAGGGCAGGCCCCTCGAAACCCGGCTCGGGTGTTACCGCTCCCTCACGGTCGCCGCTCGTTGGCGCAGGACTGCACCCCGTGCTGGCACTGATCCGAAGACGTGCCCATGGCGTCAGCCGGACCGCCCTTGCGCGTAGCGGTCCTCGCTGCTGATGACCTCGACCACGCCGACGATCACGCCCATGCTGTCGTATACCGGGGTGAGCACGCTGTACTGGCCCGGGTTGCGGTTCAGCACGATCCGTTCGCCCGTGTTGAAGACCTGCAGCAGCTCCGGGTCGGGCACCTGCGAAAAGCCGCCCTCGGTCATCACCTGCCGCGGGCTCCAGCGGGTCCGCAGGAGGTGGTACCACTGCCTGGCATCGGCGACCGCGGGCATGTACAGGTTGCAGCCGACATCGCC
>JAWLBS010000280.1:0-7008 GCA_041687575.1 Phycisphaerae bacterium | reverse complement strand
CCGCTGGGCGGCTGCCTGCCGGCCAGCTCGCTCAACACGCCGGTCGATTTCGACTCGCTGCAGCAGGCCGGCGCGGTGATGGGCTCGGGCGGCATGATCGTCGTCGACGACGACACGTGCATGGTCGAACTGGCGAAGTACTTCCTGACGTTCGCGGCCGCCGAATCGTGCGGCAAGTGCATCCCGTGCCGCGTGGGCGGCCAGCGGCTGCTGGAGATCCTCAACCGGATCACCGAGGGTAAGGGCACCCGCAAGGACCTGGACCGCATCCGCGAGATCAGCGAGCAGATGATGTCCAATTCGCTGTGCGGCCTGGGCCAGCGGACGCCGGGGCCGGTGATGTCGGCCCTGCAGTTCTTCGAGGAGGAGTTCCTCGCGCACATCGACGACAAGACGTGCCTGGCCGGCCAGTGCAAGCCGCTGGTCCGCGCCCGGTGCATCAACACCTGTCCGGCCGGGGTCGACACGCCGGCGTATCTGGCGCTGATCGCCCAGGGGCGCTACGAGGAGGCGTTGCGGGTCCACCGCGAGCGCAACCCGTTCGCCCTGATCTGCGGGCGGGCCTGTCCGGCGTTCTGCGAGGCCAAGTGCCGTCGCGCCGAGCTCGACGACGCTATCGCGGTGCGGCACGTCAAGCGGTTCATGGCCGAGCATGAGATCGACAAGCCCTGGACGCCCGAGCCGGTCGGCACGGAAACCGAGCGGGCGGCGGCCGCCGAGCACAAGGTCGCCGTCATCGGCGCCGGCCCGGCGGGCCTGACCGCGGCGCTGCGGCTGGCGCAGCGGGGCTACAAGGTGACGGTGTTCGAGAAACTGTCCGTGCCCGGCGGGATGCTGAGCTGGGCGATCCCCGAGTACCGTCTGCCGCGGGACGTCCTGTTTGCCGAGATCGAGAACGTGAGGCGCGCCGGGGTCGACATCCAGTGCAACCAGACGCTGGGGCGCGACTTCACCATGGGCGAACTGTTCGACCAGCACGGGTTCAAGGCGGTCGTCATGGCGATCGGGGCCCACAAGGGCCGCCAGATGGGCATCCCCGGCGAGGGCAAGCGGGGCGTGCTCCAGGGCATCGACTTCCTGCGAGAAGTGGCGATGGACTCGTGCATGCGGCATGCCGGCCTCGAGGGCAAGGGCAAGGTGCCGGACTTCAAGGACAAGCGGGTCGGTGTGGTCGGTGGCGGCGACGTGGCGATCGACGTATCGCGCGTGGCGCTGCGGCTGGGGGCCAAGGAGGTGCACGTGATGTACCGCCGGGCCGGCGACGACATGCCCGCCACGCACCTGCCGGAAGAGATCGAAGGGGCCCTGCACGAGGGCGTGCGGTTCCACACGCTGGTCAACCCGGTCGAGGTGCTCGGGGACGAGAAGGTCACCGGCGTGCGGCTGCAGCGTCAGCGGCTCGTCGAGTTCGACAACTCCGCCCGGCGCAAGCCCAGTCCCCTCGACGGCGACAGCTATACCGTCAATATCGACTACCTCATCCCGGCGATCGGGCAGAACCCCGACCTGTCGTGGATGGACTTCGGCGAGATCGAGACGACCCGCTGGCGGACCCTCGCGGTCAGCGAGGGCCTCGAGACGAGCCGGCCGGGCGTGTTCGCCGCGGGCGACGCGGTCAGCGGCCCGGCGACGATCGTCCAGGCCATCGCCCAGGGCAACCTCGTGGCGGTGGCGGTCGACGAGTGGGTCCGTACCGGCAAGGTGACCCGCCCGCAGTTCGTCACCGCGCGGCACGATGTCGAGCAGATGCACGACCTGGATGCCTACGCGGACGCCCGCCGGCCGGAGGTTCCGCGCCTGCCTGTCGGCGAGCGGGGCGGCAACTTCCGCGAGGTCGAGCTGAGCTTCGATGAGCAGACGGCCCGGGCCGAGGCGTGCCGCTGCCTGCGGTGCGACAAGGAGTGGCTCGAGGTGATGGGCCTGGTGAAGGATCAGGAGCCTGCCGTGCCCGCCGAGGCGGCCGGCTCGTAGGCGGCGATTGTGGATCCCGGCCGAGGGACGGGGCGCACCAGCCGCCGGGGCCTCGGGGATCGGGCCTGGCAAGGGCCCTTTTGAACGAACGACCTGATACTTGGAGAGCAGACGATGAGCGAGTCGGCTCTGGTGAACATCACGATCAACGGACAGGCCGTGCAGGCCCGGGCGGGTCAGACGGTGATGCAGGCGGCCGAGGCGGCGGGGATCCACGTCCCGGGCCTGTGCAACCACCCGCATCTCAGGCCCGAAGGGTCGTGTCGCGTGTGCCTGGTGGATATCGAGCGACAGCGGACGCTGCAGCCGTCATGCACGTTTCCCGTCTTCGAGGGGATGGTGGTCCAGACCGACACGGAGAAGGTCCACGCGGCGCGGCGGTTCGCGCTGCAGATGATCTTCTCCGAGCGGAGCCACTACTGCATGTACTGTCAGTCCAGCGGCACCAGCGAAGACACCGACTGCGAGCTGCAGAAGCTGGGCTATGAGTACGGGCTGGATTCGTGGAGCTATGCCCCGGACTATCACAAGCCCTGGCCGCTCGATGCGTCGCGGCAGTATTTCGTGATGGACCCCAGCCGGTGCATCCTGTGCCGGCGGTGCATCCGGGCGTGCAGCGACGTGGTCGCCAACCACACGCTGGGCCTGCGTCAGCGCGGGGCGCGGACGATGATCAGCGCGGACGACGGTTCGCCGTTCGCCGAGTCGTCGTGCGTCGAGTGCGGCACGTGCCTGCAGGTGTGTCCGACGGGCGCGTTGTCCGATCGGCGCAGTGCCTACATGGGGCACAACGCGCAGGTCAAGCGGACGCCGGCGGCGTGTGTGGGCTGTGCGGTCGGCTGCGGGATCGAGGCGCTGACGCGGGACAACCAGTTGCTGCGGGTCGAGGGCGACTGGAACGCGGGCAACGGTGGGCTGCTGTGCCGCAGGGGGCGGTTTGATGTGGTCGAGCCGCAGCCCAAGCGGGTCTTGAAGCCCATGGTGCGGCGGGGTGGCACCCTGCAGGACGCCGACTGGGACGAGGCCCTCGCGCTGGTGGCCGAGCGCTTCGCCGCGGCCGATACCGTCGCCGGCATGGCCTCGCCGCGTCTGACGAACGAATCGCTCGCCGCGTTCACCTGCCTGTTCCACGAGACCCTCGGCTCGAGCGAGGTCGGTCTGATCAACGGCGAGGTGCCGCCGCTGGATCTGGGGACCCCGGGGCGGTTGCAGGATATCGGCGGCGCCGATTGCATCGCGGTCGTCGGCGGCGATCCGCTCGAGGACCAGCCCGTGATCGGGTACATGGTCCGCCGCGCGGTGGACAATGGTGCGAAGCTGACGGTGGTGAATGACTCGCCGACCGCCCTCGAGCCGTATGCCCAGCTGCACCTGCGCCCGCAGGATATTTCGCACAACGGCGTCTCGCCGTTCGCCCGCTTGCGGACGGTGTACCACCTGCGGGTCAGCGGGATCAGCCAGCTCCGCAGCACCCTTGAGGCCGCGGAAAGGCCGATTGTGCTCTATGCGGCCGGGATGAGCGCCACGGTCTATGCGGCGCTGCGGGCCCTGCCGCGCAAGGTCGGTTTCCTGCCGCTGGTCAAGGGGACCAATGCGGTCGGTGCGCTGCGGCTGGGCCTGACCTGCCGCGAATTGCGGGGTGACGCCCTGTACGTGCTGGCGGGCGACGACATGCCCGGCGAAGACAACGGCTGGCGGCCGCGCGACTTCACGGTGGTGCAGGCGGCGTACCAGTCGGAGTGGACCGATCAGGCGGACGTCGTGCTGCCGGCCAGGATCTGGTCGGAGCAGACCGGTCACGTGGTCAACCTCGAGGGCCAGAGTCTGCCGGTCACCCCGCTGGTGCAGGCGCCCAAGAGCGTGCATGCCGACTGGGAGACGCTGCTGCAGGTATCGATGCGGATGGGCAACGCGCTGTCGTACGACGAGATCGCCGATATTTCGCGGGCGGTCTGATCGGCGGCCCGCCCGGCGCGGCGGACGCGCGCCGCGGGTACGCGGGACTAGAATGTGCCGAAAACGGTCCAGGAGTAGACCTATGTCGAGCAAGAAGGTGACTGTCGCGAGCGACTGGCTGGCCGGTTGTGCCGGCTGCCACATGTCGTTTCTCGATATCGACGAGCGGCTGGTGAACCTGCTCCAGGTGGCGAGCCTGCATGCCACGCCGATCACGGATTTCAAGCACCCCCCGCCCGAGGGCGTGGACGTGGGAATCCTTGAAGGCGCGGTCAACAACTCGGCCACCGAGGAGGTCGCCAAACGGATGCGAGAGCGGTGCAAGATCCTGATCGCCTTGGGCGATTGCGCGGTCTTCGGCGGGATTCCCACGATGCGCGACAGGGGATGTCGCATCGAGGCGCTGCGGCGGGCCTATGTCGAATCGGAAAGCACCGTCGACGGCAAGGTGCCCGATGACCCAGCCCTGGCGGTGATGCAGGACTGTCGCCCGCTGGACCAGGTCGTCGATGTCGACGTCTACCTGCCGGGCTGCCCGCCGTCGGCTGATGCGATTTTCTATGCGTTGACGTCCCTGGTGGAGGGGAAGAAGCCGCAGCTGTCCGGGAAACTGCTGGACTGGCATTGACCCGGGCGGCTGGCCCGGCTTCGCTGGAGGGCGAGTCGGGTGAGACGGCGGGGGAGCGGAAGGTCTGTCTGACGCAAGGTTGGTGTGTTATCGCCTGATTTGTCGCGACTGGTTTTGACCGGGTGCGGTTCTGTGGCTGTTCGCAGGGCCGTGCCTGGGGCGGACCGGACATCTTCGGGCGGAGTTCGAATGAGATGAGCGGCCGAACGCGGCCGATTGCCTGGTAACTCAGGAGGTCCTCATGGGGCGCACGATCACGATTGAACCGGTGACCCGAATCGAGGGACATGCGAAGATTTCGGTGCACCTTGACGACGCGGGTTGCGTCGAGAACGCCCGCTTTCACGTCAACGAGTTCCGCGGCTTCGAGAAGTTCTGCGAGGGGCGGCTCTTTTACGAGATGCCGATCATCACCGAGCGGATCTGCGGGATCTGTCCGGTCAGCCACCACCTCGCCAGCGCCAAGGCGTGCGACGGGGTGCTCGGGGTCGATCCGCCCCGTCCGGCGCAGCTGCTCCGCGAGCTGATGCACATGGGCCAGACGATCCAGTCGCACTCGATGCACTTTTTCGAACTGGCCGGGCCGGACCTGCTGTTCGGTTTCGACGCCGACCCCGCGATCCGCAACGTCGTGGGCATCGTGCAGGCCAACCCGGAGCTGGCGCTCAAGGCGGTCAGGCTGCGCAAGTTCGGGCAGGAGATCATCGCCCGCGTCGGCGACCGCCGCATCCATCCCAATTTCGCGGTCCCCGGCGGGGTCAACAAGGCCCTCTCGCCGGCCGACCGCGATGCGATGCTGGCCGAGATCCCCGAGATGATCTCATACGTGCAGGACGGGCTGGCGGTGATGAAGGGCTGGGCGGGTGAGCACCAGCAGGAGCTGCGGGAGTTCGCCTCGTTCCCGACCGCCTACCTGAGCATGGTGGACGACAACAACGGTGTCGCCCTGTACGACGGGCGGCTGCGGCTTGTGGACGCGCAGCGCAAGCAGCTCGAGTGTTTCGACGGGCGGGACTACCTCAAGTACATCGGCGAGCATGTCGAGTCGTGGTCGTACCTGAAGTTCCCGTTCTACCGCAAGATGGGCTGGCCGGACGGCGTGTATCGCGTCGGCCCGCTGGGTCGGCTCAACGCCGCGGATCGCATGGCGACCCCGCTGGCCCAGAAGGAATACCAGGAGTACTTCCAGATCACCGGCGGCAAGGCGGTCGAGGGGACGTTGTACTTCCACTATGCCCGCCTGATCGAGGATCTGTATGCCATCGAATGGGCGCAGGTGCTTCTGGAGGACCCGGAGATCCTCTCGAAGGACATCCGCACGACCGCTCGCGTGACCAACCACGAAGGCGTCGGTGTGATCGAGGCCCCGCGCGGCACGCTGTTCCACCACTACTGGGTCGATGAGAACGGCCAGCTGGAAAAGGTCAACCTGATCGTCGCGACGGGCAACAACAACTACGCGATGAGCCGGGCCGTCGAGGAGGTCGCCAGGCAGTACGTGCATGGCGACAACGTCCCCGAGGGCGCCTTGAACCGGATCGAGGCCGCCATTCGCGCCCACGACCCGTGCCTGTCCTGCTCGACCCACGCGATCGGCCAGATGCCGATCGAGATGGTGGTCTACGACGCCGCCGGGCAGGAGCTTCGCCGCTTGGGCCGATAGGCCGGTTCAGGATGACGGCCGGGGCGGGCACAAAACGCAAGCGGAGCTCACGCTGAGAGGTGGAGATCCTTCGCGTTGCTCAGGATGACGGCCGCTTCGTTCGGGATGACGGCGAGAGGGCTTTCGTTGGGCAATGCGATCCACGTCGCAGGACTCTTACCGTAAGGCCGCTGCTTTGTGAAGGCGGTTGCCGTGCTTGGCCTTGAGCTGCGCCAGCGATGCCACGCGGAAGTAGTACCACCAGAGGATCTCGCCGAAGGCGTCGGTGCTTTGCCCGAAGCCGATCGTCTGTCCCCGGCCGATGGGCAGCGTTACGCCGGGTCTGGCGATCACCTGGCTGGAGAGGATCCGCTGGGCGATGACCGTCGGCTGCTCGCACAGGTGCCTGTAGACCAGCGTGTTGTCGCGGAAGATCACCGCCCCGTGCAATTCGCCGAGGTCGGCGTGCTTGCGGAAGCAGAGGTCGTCGGCGCCGCCGACGCGATCCTCGACCTGCTCGGGCAGCTCCACGTGGATATGTGCCATCTGCGTTTTGACCTGGACTGTCGCCTGGCTGCCGAAGGTGACCAGGCTTGGCCCGGGCAGGGGGACGGCCATCATGGTCTCGGGCGCATAGTAAGTCGAATTGCGCGAGACGATCAGAACGGGGTCCTCGAGGAGGAAATCCCGCGCGTCCTGAGGGCGGATTTCTGCACTTGCTGCAGGTATGCGCCGTGACTCGTGTGCACCGCTTGTAACCATCTCGATTCCCGCCGCAAGCCGTCGTATCGGACGTTTCGCCTGACCGGAA
>JAWLBS010000279.1:0-7011 GCA_041687575.1 Phycisphaerae bacterium | reverse complement strand
TCAGCGGGCCAGGCGGACGGCGCCGGAGCGGGCGGTGGGGACGAGTTCTCCCGCGTCAATGGCCGCGAGACGCCAGGCGTGCATGCGCAGCGCGCCGAGAGGGTCATCGAGCAGGGCGGGATTGGTTGTGGGGATCAGGTCGTCGGGCAAGTGTCCAAACGTGTCATAGCGGAGGTAGGCGCCGCCGTCGGCGTCGCTGCGCCAGACTTCGATGAGGCGGGCCTCCTGGGGGTGCTCGATCAGCGATGCCGTCTCCATCTCGATGTAGGTCCCGCGGTCGGTCACGCGGTGGCGATGGAGGTGGCCTGCGTGGTGGAGCACGAGGCACCGCGAACCCTGCAGGACGCCCCGCAGCTCCGCGCCGCCGACCAGGGAATTGCTCCCTGCGCCGAGGTTCCGCGAGGGATGATGCGTGGCAAGGATGACCAGTTCGTCGGCCGCGTCGGCTGCCTCGAGCTCGGCCTGAAGGAAGGCAAGCTGGTCGCGGGTAAGGCGGCCTTCGGAACAGATCGAGCCGAGGCGCGGGCCGGGACGGTAGGAAGTGTCGAGCACGATCAGCCGCAGGCCATGTGCCGCCAGCACGCTGTAGCAGCCGGCTGTCGTTTCGGGAAGGCCGAGGGCGAAGTCCTTGCCGGCGGCCGACTGGGCACCATCGACGGTCTCGGCGCCGTCGCTCTCCAAATCGGTCGGGCCGTGCAGGGTTGCGAGCAGGTCGTCCGGCTCGACATAGCGGCGCGCGGCGTTGGGCTCGGTGGAGTAAAGAAAGGTCAGCAGGGGGAGCGGGCCGAGGCTGGCCGTGGTGAGCAGGCCCCAGGTCCGGGCGCCGTCGGCTTCGAGCCAGCGGGGGATCCACACGCCGGGGCGCACAAGGTACAGGGGCAGCGGGGCGAGGCGGCGGTCGCCGTAATCGAAGATGGGAAAGACCCCCAGCGCATAGCGATCGTGGTTGCCGATGACGGCGTACCAGGGGATGGTCGAGTCGGGCCCGTGGCGGCCGCTACGGTACAGACCCTGGGCGAGGAACGGGGCGTGAGGGTCGAGATGGGGCGGGGGAAGGTTGGCGGGGTCGCGGACATCCCGGCCGGACCGAGGGTCGATCCGGCGGCCGGCCAGGCAGTCCTGGAACCAGGCCAACTCGTTGCCCTGGGCGTTATCTACCTGGTCGCCAGCGAAGAGGACGAAGTCAATGGTCTTGCCTGAGTCATGGAGCCGGTTGATCGCCCGGACGGCGCCGTCGAGGACCTGGATGCTGTAGGCCTCCTGAGGGTGCCAGGCCGAGTCGATGAGGACGTCCGCGGGCACGGCCCGGGCGGGGGATTCCTCGTCGGTGATGTGGGCGTCGGCCACGCAGGCGAAGCGAGCCACGAGGCGGTCGGCAGGACCCGGGTTCCATTCGGCCAGGCCGTCTGCGGATTCGGCCGATGCGTCTCCTATGACAATCGTTGCAAAGAGGGCGGGCAAGGGTATTTCAGAGTCTGACACGACGCCGCAGCCGACGAGGCCCGTGAGGGCGGCCAGCAGGCTGATCAGCAGGGCGTGCCGGATTGAGGGTCCGGTCGGCATGAAACAGTCCCCTTGGGGTAAGGCGCGGCGCGCGGCGGGATCGGTTCGTGTCCGGATTCTGTACCTTGTGGCGCAATATACGACCGTGCCCCGGCGCTGGCAAGGCGGAGGAAACAATGCGGACGTTTGGCGTTTCGAGGACGCAGGACCGCGGCAGCCGATACCCCGCAGCTCGGCCACTCGCATCGCTGCGCTCGCTCGGGCGGACCGCCTGAAGGCGGGACTTCAAGCGCCGGCTGAAGCCGGGACTCCGAGCTTGGCGGGCACAGCCCGCCCTACCACTGGCAACTTCGCTGCCCTACTTCTTTAGCACCTCGTTGAGCGCGCCGCTGCGGAGGCCCTGCAGGTCCAGGGCGACGAAGACGAAGCCGAGCTCCTTGAGTCGGGCGACGATCTTGTCGCGCACGGCGGGCTGGGCGAACTCGGCGATGCGCTCGGCCGGGATCTCCAGCCGGGCGAGGTTGTCGTGGTGACGGACGCGGCAGTCGCCCAGGCCCAGCTCCTTCAGGAACTTCTCGCCGAGCTCGATCTGGCGGAGCTTGTCCGGAGTGACCCGCTGGCCGTAGGGGATCCGGCTGGCCAGGCAGGGCGAGGCCGGTTTTTCCGCGGTCGGCAGCCCGAACCGACGCGACAGGACGCGGATGTCATCCTTGGTCAGGCCCGCGGCGGCCATCGGCTCGTCAACGCCATGTTCCCGGCCGGCCTGGATGCCCGGGCGGTAGTCGCCGAGGTCGTCGGCGTTCAGGCCGGTGAGGATCTTCATGTTGCGCTGCCGGGCGATGGGTTCGAGGTGGTCGAAGAGGATCGACTTGCAGTGGTAGCAGCGGTCGGCGGCGTTGGCCTGGAAGGCGGGGCTGTCCATCTCCGTGGTCTCGATTTCCAGCAACTCCGCGCCGATCTGCTCGGCGAGACGGCGGGCGAGGTCCAGTTCGTCGCGCGGCAGGACCGGGCCGGTGGAGATCACCGCCAGTACGTTCTCGCGGCCAAGGGTTTGCACGGCCACCTTGAGCAGGAGGGTGGAATCGACCCCTCCGCTATAGGCGACGAGGATGCGGCCGAGGCGGCGGAGGTGGTCCTCGAGTCGGCGGATCTTTTCATCGAGCAGGGCGTGATCGTTCATGATTTCTCCCGGTCGGACAGCGGGGCCCCCATCGGCCCGGCAGGGGGGATGATAGGGCATGTCGCGTTTGGGTACAATGCGGTAAATCATGCGGTGTACCGCAGTTGCAGCTCCCGGGTGCGTGGGCGTGGCGGGCGGGTTGTGCGTGTATATGGACGCTTGACAATTCCCGGCGCAATCAGGATACTGCCGAGAAGTTAGAGCGTTGTCTCTAAGCCGTGCTGCTACGCACATTTACCGCCTTGCGTCAACGCAGCAACAGCCCGGCTGGACCCGCCCGCATCCGCAGCATGCGGGACATACAGACAGGAGTTCACCCTATGGCAGGGATCAGGCCTCAGGCCCGGGGTAGCGCGTTCACTGGCATCCACGTGGCCCTGGTCGTATTCGTGGTACTCTGGCTGGCCAGCACGATCGGTCTGGTCATTTTGTACACGGGGCAGACGAAGCTGGCGCAGGACCGCGACGCGGCCCTGGCCGATCTGGAGCGGGTCGCCAACCGCGGGCAGCTCGCCCAGTACCAGTCGCTCGCCAGGCCGGGGCAGACGGTGCTCGGTCGGATGGCGGACGAACGCAGCAGTATGTCCAAGTCGATCACCGGCACCGAGGGCGACGAGTGGACGGCGATTCGTCGTCAGATCACGGACCGCTATGCGGCGATCCAGTCGAGCCAGCGGCTGGAGCCGACGCTGGCGGCGGCCTTCAGCCCGGACGCCGAGATGCCGCTGCTCAAGGCGGTCGACACGTTGGTCGGCTCGCTGGCGCGGGAGCGTCAGCAGCGCCAGCAGCTCGAGCAGCAACTGCAGGCCGCCCAGTCGAACATCGCCTCGCTGACCGCCGCCCGCGACCAGGCCCGCCAGCAGTTCGAGCAGAACGTGGCCGGTCTGGCCGCCCAGCTCGAGCAGACCCGTGGGCAGTTGGCGAGTTACCAGCAGGACAAGGATGAGGAACTCAAACTCCTCGAGGCCAGCGCCAGCCGGGCCAAGGAGCAGCTCAGCAAGCAGACCGAGCGGCACAACGCCCAGATGCAGGAGCTGGATGCCAGCCAGACCAAGATGCGCGATCGCCTCAACGACGCCCTGACGACGCTCAAGCAGCTGCGCGGTCAGCCGGACGTCTATGCCGCCGCCAGGCAGGCCGATGGCATGGTCATCCGGGCGCTGCCCGGCAATCCGTACGTGTACGTGAACCTCGGCGCCAAGGACCAGGTGACGTTGGGGATGACCTTTGCGGTCTACAGCCCCAGCCAGGGCGTCCCGACCAGCGGCGAGGGCAAGGCGACCATCGAGATCACCTCGGTCTATGACGATGTCTCGGCCGGACGGATCGTCAGCCGCAACCGCGACCAGCCGGTGCTCGAGGGCGACCTGATCGCCAACGCGGTCTACTCCAAGGGCCGCAAGCACAAGTTCGTCGTGGTCGGCCGGTTCGACATGGACGGCGACGGCGTGGCCACGACCGACGCAGCCGAACGCATCGAATCGATGATCCGGGAATGGGGCGGCCAGGTGGTCGACGACCTCGACACGACGACGGACTTCGTCGTGGTCGGCCAGGGGCCGATGCAGCCGGTGGCCCCGCCGGCGAACGCCTCGCCGATCGACAAGCAGCGCTACCAGGAGAACATGCAGAAGTACCAGGCGTTCCAGGACGTGATCAAGGAGGCCAAGGATCTGATGGTCCCGATCCTCAACCAGACGCAGTTCCTGCACTACGTGGGGTACAACCTCAACGCCCTGCGGGGCGGCAACGCCAGTGCCGCCCGGTAGGCGAGGTCGTCGCGGCAAGCGGCGTGATCGCGGGATGAACATCGACCGGCTGCGAAGGTCCAGACCTTTGCAGCCGGTTTCTTGTTGGGGCCGTTCTTGCGGAAGCATGGCCCTTGTGCGCAGGACTATGCGCCCGGTGGTGGGAAAACGACTTGCTGCCACGAAGGAAAGACGGCCAAGGCAAGCGGCCTGCCTCTCGGCGCCGGTGCTTTCTTAGCGGGGATTCATGCGCTGAGATGCGACTGGGCAGGAAGACCTGTCCGGCAAGGGTGAAGGGCTGTTGTTTCTTTTCTTCGTGTCCTTCGTGTCCTTCGTGGTTATACTATTTTGTTACCAAGGCGGATGCTGGAGATGGCGGGAGGTTTCTGAAGGGGTGTGATCGGTCCGCGATCGGTCGTTATCTTGGCGGTCGGGTTCATCCGAGGGGATACGGCTCCCTCACGGACCTCACGGTCGCGGCTTGTTTTTGCTTGTTTGAGGACAACGCGCATCCGAGGGATTCCATGGCCGCAAACAGCGCGGCCATGGCACCCATGGCACCCGGCATCGAGACAGGGGCATTTTCCATGAACGAGTCGAACGAGAAGGCAAACGCCGGCGGCGGCGGGGTCGACCGGACTCCGGCCGGCGGGGGCGGCGTGGCGGGGGTGTGGTACCGCGACGGCCGCGTGCTGCTGACGCTTCGGGCGGCGGGGATCCCGTACGCGGGGCAGTGGTGCTTCCCGGGCGGAGGGATGGAGGCCGGCGAGGACGAGGTCACGGCGCTGAAGCGCGAGTGGCGAGAGGAGCTCGGCACGGCGATCGAGCCGGTCCGCCGGGCCGGGGAGGTCTGGATCCGCAACGCCCGGGGGCGGTTCCCGCTGCACTACTACTTTGTCACGGGCGACGACGAGGCGTTCCGCCCCAACCCCAACGAGGTGGCCGAGGTGCGGTGGGTGCCCGTCGAGCAGATCGCCGACCTGCCGGACCTGCTGACCAGCAACCGCAACATCTGGGCGTCTTTGGGGCCCGACCCGCGGGCGGCGTGCGAGGCCGGGTGCGTGCGGCCGGCGGAAAGGACCGGTGGCGACTGGCGGGCGCAGCTGGGTGAGCAGATGGCGTCGCTGCGGGCGCAAGGGCTGCAGCGGTCGCTGCGGGTGGTGGATTCGCCGATCGGGCGGACGGTGCGGGTCGACGGGCAGGACCTGTTGAACTTCGCCGGCAACGACTACCTGGGCCTGGCGGCGGACCCGCGGGTGATCGCCGCGGCGCAGCAAGGGCTCGAAAGGTGGGGCTGGGGCGCGGCCGGCAGCCGGCTGATCTGCGGACACACGCGGGCGCACGCGGACCTCGAGGCGGCCCTGGCAAGGTTCAAGCGGGCCGAGGCGGCGATCGTGCTGCCGAGCGGCTACACCGCCAATCTGGCGGTGATCCGCACGCTGGCGGGGTCGGGCGACGTCGTGCTGCTGGACAAGCTCAACCACGCCAGCCTGATCGACGCGGCCGCCTCCAGCGGGGCGGATGTGCGGGTGTTCCCGCATCGTCATTATGAAAAACTGGAGCGGCTGCTCGCCCGGTACGCTGATGCGCGGCGCCGTCTGATCGTGACCGACAGCGTCTTCAGCATGGACGGCGACCTGGCGGACCTGGCGCAGCTGGCGGCGCTCAAGCGGCAGTACGATGCGATCCTGGTCGTCGACGAGGCGCACGCGGGCGGGGTGCTCGGGCCCGGCGGACGCGGCGTGGCGGCGCTGCAGGGAGTCGCCGGTGAGGTCGACGTGTGCGTCGGCACGCTGAGCAAGGCCCTGGGCGGCGTCGGCGGATTCATCGCCGGGCCGCGCGTGCTGATCAAGGCGGTGGTGAACCTGGCCCGGCCGCTGATCTTCACGACGGCGATTCCGGCCGCGGCGTGCGAGGCGGCGCGGCGGGCGCTGGAGCTGGTCGAGGCCGAGCCCTGGCGGCGGGAGAAGGTGCTGTCGCTGGCCGAGCGTCTGCGCGACCAGCTGCGGCAGCAGGGATGGGACGTGGGGGCATCGGCCTCGCCGATCGTGCCGGTGATGGCAGGCGCGGTCGAGCGGGCGGTTGCGCTGAGTGCGGGACTGCGGGAGCAGGGCTGTTTTGTCCCGGCCGTGCGTCCCCCGGCCGTGCCGCCCGGCGGGGCCCGGCTGCGGATCAGCCTGACCGCCAACCACGAGCCGGCGGACGTCGATGTGCTGGTAAATGCCCTGCAGCGGACAGCAGGTACCCGCTCGTAAACGACAGGTGCGTCATAGTGCCCCGCCCGCCTTGAGCACGGTTACTGCTTTTCCGGTAGCGGTGTGCTGCCCACGACAAGCCAGCGAAGACGGGACAACACTCACTATCGATTCCGCTGCAAAAAGCGAGCCCGTGGGTCACGTCTTCATTTAGCCGGTCCGCTTGCGGGCCGTGTCTCTCTCATCAGGCGGCAACCCCCTTTTTTCTTGACCGCATATGCACCTTCCCTCACCGCGCCTTGCCGATCTGCTTACCCGCCACCTCGGATTGGCGGGTGACGGCGGGCCGCCCGGTCAGCAGGATCCCTACGGCGATCAGCACGCC
>JAWLBS010000278.1:0-7043 GCA_041687575.1 Phycisphaerae bacterium | reverse complement strand
GAGCCGGCCGATCCGGCCTCGGACTTTCTCCTGCACCACAAGGAGGGGTCGCTGGCGGCGCGGCGGGTGATCCTGTGCACCGGCGGGCGGTCGTGGCCGTCGACCGGCACGACGGGGCAGGGGTGGGACCTGGCCCGCGCGCTCGGCCACACCGTCACCGACGTGCACCCGGCGCTGGTGCCGCTCGTGCTGGAGACGGACTTCTTCCATGCAGACCTGACCGGCCTGGCGCACGAGGCGGAGCTGGGCGTGTTCGTCGACGGCAAACGCGTCGCGCATCGGGCGGGCAGCCTGCTGTGGACGCACGTCGGGGTGAGCGGGCCGGTGGTGCTGGATGTCAGCCGGCACTGGGTGATCGGCCACGAGGCCGGCCGCAAGGTCGAACTCCGCTGCAGTTTCACCCCGGGCGAGTCGTTCGAACAGGTCGACGCATGGCTCACCGGTCAGTCGACGCCCGCCCACAGGCACGTCGGCAATATCCTGGCGGGCCGCTGGCCCCGCCGCCTGGCCGAGACGCTCATCCGCTGGTGCGGGATCGATCCGGCCACCGAGGTCGGTCGGCTGCGCCGCGAGGACCGCCGCCGGCTGGTGCACGCGCTGACGGAGCTGCCGCTGCCGGTGATCGGCCACCGCGGCTGGGACCACGCGGAGATCACCGCCGGCGGCGTGCCGCTGCCGGAGATCGACTACCGCACGATGGCGTCGCGGCGCTGCCCGGGGCTGTACCTGGCCGGCGAGATGCTCGACTGCGACGGCCCGGTCGGCGGGTACAATCTCCAGTGGGCATGGTCGACGGGGCACCTTGCTGGCTGGGCAGCGGCCGCGGATAGATGAATGACAAGAAACAACATCCTTATTTAGCCACGGATGAACACGGATTGAACGCGGATTGACAACAACAACAACGACAACGGCAACAACAACGGCATTATCAGCCACGGATTGACACGGATGAAACGCGGATAACAGCAACGGCAACAACAATGGCCCTTGCCAGCCACGGATGGACGCGGATTGAACGCGGATTAACAACAACAACAACGGCAACAGCCTATCATCGCTGGATGTGGGTTGAACATGGACTTCATGTCCCGCCGTCTGGTTCGACGGATGCGTCCGCGGCTTGCTGGTTGGCGGGGTCGTAGGCGGACAGGTCGGTGAAGACGAACCGCTTGAACTCGACCTTCTGGGCCCCGAAGTTGATCAGCAGGCCGACTTCGACGCCCGTCGCCTTGAGCTGGTTCAGGATCTGCGCCTCGTCCTTTGGGTTGTACTGCCTGGCGACCTTCAGCTCAACAATGACCTTCTGTTCAACGAACAGGTCGGCGAAGTAATCCCCGACGACGGCGCCCTTGTAGGTGATGCAGATCGGAAACTCCCGCTCCGCGTGCACCCCGATCCGGTGCAGCTCAGCCTGCATCGCCCGCTGGTACACCTTCTCCAGGAACCCGTACCCCAGCACCCGGTACACCTCGTACGCCGCCCCAATGATCGACCGCGTAATTCGCTCGTGCCTGAGGTGGATCATGCCCGGATTCCCTCACCCACGCTGTTGTCTTTGCCGTCGTTGTTGTCGCCGTTATCCGCGTTCAATCCGTGTCAATCCGTGGCTGATAATGCCGTTGTTGTAGTTTCTCAATCTTGATCCGCGGCCAAACCACCCGGCCTATTTCCAAGTCTCCTGCAGGATCTCGATCGCCCGCGGCATCGCTTCGGCCACCTTCACATAATCCACCGGGGTGGTCGGCGGCAACTCGATGCCGAGCCTGTCGCGCAGGGCGGGCCGGACCGGGATGTTCCGCGAGTCGCTTTTGGCCAGCGCCTCTTCGACCGTGGCGCTGACCAGGAAATTCGCCAGGGCCCGGGCCTGCTCGGGGTGGGGACCGTTCTTGAGGATCGCCACCGTGTTCGGCAGCAGCAGCGTGCCGCCGCCGCCCATGTCGGGGTAGGTCATCCGGATCGGCTGGTCGCTGGCCTGCAGGACGTACACGTCGTCGGTGTCGGTGGCGCCCTGCGGGAAGCGGCCGGCCGCCACGTCGCGGGCGAGCTGCGCGTTGCCCGCCGCCAGCCGCGCCGGCAAGCCCGCCTCGGCCAGGCGCTGCGCCCACTGCGTGAACTTCTGCTCGCCCCACAGGTCCAGCATCGCGGCGACGTGCCCCCGCGTCGTGCCGAACAGCGGATTGGCGATCAGGACCTTGTCGGCATAGGCGGGCTCGGCCAGATCCGCCCACGTCTGCGGCAGGTTCGCCTGCTCGATCATCTCCGGGTTGTAGCACAGCACTCGCGCCCGCAGGGCGATGCCGATCCAGCGGTCCTTCGCGTCGCGGTAGGCGACGGGGATCTCTTTCGCGCTGTCGGGCAGGTACGAGGCGAGCAGGTCCTCGTCGGCCAGCTTGATTGTGTGGAACGGCTCACTCGACCAGAACACGTCGGCGCGGGGCCGGCCGGCCCGGGCCTCGGCGCGGATCCGCCGCACCAACCCGGTCGTCTTGTCGGCTTCGGTATCGAACAGCGGCTGCACGCGGATGTTCGTCTGCTCTTCGAAAAGCTTGATAATCTGCCGGGCAAACGGTTCGTCGGCCGAGGTGTATAGCACGACCTCGCCGGCCGGTTGCCGCGGCGCGGCAGCCGGCTGCGTCTGCGCGGCCCCGGTTGTTTCGGCCGCGGGCTGTTCGCGTCCGTCGGAGCAGCCGCCGGCCGCAAGCAGCCCGACGCACGCCAGCCCCAAAAGGACCGGGGCGATGCTACTGCGCAGCCGGCTTGTCCGGGGCCGGCTGCTGTTTGCTGTCGCCCAGCTGCCGCAGCTGCCGGAAGTACTCCCCGACAGGTCCGTCGTACTGCGGCGGCAACTTGTGCTCGTCGATTGTCTTGGCTGCGTCGCGCTGCGCGGAAGTAACGACATCCACAAACTCCTTCCGGCTCTCGCCTCGGACCTGTTGACTCTCATCGAAATACTCGCCAATGATCCGGCCGCGCCGCCACTGGCTGGCGGCCCGGGTCATTTTCAGTGCCGTGGCGGTGTGCTCGATGGGGGCCTGGCCGCCCCTGCCCCGGCCGACGCCGGTGCCGGAGGCGTTCAGGTTGCCGCCCTGGGCCTGACTTTGTCCGGGTTGACCCTGCAGGCCCGACAGCAGCGCCTGCATGTTCTGCATCCGGCCCTGCATGGCCTCCATCGCGCTGAGCTGATCGGCGGCGCCCGCCATGCCGGCGCATTGGCCCTGACCGCTACCGCACTGACCGGACCGACACTGTTGCCCCTGGCCGCTGCACTGCTGGGCTTGCTGTCGCAGGTTGCGGGCGGAATCGGCCATCGACTGGCCAAGCCGGCAGGCCATCTGGCAGGCCTGCATGCGGTTGGCGAGTTTCTGCATCATCTGGCTGATCTGCGCGTCGGACAGGCCCTGGTTCCGCATGGCCTGCTGCAGGTTCTGCATCTGTTCGGCGGACAGCGGCTTGCCCTGCTGCATCGCCTCGTCGATGCTGTCGATCTGCTGCTGGTTCAGACCGGCAGCGGCCAGTTCCCCGGACATCTGCTCGGAGAGGGACTGGTCCTTGAGGGCCCTGGCGAGCTCGTCGAGCTGGCTGGCGAGCTGCTCGGCCCTGGCCGGGTCGTGGGCGGCGGCCTGGATCTCCTGCTGGAGCTGCTGCAGCGCGGCGCGGGCGCCCTTGTAGTCGCCGCTGGCCAGCGACTTGGAGAGCTCGCGGACCAGGCCCTTGCTATCGAGCTGCGCCATGGCCAGTTTGCTCAGCGACGTCTGCAGGCCCTGCGCCTGTTGCTGGAGGGCCTCCTGCTGCTTGCGGACCTCCTCTTTCAGGCTGGTGGTCTGTTTGACGGCCTCGACGCCGGCCTTTTCGGGCTGCTGCATCATGCTGGTCAGCTGGTTTTCGATCCGCTTGAGCTTCTCATTGAACTCGGTGTCGGGCTTGCTGCTTTTCTGGAGCTGTTCGCGGGCCTGGCGGATCTGCTCGACCTGCCGGGCAACGATTTCCTGCTGCTTCTTCTCGGCCTCCTGCCGCTGCTGGCGGGCCTGGAGCTGGCCGGTCACGTCAAACGTCGGCAGCAGCCACAGCACCAGCAGCGCCGCCCCCCAGCCCGCTGCCGCCAGGCGCACCCGCCGCGGGTAGCGAAGCGGCAGGGCGCTGCGGACCTGGATCATCGCGGCCGTCCGCTCGGCATCGGCCACCGTTGCCTGCGAAAACGGGTCCGACGAGGCCCGCAGGTACAAGGCGGTCGAGAGCCGCTCCTTGATGGCCCCGGCCTGATCCAGGGCGATCGCGGCGGTGATCCGGTCCTCAGCCGTCGGGATCAGCCACACCAGCGCCGCCACGACGGCGGCCGCGGCGGCTGCCAGGGCGGCGTAGCCGGAGGGCAGATCCGGCAGGAAGGTCTTTTGCACCACGATGACAATCAGCCAGGCCGCCCCCGCCCAGGCCAGGCAGATGCCCAGGTAGTGGAGGTACCGGTTGACCCACAGTCGCCAGCGAGCCGTTCGAACGCGTTGATCGATGAGTGACATGGTATGGCCCACCTGTTTTTCAGTGCCTACCCGATTGTAAAGCAACGCCCCGACATCGACAATAGAACCTCGCCGCGGCGTTCACCCTCGGGTGCGTGACACTTTTCGCGGGTGGTTTCGGCGGTATGTGCGGGGTGCTGTTGTCTTTGTTTTTCAAGCCCCGGCAGGGGCGACCGAACGTAGCCCCGCCTTTCCAAGGCGGGGTCGGCTGGGCTCCAATGCTTTGGGTTGTTGTTTCTGTTGTTGCAGTCCCGTCAGGGACGACGGAATTGCCCGGATTGGGGCCTGCCGGGGGGCCGACCCCTTGGGCAAACGCTGCGAGGGGCTTCACGGTCCTGCCTCAACGAGCCGCGACCGTGAGGGAGCGGTAAACCCCGCCGTGCCGCTCGGATCCCACGGGGTCAGACCCCAGTGAAGTGCACAGGTACGCAGGCCGCCACGAAATCCCGGCGTTGAGACCGCCGGGAGACGTTCGCTTCGGGGTCAGACCCCTGACAACCCACCTCGGACTTCACTGCCACCAGACGAAGCGTGCACCTCGCCCCCAATGCCCCGACTGCCGTGCCAGCTAAAGGCCCGCCTGTGGACCTCCGATGTCTTGGTAGAGCGTCCTTTTGCAGCGACCCGTCGCGTGGCCGCCACGGCCCAATCGAGGACAGGCACTTGAGCAGTCTGAGCAACATCGCCCGGGACCGATCCCGCAGCCGGCAGCAGGAGCTCCTGCGCCGCAGGCAGGAGTTCGTCGACGACCTGTCGCTGTTCGCCCCTCGCCAGTCCGACCCGCTCGAGACGACCGAGACGCCCGCGGCCGACCTGGACCTCGACCTGGCCGGCCAGATCCAGCAGCAGTTCCTGCCCAAGTCCTTCCAGCGATTCGGGACGTTCGAGATCGGTTCGGCCGTGCTGCCGACCGGGACCGTCTGCGGCGACATCATCGACGTGACCCCGTTCGGGCGGCGGTGGCTTTCGGTCTGGCTGGTCGACGCGACCGGTCACGGGGTGGCCGCGGCGATGCTGGCGGCCCACCTGCAGCCGCAGCTGCGCCGGGTGGCCTGGGACGGCAAGCGGCACGAGCCGCGAAGCCCGGGCCGTTCACTGGCGCTGCTGAACAAGCTGCTGCTGGCCCGCCAGCCGAGCGAGCCGATGTTCGTCGCGGCCGTGTGCGTGCTGGTCGATCTGCTGAGCGGCCGGGTCAGCCTGGCCCGCGGCGGCTCGCCGATCCCGATGCGGGTCCGCGGGGGCGGGGCGGTCGAGCCGGTGATGTGCCCGGGTCGGCTGGTCGGCATCGAGCCGGGCAACGGTTTCGAGACGACGGTCCTGGACCTTGACCCCGACGAATCCCTGGTTTTCTGGAGCGACGGGCTCGAGCGGCTGATCGACTGCGAGCAGGCGCTGGGGGGCCCTGCGGCCGGCCAGTCGCTGGTCAACTTCGGCGCCATCCGCCGGGGGCACATCCCGGCTGCGCTCGATCAGGTCCGCTACCGCTGGTGGCAGGGCCGCAAGAGCGGCGCATGCGAGGACGACATCTCCATCATCGCCCTGCGGCGACGGGTCTGACCGATCGCCTGACAGCCTTGTCCGATAACGCCTTTATAATAACATAAAAAACCCCGCCGCACCTGTGCATCGCAGCGGGGTTTCAAATTCTCCAGGACCGGACCGATGCATCTCGCCCGTGATCCCCTCCTTCGCACACGGGAGCGAGGCCATCGACTACCGCCCCGGCCGCACTGTCTGTCCGACGATTCTCCGGTCCGACACCTCTGGGGGTACCCAATACCCCTGGCAAGCCTTCGAGTCCCGTCTTGAACATTGACGCCTGACTCGATCCTGCCGTCGGCATCTCCTCGTCGCCGGTAGTCTTGCCGGCCGCCGGTTCTGGCCGGCCCTGTCCTGGCTCAAGAAAGGTAAGATACGTGCAGCGGGGGGGCAAGCGATTTTTTCCCGCTGCACGGTCCAATGCCGGGTGCGGCGACGCCGGACCTACACCGGCCGGGCGAGCAGCAGGGGGCGCTTCTGGCTGGCCGGGTCGATTTGCCAGCCGGTCAGGCGGCACAGCAGGGCGAGCTCGTCGAGGCTCCAGGCGCGGTACAGCGTCTCGCCGCGGCGCGGCTGGGGGCGGGCGGGCCGGACCTGGTCGCCATAGCGCAGCGCGAAGACGTTGCGGCCGGCCAGCCAGGTCATCTGCCACAGGCCGTCCTCGCTGATCCCGTCGGCGTAGCGCCCGGCGGCGATCTCGGACCAGAGGGTGCGGCAGATGTTGTCGACGACAAACACCCCGCCGGGCGCAAGCAGGCGGCGGACCTCGGTGAACAGGTCGACCGCCACGTCGTTCGTGTGAAACAGGGCGAGGCTGTTATATAATAACAGTACAACGTCGAACGGGCCGGTCAGCGGCAGGCGGGTGGCGTCGCCGGCGACGAAGGTGAGGCCCTCGCAGCGGGTCCGGGCGGTCCGCCAGGCGGTGAGGATCTCGGGGTCGCTGCGGATGTCCAGGCCGGTCACGCGGTAGCCGAGACGGGCGAG
>JAWLBS010000277.1:0-7046 GCA_041687575.1 Phycisphaerae bacterium | reverse complement strand
CCGCGCCATGGCCCGCATCCGGGAGCATTTCCGGGAGGCGGGGCTACAGGAATTTTGACCTGGCGCGAAAAGGATCGGCCCCTGCCGCAAATGTAGAGAAATAGGAGCAGCTGGTGATGAGGCCGCCCGGACGCGGAAGAACGAGTCCGGGCGGCCTCGAAGAGGAGAATCATGGAAGAGACCTTGATAGACCTGGGCGTTCTGATTGCCGAGCCGGCCGATGAATACCACGCCAGGGCGGGCGAGTATCTTAACAGCCACGGTTTGGCGGATTTCCGCAAGTCGCCCCTGCTGTACCGACAGAGGACGCTGGGCATCATCCCCAACGACGAGCGCCCGGCCTACCTGATCGGCGACGCCGCCCACTGCCGCATCCTGGAGGGCCGCGACGAGTTCGAGCGGCGATTCGCCGTCGGCGGCCCGATCAATCCCAAGACCGAGAAGCCCTACGGCGGCAACACCATCAAGTTCGCCGAGTGGGCCGCGGCGCAGGGCAAGCCGGTTCTGACGTTGGAGCAGGCCGGGCTTGTCGAGAATCTGGCGGCCGGAGTCGCTCGGAACCAATGGGCGATGGAACTGCTCGGTGAAGGCGTCGCCGAGGGCGTGGCGCGGGCCGAGTATTGCGACGTGCCCTGCCAGATCAGGATCGACTGGCTCAACCCTCGCGAGGGCATCATCGACCTGAAGACCCTGGATGACGCCGACTTCCTTGTCCCCGACGCCCGCCGGTACGGCTACGTCCATCAGATGAGTTTCTACAGGTCCGTCCTCCAGGCCGCCACCGGCGTGCTCGCGACGGTTCGCGTCATCGGCGTCGAGAAGAAGCCCCCTTATCGCGCGGGAGTGTGGTTGGTCTCGCCGGAGACGCTGGACCAGTGCCGGCGCGAGAACGAGGCGGCCATCGAGCGGCTCGTGGAGTGCCGGCGAATGGATGTATGGCCCGACGGCTACGAGGAGGAGCGAGTCCTCTGCCTCTGAGTAAAGGCATGGCGCGGCTCGGCGGTGCGTGGCGCGGCATGGCAAGGCGAGCTGAGGCGCGGCGTGGCGATGGTTCGAGTTCTGGCGACGGCGGACCGATCGCCGGGCGGGTTCGATTCCCACCGCCCGAAGTGCCTGGCCCTGAGGAGAGAAGTGCAATGAACGACGGATAACGCATCTCGCGCCCGGGCGGGTCATGTGGCCGGAGTGGGCTTCCCCCACTCATCAAGCCCGACTCCCTGCCGCCGCCCGGGCGCTTTCGGCGGAACGTGGTGTGTGTGGCGTCTATGCCCGCGGGCCAGGCGACCGGGGCAGCCCAGGGCGGGTTCGACTCCCGCCTCCGCCAGTGAGGCCGGCCGGCCAGCGTGCAATCGAGACGACAGTCAACAGGAACAAGGAGAATCGGATGACATTGATGAACTCACTGATCAGGACGACGGTGCCCGCGCCGCCCAAGATGATCGTTTACGCACAGCCGGGCACGGGCAAGACGACCTTCGCCGCCTCGGCGAACGCATTGCTGATCGACTGCGAAAACGGCGCCGGCGCGGTGCCGAACCTCACGCGGACGCCGTACCTCCAGAGCTGGCCGGAGATGCGCAAGTGGCTGGTGGAACTGGCGTCCTCGCCGCCGGAGGGCCTGGAGGCCGTGGCGATTGATACCATCGACTGGATGGTCCAGCGGATCATCGAGCACGTGGTGATGGACCTGGACGGCAAGGCGCCCAACGACATCACCAACACGCTGGGCACCGCCCACGGCGGGTACTTCAAGGCGCGGGAGATCGTCGCCAACATCGTCTATCGCGACCTGCTGCCGATGCTCAACGCCATCTCCAACGGCGGCGCCGCGATCATCCTGCTGGCCCACGCGGCCAACACGAAGATGACCACGCCGGAAGGCTTCGACATCCGCCTGGCGGCGCCCGACCTGCCGCACTGGATCGCGCCTCCCTTCATCGAGTGGGCCGACTGCGTGCTGTACGCCGTCCGTGACGGCGAACGCCGCGTGCTTAAGACCGAGGGCAGCAACGTCGTGCTGGCCAAGAACCGCTACGGCCTGCCGGCGGAGGTGGAACTCTCGTGGCCGGCCCTGATGGCGGCCATGTCCAGCAATCAGAACACCAACACGAAGGAAAACTGAACATGGCAAACCTCAATGGATTTGACGCATCGCAAGTCGAACCGACCGCATCCTTCGAGGCGATCCCCGCCGGCAAGTACGTGGCGGCGATCACCGAATCGGAGATGAAGGCCACCAAGAACGGCGCGGGCAACTACCTCCAGATGACGTTCACCGTGCTGGAGGGCGAGTACCGCAACCGCGTCCTGTGGGCGCGGCTCAACCTCAACAACCCGAACGCCACGGCGGTCAAGATCGCTCGCAGCGAACTGTCGGCCCTGTGCCGCGCGGTGGGCGTCATGCAGCCGCGTGACAGCGTGGAACTGCACAACATCCCGCTGCTGATCACCGTCAAGGTCAAGAAGCGCGAGGACACCGGCGAACTGACCAACGAGATCAGGGGCTACGAGCCTAAGGCGGCCGCCGCCGGCAAGCCCCAGCAGGCGCCCGTCAACTCCGCAACCCCGCCATGGAAGCGCTAACCCAAAGGAGAATTCAGTGAACGGAATCATCTTCGTCTGTCTGTGGATTGCCAGCATTCCGGTCGGATACCTCTCCTGCCGGTGGATCAATCGAGTTTCCGGCCTGACGGCGTGGACGCGCATGGACCACCTGGGCGCGATCCTCTTCGCGATGATCTATGGCCCGCTGATGCCCCTCATCGGCGCGGTGGTCGTCCTGATTCAGAAGCTCAGCGAGACCGGCTGGGCCAAGCGTGACGCCAAGTGGTGATCCATGGCGATACTCGAACTACCATATCCGCCGAGCATCAACCACTACTGGCGTCGCGTGGGTCCGCGCACGCTGATCAGCCGGGAGGGCCGGGCATTCCGCCGGAACGTCCGGGCCCTCCTGGGCGGCGGGGGGCCGCGAAAGCCGCCATCCGGCGGGCGAATCGCCCTGTGCATGGACGCCTTCCCGCCGGATCGACGCGTTCGTGACCTCGACAATCTTCAGAAGAGCGTGTGCGACTCGCTCCAGCACGCGGGCATCTACGAGGACGACAGTCAGATCGACCTGCTTCTCACGCGGCGGCGCGGCGTGGTGCCCGGCGGCCGGCTGAACGTCGAGGTCCTGGAGATGCCGCTGGGCAGGTGCCCATTGTGCGGCGGGAGCATGAACTGATGCGAAAGCCCTGTACCCGCACGGCGGCCATTGTGGCGGGGGAGGAGCCATGAGCGGCATTCGACTCGAAGTCATCGATGACGTGGATGTGATGGCGCCGTGGCGGACCCTGGAGCGGACGCGCCGCAAGTGCCAGTGGTGCAAACAGCAGCGCCCCTGCGGGCAACTGCCTGGTCCTGGACTTCGGGGGCAACATCCTCCGCCACGGGCCGGTCGATGCGCTGCAGGTCAAGGACCGCGCCAATGGCGGCGGTGAAGCGCCGGCCAAGGAGTGCCCGCAGTGCCAGGCGGTGATCCACGCCGCCTATGCCGTCTGCCCGGAGTGCGGGTACGAGTTCCCGGCCCGCGAACGCGAGAAGCACGAGCGCGAGGCCACGACGGCGGGCGTGCTGTCGGGCGAGGTCACCGAGACGGAGCACCCGGTCAGCGAGGTCTACTACGGCGTCCACGTGAAGCGCGACGCGCCCGAGGGACACCCGCGGACCATGCGGATCGATTACCGCGTCGGCTTCAACGACTACCGCAGCGAGTGGGTCTGCTTCGAGCACACCGGCTACGCCAGGGGCAAGGCGGAGGCCTGGTGGAAGTTGCGGTCGCACGAGCCGGTCCCCGGCACCGTCGAGCAGGCCGTCGAGATCTGCGAGGCCGGGGGCGTAGCGCCCACGCTCGCGATCACCGTCCAATCCGTCACCGGGGAGAGGTACGACCGCATCGTCAACCACCAGCTCGGGCCGATTCCGCCAAGGCTGGACGGCGGCGACGAGCACGACGACGGCAATCTGCCGGAATACGAGTACATCGACGACGGCGAAATCCCGTTCTGAGGACCACGATCATGCACAAGACATGCTTCAAGTGCCTTCGCGTGTTGCCGCTGACCGACTTCTATGAGCATCCTCGCATGGCGGACGGCCATCTCAACAAGTGCATGGAATGTTCTCGCTTGGACAGCATCCAGAACCGCCGGAAGCGGGTGGACTACTACCGCAACTACGACCGGACGAGAGCCCAACGCCCCGACAGAATCGCCGGGCGGCAGGCATTTGCTAAGCGGCAGAAAGAGGATGAAGCCCACAAGTACCGTGCGCGAACGGCTGCCGGAAACGCTTTGCGAGACGGACGTCTGCGCAAGGAGCCATGCTACTTCTGCGGCGCTACGACTGACATCGAGATGCATCACCCGGACTACCACCAGCCATTGCGAGTGTACTGGCTGTGCCGGCTTTGTCATCGCAAGGTCGATGGCATGACGAAACTCGGCGTGGAGGTGACCAGTGACGCTTCCTGAAGCCGCCCGCGCCTACCTGTCGGCGGGTCTCTGCGTGCTGCCCGCCAGGCGTGCCGAGAAGCGCCCGGCTGTGGGCCGGTGGAAGCAGTATCAGAAGAGACTGCCCACCGAGGCCGAACTGTCGGCCTGGATGGCGAACAGCCCCGACGCCCTCTGCATTCTCTGCGGACAGGCTTCGCTCAACGCGGAGATTCTGGACTTCGACGCCAGGGGCGAGTTGTTCGACCGATGGTGCGCGAAGGTTCGCACAGCGGCCCCGGATCTGCTCGAGCGGCTGGTCCTGTCCCGCACACAGTCGGACGGCCGGCACGCCGTCTACCGTTGCATCGCCGTCGTGTCGGGCAACTTGAGGCTGGCGCAGCGCAAGGTTGGCGACAAGGTCACCAACAACCAGTGGAAATACGCCGCAGCCCCCTCCAGTCGAGACAGCAGCGCCCCCACTTCCAGCGCCAGCGTTCTCGTCACCCAGTACGCCTATGATGCCGTAACCGGCCAAATGCTCTCCCTCACCGACCCCGCCGGCAAGGTGCAGAAGGTCTTCTACGACGCCCTCGGCCGGCGCACGCACGTCGTCGAGAACTACGCCAACTTCGCTCCCGCAGACGAGACGACCGCCTCGGATGCCTCGGACAAGTCCAAGGACCAGGTCACCAAGTACGTCTATGGACCGGCCGGCATCACGGCCCTGGTGGCCCTGTGCGGTTCCTCGTCATCCGACGATCAGACCACGACTTACAGCTACTACAACGCCGACCGCAGCCCGTATAGCGCCACCACCGTCACCATGGTCCAGTACCCCGACGGCGACGCGACCAATGACAACGTCAAGATCTTCTACAACCTCGACGGCACGCCCTGGAAGCGCGTCAGCCAGGCCCATACCGGCCAGACGGCCACCACCATCGAGTTCGACTACGACACGACCTATCGCCGTCTCATCAGGCAGCGAGTCACGCAGGCCGGAACCGGCGTCGACGACCACGTCCTCGCCATGCAGTACAGCTACGACAGTCTGGGCCGCCAGTACGAGGTGACCTCCTACGGCAACACCGCCTGCACCACCGCCCGCAACGGCGTTCGCTGGACGTACGATGGCTTCGGCACGCCCTACAGGGAGTATCAGGAGCACAACGGAGCCGTCAACTCCGACACATCGCTGAAGGTAACCTACTGGTACGACGACACCAGCAGCAACGACGTCTTTACCAACGGCCGCCGCTACCGCGCGATGACCTACCCCGCCGGCGGCACCGCTCTACATACCCTCTACCTCGACGAAGGCTACGGCTCCGGCACCGGCCACAAGATCTCCAGGCCCACCTCTGTCGCGAACAATTCGGTGCCGGGGACTGGCGATGCAAACGTCTTCGCCCGCTACCATTACAACGGCGCCGGCCGGCTCGTCGTCGAGGACTTCGTCAGCAACACCGACGGCACCAACTACCCCAAGCTCCGCCTGGACTACTTCGGCCAGACCAGCGGCACCTACGCCGGCTTCGACCGCTTCGGCCGCGTCGTCCGCCAGCTCTGGCACCACCACGGCACCGTCCCCGCCGATCGTGACCTCTACAGCTACGGCTACGACCTCAGCGGCAACCGCCTGTACAAGGAAAACCAGCTTAACACCGACAAGAAGGACGAGAAATACTACTACGATGGCCTGAATCGCCTCACGCAATTCCACCGGGGCAACCTCGACGGCACCAAGTCGTCTGTCCCCACCGCCAACGGCGACCGTGTCCGGGGCCAGGACTGGTCGCTGGACCCCGTGGGCAACTGGTCAGGGCTCGGTGTCGATGAGGACGGCGACGGCACGCCGGACGACATCGACCAGAGCCGTACGCACAACCTGGCCAACGAGATCACAGACATCGAGCATTACATGCCCCCGTACTGGCCGGAGCCTAAGTACGACGCCGCCGGCAACACCGTCTACGCCCCGGCCCCGGGCGACGAATACACCGCATCCAGCGCCCTGCTCTGTGTTTACGACGCCTGGAACCGCCTCCGCAAGGTCTACCGCGACACCAACGCCAACGGCACTTTGGATACCGGCACGGATACGCTTGTGGTAGAATACCTCTACGACGGCGTCAACCGGCGGGTGGGTAAGCTGCTGCCCAGCGGCGAGAACTGGGTCCGGCGGGATTATTACTACAACAACAGGTGGCAGGTGGTTGAGGAGCGGCAGACCGACGGCGTGCAGGCCGACCCGCTGGCGATCGCGGGCGTGCTGAAGTATCAGTACGCCTGGTCGCACCGCTACATCGACGCCCCGATCTTCCGCGCCGAGGACACCACCGGCGACGGCGACTGCTGGGACGCCGGCGACGAGCGGCTGTTCTACCTCACCGACGCCAACATGAACGTCACCGCCCTGGCCGACAAAACCGGCGCCGTCGTCGAACGCTACCTGTACGATCCCTACGGCCGCGCGACCTTCCTCGACGCCAACTGGACCCCAATCGCCAACTACTGGACCAGCGGCACGACCAAACAGAACGAACTCCTCTTCGCCGGCTACCGCCACAA
>JAWLBS010000276.1:0-7093 GCA_041687575.1 Phycisphaerae bacterium | reverse complement strand
AGCCGGGCGAGTTCGCGGAACTGCTGACGCTGTGCCGCCAGGCCGGCAGCGATGTCGCTGTCGATGCCGCCGGGCCGGCCCTGGCGCGGGCCCTGCAGAGCGGCGTCTGGCTGATCAAGCCCAACCGGGCGGAGTTCGAGGAGCTGCTCGGCCGGTCGATGCGCTCCGACGACGACCTGATCGCCGCCAACCGCGAACTGGTCAGCGGCCAGGCCCTGGTCCTGGGCGAGGGGCCGCGCCCCACGCCCCCGGACCGCAAGGTCGCCGGCACCGACGGCGAGCATCCATGGCAGAATCGGGGCGGCGCTGTCGAGCGGATCCTGCTCAGCTGCGGCGCGCAGGGCGCCTACCTGTTCTCGCGCGAGACCACCCTGTACGGCCGCTGCGCCGGCGAGGCGTGCCAGATCGTCAGCACGGTCGGCTGCGGCGATGTCCTGCTGGCCGGGTACCTCGCCGGCCTGCACCAGGGCCGCCCCGATGCCGAGGCCCTGCGCCTCGCGGTCGCCGCCGCCACTGCCGCCGCGGCCGGGCCGGTGCCCGGGGTCGATCGCGGGCAGGCGGAGGCGCTGCTGGAACGGATCGACGTGCTGGCGGTGGCGTGACCTTCTGCCATATCAGCCCGCACCGGCGAGCTGGCGGAATGCAGAGCGGTGTCGCTGCCGCCGCGCTGGATATCGCCGCCGATGGCTCCTGTCCGCTGGCGGCCTCCGAGGCCCGTACGAAATACGAAGCGGCGTCTGGCGGCGCCCCTCGGGTCCGAGAGCCTCAGGGTCGAGGACCGCAGTCCATAGCGGCGCAGCTTGCGGCCGCGCAGGATCGGCAGCAGTGCCGGCGGCGAGCGTCCCCCCGACGGCGGCGAGTGACGCCCCGCTCTCCGGGAATGACTTCCCGCCCTCCGGGAACGACTCCCCGCCAGCGGGGAATGGCTCCCCGCCCTCCGGGAATCACTCCCCGCTCTCCGCGAGCCGCTCGCGGGGCTCCCCGAGTCGCTCGCGGGCCTCCGCGAATCGCTCGCGGGCCTCCGCGAATCGCTCGCGGGGCTCCGCGAATCGCTCGCGGGCCTCCGCGAGCCGCTCGCGGGCCTCCGCGAATCGCTCGCGGGCCTCCGCGAATCGCTCGCGGGCCTCCGCGAATCGCTCACGGGCCTCCGCGAATCGCTCACGGGCCTCCGGCAATCGCCCGCGGACGTCCGGGAGTCGCACACGCGGGGGCGCCTGCCGCCAACGGGCCTTGCGGACGTCGCGAGGCCCCCTGAGGCCCGTACAAAATGCAAAGCGGCGTCTGGCGGCGCCGCACTCCACAGTCGCCGCCGACGGTCACTTTCGATTCGTAGCCGGGGCACCGATGACAGCCTGATCCAAAGCACGGCCCTGCTTCCGGCTTCCCCAAACAACAAGTACACCGTGACATGCCCGGTTTCGCCAAACGACGACTTCGTCGTGGAAGATCGCAGGACCGTAGCACCCGAAACCTTTCTTCCGATACCCGCCCCCTCGAAACCCAGTCTGCTGTCACCTGTCCCCTGCCGTTTCACCTTGTCACCTTGCCACCCGGTCACCTTGTCACGCCTTCACGCCTTCACGTTGTCACGTTGTCATGTTGTCATCCCGCGCCCCTGAGACAGGCCCTACAGCGTCCGGTCGACCGCCTCGGCGATCCGCGCCAGGTCCCTCATCAGGCTGGCGAACTCCGCCAGGTCGATCGACTGGGCGCCGTCGGTCAGCGCACGCTCGGGGTCGGGGTGGACCTCGATCATCACGCCGTCGGCCCCGGCCGCGACAGACGCCTTGGCCATCGAAGATACCAGGTAGGCGTGCCCCGTCCCGTGCGACGGATCGACGATGATCGGCAGGTGGCTCTCCCGCTTGACGGCCGGCACCGTCGCCAGGGCGAGGGTGTTGCGGACGTGCGTCTCGTGCGTGCGGATGCCCCGCTCGCACAGGATCACGTTGGGGTTGCCGGCGTCGATGATGTACTCGGCCGCCAGCAGGAACTCCTCCAGCGTCGCGCTCCAGCCGCGCTTCAGCAGGATCGGCTTGTTGGTCGCCCCGACCGCCTGCAGCAGGTTGAAGTTGTGCATGTTCCGCGTGCCGATCTGCAGCACGTCGGCGTAGCGGCTGACCACGGACACCTGCTCGATGCTCATCACCTCGGTGACCACCGCCATGCCCGTTGCCCGGCCGGCCTCGGCGAGGATCTCCAGCCCCTTTTCGCCCATGCCCTGGAAGCTGTAGGGGTTGGTCCGCGGCTTGAACGCCCCGCCCCGCAGCGCCATCGCCCCGGCCTCCTTCATCGCATGGGCGGCCTCCAGGAGCATCGTGCGGTCCTCGATGCTGCACGGGCCGGCCATGATCGAGAGGCGCTTGCCCCCGACCACCGCGCCGTTGCGGCCGATGCGGACCTCGCTGGGCTCCTGACGGACCTCCTTGCTGGCGACCTTATAGGGCGAGAGGATCGGCACGATCTTCTCGACGCCGACGGCGGTCTCGATGGCGGTCTTGTCGACCATCCGCTTGTCGCCGATACAGGCGACGACGGTGCGGTTGGTCCCGGTGATGACGTGATCCTTCAGGCCCATGTGCCTGACAAGGTCCACGACGTGATCGACCTGCTCCTGCGTGGACCCCGGCTGCATAACAACAATCATGGCTTCGACTCCAGTGAATCCCGTATCGTTTCGTTCGTCGGGCGGCTTGCTGCAACTTCCCGCCGATCGCCCGGCCCGCACAAGGGGCGATCGACTAACGCCAAACCCACCTCCGCGACGACGTAAAGCCCCGCGAGGCACCGGCCGCTGCGCAGCCGGGCGTCTCGCGCACCTCCTGGCCTGACGCGCAGGCCGCAACCACGGGATCCACGGAACCGCTGGCACTCATTGTTACCGTCCTCTTTCCCTTCCCTCGAACGACATCTATCCAATCTTCTCCCGGCCGCCCATGTACGGGCGGAGCACCTCGGGGATCGTCACCGTCCCATCCGCGTTCTGGTAGTTCTCCAGCAGCGGGATCAGGATCCGCGGGCTGGCGATGGCGGTGTTGTTCAGCGTGTGGCAGAACTGCAGCTTGCCGTCGCCGTCGCGGTACCGCAGGTTCAGCCGGCGGGCCTGGAAGTCGTAGAACCGGCTGGCGCTGTGGGTCTCGCCGTAGCTCTTGCGGCTGGGCATCCACGTCTCGATGTCGAACTTCTGCACCTGCCCCTGGCCCAGGTCGCCGGTGCAGACGTTGACCACCCGGTAGGGCAGCTTCAGGGCCTGGACCACCTCCTCGGCGTTGCGGAGGATCTCCTGGTGGTGCTCGATGCTGGTCGCCTGGTCGGCCTTGCAGACGATCACCTGCTCGATCTTCTCGAAGATGTGGATGCGGTACAGGCCGTAGGTGTCCTTGCCGGCGGCGCCCGCCTCGCGGCGGAAGCAGTTGCTCCACGCGCAGTACCGCTTGGGCAGTTCGTCCTCGGCCAGCACCTCGTCGCTGTGGTAGCCGGTCAGCGGGACCTCGGCGGTACCGACCAGGCTCATCTCGTCGCGCTCGCAGCGGTAGGCCTGCTCCTCGCCGCCGGGGTAGTAGCCCGTGCCGTACATCAGGGAATCGCGGACGAGCACCGGCACGGTCATCGGGGTGAAGCCCCTGGCCAGCAGCGTATCCAGCGTGAACCGCAGCACCGCCATGTGCAGCAGCGTGCCGTCGCCCTTGAGGATGTAGTTGCGGCTGCCGGAGGCCTTGACGCCCCGCTCGACGTCGATGATGCCCAAGGCCGTGCCGAGCTGGACGTGGTCCTTCGGCTCGAAGTCGAAGGCCGGCACCTCGCCGACGCAGCGGATCTCGACGTTTTCGGTGTCGTCCTTGCCGACGGGCACGTCGTCAGCCGGCGGCTGCGGCACGCGAAGCATCTGCGCGTCGAAGTCCCGCTGGACCTGCTGGGCCTGCTCGTCGAGCTGCTTGGCGCGGGCCTTGACCTGCTCCATCTGCCTCAGGGTCTCGGCCAGCTGCGCCTCGACGTCCTCGGTCTCTGCAGCTGCGCCGCCTTTCTTGCCCTTGCCGCGGAGCCGGCCGATCGTCTCGCCGGCCTTTTTCTGCTCGTGGCGTAGGGCGTCGAGTTCCTGCTGGATCTGCCGACGGCGGTCGTCGAGGGCGAGCAGGGCATCGACGTCGAAGGCGATGCGCTTGTCCTTGGCGGCCTGGCGGATCCGGTCGGGCTCCTGGCGGATGGTGCGGATATCGAGCATGGTCGTTCGGGCTCCTGATTACAGGTGCGGCGTATCGTGTCTTCCTTGCGTCCGAGTCAGCGTTACGGCATAAACGAAAAAGGCTCCCGCGGGCACCTGCCGATGCCTCCGGGAGCCTTGGATCTTCGAGTCTCGATCGTCTAGCCCATGAAGCACCGGCGGCACGTAAAGCCGCTAAAGGTAAACGACCACGACCAGAAATATCGGCGCTGCGGCGTCATGGGCCTGTTCCTTATGAGCACATGGACACCATCATAGATAGCACTTGGCGCAAGCGATGTCAATGCCAGCGCCGGCGTCTGCTGATCGCCCACCACGCAGCCCCCACGCCAGCGGCAATCCCCAGGCCGATCAGCGCAGACCGGTTCTCCTTCGCCACCAGCCGCAGCGGCGACTTCCTCTCCGGCCGGCGGCTGTCGTAGGCGTGCACGTACCGGCCCTGCCGGGGCACCGCCACCTCGTCGAAGTCGCGGGCCAGCGCCTCCAGGCCACGCTCCAGCCGCTCGCCGTACATCGGCAGACCGTGGCCGGTCGCCGCGACGGCCGGCATGAGATGGGCGCACCGCTCGACCGACTCGCGGGCCATCGCCCAGTCCGGCGTGTAGTACGTCGGCGGGCCGTAGACCTTCGGGTACTGCGTCAGCACCGCCAGGCTCGACTGCTGGTTGGTCGTGGTGAACGCGTCGCCGGCCACCAGCACCCGGTCGTGGTCGCGATACAGCGACACGTGCCCCGGCGCGTGCCCGGGCGTGTGGACCCACCGCCAGCCCGGCAGCAGCGGCACGTGCCCGTCGGCCGGCAACGCCCGGACGCGCTCGCCCAGGTCGACCCCCGCGTGCGGATACGCACTGGCCATGTAGGCCATCATCCCCCCGCCGACGGTCGGATCGGGCGGCGGGTAGTCCTGCTGGCCGGTCAAAAACGGCAACTCCTTCTCGTGAGCGTAGATCGGCACGTCCCAATGGTCGGCCAGTTCCGCGGCCGTGCCGACGTGGTCGAAATGGCCATGCGTCAGCACGATCGCCACGGGGTGGGTATCGCGGCCGAACCGCTTTTCGGCGGCGCGGATGATGCTGCCCGCCGACCGTCGCAACCCCGTGTCCACCAGCACCCACGAGCGGTCATCCCCGTCGGGCGTGCCGATGAAGTAGGCATTGACCAGGTAGATGCGAAGCCCCGCGACGTCCTCGGTGACCGGAAACATGCTGACCGGCCAGGCGTGCGATTTCATGCGACTCAGTGCGGTCGCAGCGACCATGATGCACCTCCAAGAAGCCGGGCCCCCCGGCTGATTCAGGCCTGTTGGAAGCAAGAGATCGTTCTGTTACCGGATTATAGGGGCGCTGTGCGGGACGTTACGTGCCCATCATGGTAAACGCCCGGCGCAACCGCAGATCCAACTCATGGCGGGCAAAGATCTTGCCGAACCGCGGGGCGTCCTCGGCAACCAGCCGCCGCGCCAACCGCTTAAAGCCGCTGTTCATCCCGTGCACGAAGATCGCCGTCGTCAGCGAACGGGTGGAAAACAGCGTCCGCAGTGTCCGCTTCCAGACCCACCTTTCAGCCGCGGCGGCGCAGCGAAGTTTGAAGACCGCCTCGTCGAGCTCACCGGCGGTCATCTTCGCCGGCTTGAAGACCGTCTCGATGAACGTGTACCGCCGCCAGTCCTCGGGGAAGTTGCAGGCCGTGATCCGCCCCTGCTCCATGTAGCGGTCGAACAGCTTCGTCCGCGGCAGGGGCGTCAGATTGGTGATCTGGATGGTGTCCACGCCGATCTGCACCGCCTTGGCGGCCGTCTCGACGACCGTGTCGGGCGTGTCGAACTCGCCGCCGATGATGAACGCCCCGAAGACGCTCACGCCGGCCTTGTGGAAGTTGGCGACCAGGTCCCTGTAGCGGTCGACGTTTTTCTGGTTCAGGCCCTTGTGGAAGGCCTTGAGGTTTTCCGGATTGAAACTCTCGATGCCGACGAGCATCCCCCGGCAACCCGCCTTGTACGCCAGCTGCAGCGCCTCCAGGTCGTCGCCCATGTTGATCGAGGTCTGGCTGAACCAGAGCCTCTTTTTGCCACGCGCGATGATCGCCCGCAGCAGGTCCTTGGCCTCGGCGGCATGCTTGGGGCCGACCCCGAAGAAGTTGTCGTCGACCACGAAGGCGAACGGCCGGGACATCGCGTTCCACTCTTCGATGATCTCGTCGGTCGGTCGGCGGCGGATCGGCGAGCCGTTGAAGCGGGTCACGCTGCAGTAGTCGCACCCGACCGGGCAGCCGCGGCTGGTCTGGATCGTCGCCACGTCGTACCGGCCGTTGAGCACCTCGGCCCGCTGGTCCGACCGCCCGACATGCCCCTCCAGCGACGGAAAGCTGCCCTCGTAGCGGGCTTCGAGCCGGCCGGCGGCGGCGTCGGCGAGGATCTGCGGCCAGATCTCGTCGCATTCGCCGATCGCGACGCTGTCGAAAAACGCGGCCGCCTCGTCCGGGCAGGCCCACGCGTGCGGCCCGCCCAGGATCGCGGGCACTCCTACCTGGCGACAGATCCCGGCGATCTCGTAGGCCCGGACCACGCTGCAGGTGAAGGCGGTCACGCCGACCAGATCGTACCGGCCGGACCGGATCGTCGGCTCGGTCTTGTCCTGCCCGAAAATCTCATCGACGATCTCGACGGTGTGCTCGGCGGGGGTCTGCCGGGCGAGCACCTGCAGGCCCAGGTGCGGAATCTTGCTGCCGATCGTATGGTAGCCCTGAATACGAGGATCCGCCGGGTTCACCAGAAGCACGCGCATGGTCGGATATCTCCGGCAGTGCGAGACGGACCGGCTGGCGTCACTTTCCGCGGACGACCCGCGACCGAAGACGGAGCCGGCGTTATGG
>JAWLBS010000275.1:0-7104 GCA_041687575.1 Phycisphaerae bacterium | reverse complement strand
GGCTCAAACTCGTCCTTGCCCACGCCGCACAGCGGACAGACCCAGTCGTCGGGGATCTCTTCGAACGGCGTGCCGGGAGCGACCCCGTTGTCCGGGTCACCGACCTCCGGGTCATAGATGTAGCCGCATACGATACAGACGTATTTGTCCATGCCGAGTCCTCTTGCCACACGCTGCCAGCCGCCATTCGTCGGCCCGGCGACCTGTCCCGTACGGGCACGAAAGGGGAAATGCCCCAAGACGTTGCCAGCGTAGCGGAAATGGCCGCCTTGGGCAAGCAAGACGTCTGTTCTCGCTCCATCGGGTACGTCCTTCGTTCGGTCGGCAAGTGATGCCAAATGTCTCCTTTTGCCGATGACTGAATCGGACGTTCCTTTCGCCGGGGACAATGGTGTATGAGGGTTGCTCCGTGGCCAAACTGTGGGTCGTAGAATCCCTTGTATTTACCAGCCATGCTCTGCGGCAGATGTTTACGCGGAGGGTATCTGCCGAGGAGGTCCGTGCCGTCGTAGAGAAAGGTGAGCCAATCATCGAGTACCCGGACGAGCAACCCTACCCGTGCCGCCTCATGCTGGGCATCGTTGGGGGGCGCCCCCTCCACGTGGTCCTGGCATATGATTCCTCGGACCGGAAAGGGTATATTGTGACCGTCTATGAACCGGATGCGAGTCGCTGGAACCCGGATATGCGAACGAGGAGGCGCCCATGACCTGTGTGCTCTGCAAGCACGGCGAAACCCGACCGGGGACAACCACCGTGCCCCTGCAGCGGGGAGCCAGCACGATCATCGTCAAGGATGTCCCCGCAGAGATCTGCGACAACTGCGGCGAGTACTATCTGGCCGAAGAAGTAACTGCCGAAGTCCTTCGCCGGGCCGAAATCGCCGTCGCCAACGGCGCGGAAGTGGAAATCATCCGGTATGCAGCATGAAATACGTGTCGATCGGTGTTGATCCTGTTGTTTATGAAGGCAGTTCGCTTTGAAGTCACGCCGCAACTCGCTTCGCCGGGCGCTGGATGACCTGTACGAGCAGTACAACCGCCGCCGCTACGTCCACCCCGACCCGCTGGAATTCCTCTACGAGTACGACGACCCGCGCGACCGCGAGATCGTCGCCCTGCTGGCCGCGTCGCTGGCCTACGGCCGGGTGGCGATGATCCTCCGCAACGTCCGCAACCTGCTGGGGCGGATGGGACCCTCGCCGCGGGGCTTCCTCGAACGGGTCCGCCCGGAGGACCTGCCGGAGGTCTTCGCCGGTTTCAAACACCGCTGGACGACGCACCTGGACGTGGCGGAACTGCTCGCCGGCGCGCGGGCGGTCCTCGAGCGTCACGACTCGCTCGGCGAGGCGTTCGCCGGCGAAGTCCACCAGGACGACGAAACGGTCTTGCCCGCGCTGCAGCGGTTCACCAGCTACCTCGCCGCCGGCGCCGCGGCGCTGCGGCTGGACCGCGGACCGACCCGGCGCCCCAACAGCCTGCTCCCCGCCGTGTGCGGCGGCGGGGCACGCAAGCGGCTGCACCTGATGCTCCGCTGGCTCGTCCGCCGCGACGAGGTCGACCCCGGCGGCTGGGACGGCATCAACCCGCGCCAGCTGGTCGTGCCCCTGGACACGCACATGCATCGCCTGGGCACACAGCTCGGCCTGCTCGACCGCCGCCAGCCGGACGGCCGGGCCGCCCTGGCGCTGACCGAGGCGTTCCGCCAGATCGCCCCGGCCGACCCGGTCCGCTACGATTTCGCCCTGACCCGCCTGGGCATCCGCAGCGACTGCGACCCCGCCGATTTCCTCTCCCGCTGCCAGTGCCAACGAGCCGCGACCGTAAGGGAGCGATAAGCCCCGGATGCGAAGCTCCTTCCGCCTCGCGGACGGCGATCGCGGCACCCCTTGTCGCACAAGCGCCCCCTATAATCACACTGAAGCCCGAAACGTCACGAACAGACCGGGCGAAACACGAAAGGGGACCCAGACATGCCAGAGCGCAACCAGACCGTCACGCTGCACGGCAACCCGGTGACACTCAAGGGACAGCAGATCGGCGTCGGCGACGCCGCGCCCGACTTCTGCGGCGTCAAAACCGACCTGTCGCCCGTCCACCTGTCGGACTACCGCGGCAAGGTCGTGGTCCTTTCAGCCGTTCCGTCGCTGGACACGCCGGTCTGCGACAAGGAGACCCGGCGCTTCAGCGAGGAGGCGCGGAACATCTCGCCGGACATCCGGATCGTCACCATCAGCACCGACCTGCCCTTCGCCCAGAAGCGCTGGGCCGACAAGCACGAGATCCGCAACGTCGACTTCATCTCCGACCACCGCGAGTGCGGCTGCGGCAACGCGTATGGCATCGAGTTGGCAGACCTCCGCCTGCTGGCCAGGTCCGTCTTCGTGATCGACCGTGAGGGGCGGATCCGGTATGCGGAGATCCTCGAAAACGTCGGCCATGAACCCAACTACGATGCCGCCCTGGCCGCCGCCCGGCAGCTTGTGTGATTCCCAATGACAACATCCTCGGTCAGGGAACAAGTCGCCGGGACGCGACGCGATGCGTTGGTGGGCAGCACCCCGCCCTGCGAGGCATCGCCCGCAGCGTCGGGGCTCCACGGCCGTTTACCGCTGTCCAACCCCATTCTGAAGCCGCTCGATCTCCATCAGCATGATGCCGTCACGGAAGATCGACACATTGCCCGTTGACTGCGAGACCGTTATGGCAATCGCCCGGGTGACCGCCGTAATCCCCGCGGCCGCCTGGTGGCGGGCGCCGAGCCCCGGCGGGAGGTTCAGATCGGCGCCGGTGGTGATCCGCAAATAGGCCCCGGCTGTCTCGATCACCCCGTCGCCGCGAATGACGAAGGCCCCGTCCAGGGCGGACAGCTCCTTGACCGTCTCGTCGAGCGCGGGGTCCAGGAGGTTCCGTTCCTGCTCCGAATAGCCTTTGAAGGGGTTCATGATCAGCTGCTTGGTGTACGAGAGCGCCCGGTCGGTGTCGCCGACGACCATGATCGTGCCGCGGGAGACGCCCTCGCGCCCTTCGCTGGACAACTCGGTCGCCAGATGTACCACCTTATCAAGCACTCCGGGGCTGATGTCCGGCGGCAGGCGAAGGTTGGTGTTGTCCAGAAAGAACAGGTCGAACTCCCTGGCCACCTCAATCACCGCAATCGTATCGAGCTCACCTGTCTGGGCAGCACCGGCAATGCAGGCGATGATGTCGCCCCTGCTGAGCAAACCCCGCGACAGCGCCCCCAGCACGGCGATCTTGATCTGGTCCATACGGCTCAGACGGATCTCGGGCACCTCAATCACTTGGTGGTTCGGTGCAATCTGCTTTCTGTCAGCGGAGTTGCGGACCACATAGAACACGCGGTCAGCCAGGAATTCAGGCGGCTCCCACTGATGGCCGACTAGCGCTTCGGCAAACACGAACAGCGCCGACGCATGCGCCTCTTGGGCAATATGCCCCGCGTACTTCAGGACGGCGGTACTGATAGGGCTTTGCTGATCGGGCAGGGAAACCCGCCCGCCACTGTGCGGGGAGGTGAACGGCACCTTGTTTCCTTTTATCCTGACCATAGGACCTGAAACATGACTGTGAGCCGCAGCGGCTCAGGGCCTACAAAATAATCTTCCCTCATATTGATTATAGCATAGATTACGCGTTTTTCAGCAGTAATCTCAGGTGTGCTCCGGATTTACGGCAAATCGCGGTCCGCGCCCGAGACATGCCGGACGCAGCCGTCACCGCCACATACGGATGGAGGCTCTCGAATCCCGTCTACAGGCGAGCCTGTTGCTTGAGATCCCGCCGCACGTCCGTTTCGGACGTTTCGGCCAGCGCTTCATACGCCTTGCGCTGCGCGTCGCTGGTCGCCGGGGGAACCGTAACGGCCAAGTGAACATACAGGTCGCCGTGCTCGCCACCGCGCTGGGGCCAGCCCCGGCCGCGCAGCCGCATGGTCTGCCCGCCCTTGCTGCCAGCCGGCACGGTCATCTCGACCACGCCGGTCGGCGTCGGCACGTCCACCTTGCCGCCAAGGGCCAGTTCCCACGGCGTGACCGGCAGATCGACGTGCAGGTGGCCGTCCCGCAGCGAAAACACCGGGTGCGGCAGCAGGCGGACGGTAATCATCAGGTCGCCAGCCGGGGCACCCTGCCTACCCGGTGAGCCCTGCCCGGCCAGGCGGATGCGGCTGCCGTCGCGGACGCCCGGGGGGACCTTGACGGCGATCTGCTTTGTGTGAACCGTGGCGCCGGCGCCGCCACAGGTCGGACAGGTGCGCCGCCCGGCCAGACCCGTGCCGTGGCACTGGGGGCAGACCTCCTGGATCTGCAGGGCGATATCCTTGCGGGTGCCGTGATAGGCCTCGGACATCGTCAGCTGGATCTCCCCCTGGGTGTCCTGACCCCGCGCGGGGGCCTGCGCGGTCGCACCGCCCCGACGACGCCCCTCCGGGCGGAACCGCCCGAACAGGTCGCCGAAGAGGCTATCGAGATCGACGCCCTCCATGCCCTCGACCTGGGTCCGCCACTGCCCCGCCCCTCGCTGGTACCCGGCGCCGCCGGCACCGGCGCCCGCGCCGCGCCACACATCCTCCGGCCGGAACCCGGCCTTTTCAGCCGCCTCGGCCTGCTTCCACTCGTGGCCGTACTGGTCGTAGAGCTTGCGTTTTTTCGGGTCGGAAAGGACCTGGTTGGCCTCGTTGACGAGTTTGAACTGCTCCTCGGCCTGCTTGTTGCCCTTGTTGCGGTCCGGGTGGTACTGGATCGCCTTCTTGCGGTAAGCGCGTTTGATCTCGTCCTGGGACGCGCTGCGGGAAACGCCCAGAACCTGGTAGTAATCCTGCGTGGCTGCGGACATCGTCGACGGCCTCCAATCCTCGATCGCTTCACGGTCTACAGCGCCTTATTGTAGGGGATTGGCCCGACAGGCAATAGCGCACACCCGGCAAAGGGGGGTACTACCCTGTCCCAACGAGCCGCGACCGTGAGGGAGCGGTAGATCGGGTGCCATGGCCGCGCTGCTTGCCACGGCGCAGCCGTTGTCTGGCGAAGCCGGGTTGGCGGCCATGGAACTCCTCGGATGCGCAGCGCATCCGGTTCCGCCCGTGCCATCGCGGCCACATGGTTGAAGCCTTCCCCCTTGCCGCCCTGAACACCGCCCGCTACGCTTAAGCCATGAATTTACTCGGCCACGGCATCGACATTATCGAATGCGAGCGCATCAAGGAGGTGTGGGACCGCCACGGCGACCGCTTCCTCCGCCGCGTCTTCACGCCACGCGAAATCGAATACTGCCTGGCCAAAAAGAACCCCCTGCCGCACCTGGCCGGACGATTCGCCGCCAAAGAAGCCGTGCTCAAGGTCCTCGGCACCGGCTGGCGAGGCTCGATCGCCTGGACCGACGTCGAGGTCACCCGGGCACCGTCGGGCCAGCCGAGCATCCTCCTGACCGGCCACAGCGCCTGCATCGCCGGGCAGATGGGCATCCAAACGATCCAGGTCAGCATCACGCACACGCGGGTCTACGCGGCCGCCAGCGCGCTGGGGTTGGGTTCAGCAGGATAGAGCGGCTGCGTCATCGTGACCGGGGCTTGAACGAAGACGGCCCACACCGGTGGCGCAAGCTTTTGGTGGACAATGGCCCACCCTGCATCCGCCGCCCGATCAAAAAGAAATCGGGCAGCGCCCGCACTGGCACGCCGCCCGATTCAGGAACCCGCAACAATCGGTCCCAGCTTCCCCCGTAAACGTCCCCTTGCCTCCAGGTCCCCCGTATATGACCCCTGCCCCCGGGCGCTTCTTTCCCCTCCAAGGGTCCGCCGGGGGCGATCACCGCGGGCACAAAACACTCGCCCCCCTACTTCTCCTTCGCCAAGGCGTACTGATCCGCCACCTTCGCCCAGTCCACCGTGTTCCACCACGCGGCGACATAGTCCGGCCGGCGGTTCTGGTACTTCAGGTAGTACGCGTGCTCCCACACGTCGATCCCCAGGATCGGGACTTGCCCGCTCATCAACGGGCTGTCCTGGTTGGCGGTGCTGATGACCTCCAGGTCGCCGCCGGCGGCGAGCACCAGCCAGCCCCAGCCGCTGCCGAAACGGTTGGCGGCCGCCGTCGAGAGTTTCTCCTTGAAGGCCCCGAAATCGCCAAAGGCCTTTTTGATGGCCTCCGCCAGGTCTCCCTTCGGCTCACCGCCCTTGCCCTTGCCCATGATCTGCCAGAACAGGCTGTGGTTGGCGTGGCCGCCGCCGTTGTTGATGACGGCCTGACGGATCTCCTGCGGCACCTTGTCGACCGACCGCATCAGCTCGTCGATCCCCAGTTTTTGCAGATCCGGGTGCCCCTCGATCGCGGCGTTGACCTTGGTGATATAGGCCTGGTGGTGCTTGGTGTGGTGGATCTCCATCGTCCTGGCGTCGATGTGCGGCTCCAGGGCGTCGTATGGATACGGCAACGACGGAAGTTCATATGCCATGATGCTGCTCTCCTTCGGTTCGAACACTCGCGCGATCGGCCGACCACCGCCTCGTGCCGGGCAACCGGTCATGGCCCTGCCGTCGCGCTGCGGGTCCCATCCCGGCACTCGCCAAGACATTAGGACCGCCGGTCCCCCCTCTTCAAGGCAATCGCACCTTTTTGGTACCCTTTACTGTCACACTGCTGGGACAAACACGCAGGCATGCCCCGTCTGCGGACGATCAAGATCCCCCGCCACACCGGTCGATGATCAGGACACGGCCGCGTTGCACCCGCAGGACATCCCTTGCGCGAGAACAAAGCCCCCAACCGATGAACCGGCCGACGATTGCGGTACACTGTCCGCCAACGCCGCGGACCCGCACAAAAGGAGCCAACGTGCCCGACACCACAACACCCGCCCTGCCCGACGACCTGCTCGCCGAGCGGTTCGGCCAGACCCTCCAGGCCAACGTCCCCCTCGCCGCCGTCACAAGCATGGCCGTGGGCGGGCCGGCCCGCTGGTTCCTCCAGGCCCGCACCGAAGCCGACCTGGTCGACGCCATCCGCGCAGCCAGGCGGTGCGGGATCGACTGGTGCGTGATGGGCGACGGCTCGAACCTCGTCGGCGGCGACGCCGGCTACGACGGGCT
>JAWLBS010000274.1:0-7112 GCA_041687575.1 Phycisphaerae bacterium | reverse complement strand
TCGAACCGCAGCCCGTTGAGCTGATCGTCGTTGATGTGCAGGTGCAGGCTGTTGAGTTTCAGCCGGGCCATGATCCGGATGACCCGCTTGAGCAGGTCCATCGAAAACGGCGCCCGCCCCATGTCCAGCATCAGCTCCCGCGTCCGCAGGGCCGGCCAGTCGACGATATCCAGCTGTTCGACCGTTTCGCCGCCGAGCACCAGCACCTGCAGCAATGTCTGCATGCCGTAAAACAGGCCGGTCCGGTCGCAGCCGACCAGTTCGATTTCCTCCTCGCGAACCCGCAGCCGATACCCGTGCTCGCGGAGCCCGGCCGGATCGACTCGCAGGCGGATCGGCAGCCCGTCTCCGCCGAGGTCCGCGTCGATTCCGGCGATATCCAGCAGGTCGTGCGCCAGCCCCGCGACCTCCGCCCAGCCCGCCTCGACCGGCGGCGCTACATTCAGCCGCGCCGTCTTCGGCCGGACCATCTGCCTGTCGAGCAGGGTGATTTCCTGCGGTGCGGGGACGAGATACTCAAGCATGCGTCGTTCACTCCCGATTCGTCGCGACCCGTTATCGGGTCCCTTTCAGGTCCCCAAAGAAACGGAAAGACAAAGCAAACCATTGCGGGGCCTTCTGCCCCAGGTTCTTACCTATCCGGCCCTTGCAGGGCCAACAACAACAACGGCCGCCTGCCAAACGAGCAGTAGAGCGCATTGCCGTCCAGTCCTTGCAGGGCCGTCGCCGGCAGATTGCGTGTTCAACGTTGCCAGGGCACCGACGCCGTCTTCCAATCAAGCCTGCCATCGGCTCCCCCCATTGAACCTTAAGGGACCCCCGGCGGCAATATGGACTGCGGCGCCGAAGACGCCGCTTTCACTCAAGCCCGCTATCGACGTCAACGCCCTCGACCCCAAGCGGTCCGCCCGGCGGCAATATGGAGTGCAGCGGCCGCGACGCCGGACGCCTTATGCCTGGTGAGTGTGTAATTCCACCAGCCCCAGCGCCATCAAACCCAGCCCGTCCACCGCATCGTATCGATCTTCGCCGGGGTGCGTGCGGAACATCGTGCCGGTATGCAGCACCTCGATCGCCTCGGCCGCCACCCGCCGCGCGAGCGACAGATACGCCTCGGTGCCGAACTGCCGCCCCGCCAGGACCAGGAAACGGATGCACCGCCCATAGTGCTCGGCATAGCCGCCCCGCCCGCCGCGAGCGGGAAGGTTCCGCTCCACAACTCCGACCCACCGCTCGACCGCAACGGCGAACTCCTGCCGACCCGTCAGCGCGTGCAGCCGCACGCACGCCTCTGCCAGCGCCATCGGGTAATCGTGCCGGGGAAACAGCGGCTCCCACAGATCGACGTGGTCGTCCGGGGCATAGACCGTCTCCTTCTCGCTCAGCACCGGCCGGCCGTCGGCGATGCGGACCTTACCGTAGTACGTGCCGGCCCGCTCGTCGTAGCCGAACCGCAGGTACGCCAGCACCGCCTCTTCGGCGATCCGCCCGAATTCCGCCCGCCCGGTGCAGGCCATCGCCCGCAGCAGGCAGCCGGCCCACAACCCCACCTCGCTCGTGCAGGCGTACTTGTCCCAGCGATCGATCAGCGGGCTGACCGGCACGAGGTCCGTTTGCCGGTCGCGGTGCGACCAACTCCACGCCGCGATCCGCAGCGCCGTCTCGGCCAGATCCTCGTCTTGCGTCTGCGCAAAAAGCCATCCCAGCGACTCGGCCAGGATCCCGCCCGCCTCCAGAAACGCATGGGCGCGCCCGCGGTCGGCGTGGCGGTTGAAGCCCCCGCTTTCCGGGTCGAACAGGTGGTTCTCGCCGGCCGCCCGGATTGCCCGCTCCGTCGCCGCCGGGTCCACCCGCCAGAAGGCGTCCCACACGGGCGTGATCGGCCGGATCTCGTGCAGCGCGCCGAACTCCTTCCGCGGCGATACGCAGACGGGGTCTTCCTCCCCGCCGAAGCGCCGGACGCACCCGGCGAAGGCGTCCCAGTAGTAGTGATTGCCCCACAGGAACAGCCCGCTCTCGTGCGAGACGCAGGTCGCCAGGAAGTCGCGGACGCAGGCATCGGCGGCGTCGGCGTAGCGCCCGTCGCCGGTCAGGCGCGAGAGGGTATGGGCGGCCTCGATCAGCGGCTGGTCCCAGTACAGCGAACAGCCCCGCGGGGCGTCGATGTTGCGATAGGCCCGCTTGGGGATATGCGCAGGCCGCGCGTCATCAGCCGGGTACCGCCCCGTCTTCGTGTCCAGCGACGACATCCACATCGCCGTCGGCCGCGGGCCGAAATCCGCCCGCCCGGTCGCCAGCATCCGGTCGAAGTGACCGCTCAGCAACCCGAGATAACCCGTCCCATCCCACGGCATCCGCCGAAGCTCCTCATCAATCTCGTCCCAGATGGAATCTCAACAGTAACGGCCTTGCCGGGTGCAGCCCGCCCTGCTTGGCACGGCCCTGCTGCGCAGGACCGTGGCACCCGGGGCGTCGCTGTTGTCGTTGTTGTTATCCGCGTTTCATCCGCGTTCATCCGTGGCTGACATTGCCGTTGTTGTTAACTGGCAACCGACAACTGGCAACTGTTGTTGTTGTTCCTAATCTGCGTAATCTGCGGATCCTGCCGTGGTTGTTAACTGGCAACTGGCAACTGACAACTGGCAACTAACCTGTTTCTATCCCGGCAACTGCCACGGATGCTTCTTCAATTCTGTGACAATATCCGCCGCCAGCCGCACCGCCGCCATGCCGTCTTCCGCCGGCACGGCGACCGGCTGCTTGCCCTGGACCGCTTCGATGAACGACTCGATCTCCGCCCGCAGCGGCTCGACGTCGCTGACGATCAGCGGCTCGACCTTGATCATCTTGCCGAAGTCGAGCTGCCCCATCTGCGAGAGGTCTTCGAGGTTGTGCTCCCGCGCCAGTTTCAGCACGTCGAGGTTGGCGTCCTTGGTGATCGCCACGCCCGTCTTCTTCTGGTAATCCACCGACAGGTACGTCGTCTCGCTGAACACCCGGATCCGCCGCTCGGTCTTCATCGCCAGCCGGCTGGCGGTCAGGTTCGCCACGCAGTTGCCCGCAAACCGCACCCGGGCGTTGGCGATGTCCTCGTGCGGGCCGAGCACGCTGACGCCCACCGCGTCGATCTGCTCGGGCGCCGCGCCCACCATGTGCAGCACGATGTCGATGTCGTGGATCATCATGTCGGCCACCACGCCGATATCCGCCGAACGGAACGTGAACGGGCTGATCCGGTCGGTCTCGATGAACCGCGGCTGCACACCCATCCGCTGCATCGCCAGCACCACCGGGTTGAACCGCTCGGTGTGGCCGACCTGCACGATCGTCTTGTGTTGCCGCGCCAGGTCGACGATCTGCTGCGCCTCGTCCACCGAGCCGGCCAGCGGCTTTTCGATCAGCACCGGGATGCCCGCCTCGATCAGCGGCCGGGCCGCCGCCAGGTGGTGTATCGTCGGCACCGCCACCGTCGCCAGGTCGATCCGCCCGATCAGGTCCTCGACCCGCTCGAAGACCTGCCCGCCGTGCAGCGAGGCGACCTTGGCGGCGGTCTCAGGCTGTTTGTCCACCAGCCCGACCAGCTCGACCCCCTCCAGCGACGCGTAGACCCGCGCATGGTGTCCGCCCATCCGTCCCAGGCCGATTACCGCCGCTCGCAATCGGGTCATCAGCGGTCCTCCCGGGCGTCCTTGCCGGACCGCCCGTTGGACTGCGCCGCCTGTTCATAGAACTTCCGGCGGTCGTCCGGCGTATCGCCGCGCAGCGATTCCAGGTACCGGCCGTACACCCCCTGCAGCACGCTCCGCTTGACCGATTCGAGCAGGTACTGCACGTGTTCGTCGTGCGGGCCCTGGGCCTCCAGGTTCGCGACCCGCTGCGAGATCGCCAGCTTGCCGCCGTTGCGGCCGAACAGCATCTTGTACGCCGCCCACAGGCGGTCGACCTGCTCTTCGCTGAAGCACCAGCGGCCTTTGATGCCTTTCTCGTTGATGCCGCGGACATCCGGGTCGTACCCGTGCACTATCACGTAAGGCGGCACGTCGACGGTGACCCGGCTCAGCGCCGCCACGTAGGCGTGCCGCCCGATTGTCACGAAGCTCTGGATGCCGCTCATGCCGGCGATATGGCAGCGGTCCTCGATGCGGCAGTGCCCGGCGATCTGCACGGCGTTGGTCACCACGCAGTCGTTGTCCATGATCACGTCGTGGGCGATGTGCACGCCGATCAGGATGCGGTTGTGGTTGCCGATCCGCGTGATCCCCCCGCCCACCTCCGTGCCCGCGTGGATTGTCACCTGCTCGCGAAAGACGTTGTCGTCGCCGATGACCAGCTCCGTCTGGCCGCCCTTGTACTTCAGGTCCTGCGGCGCCGCGCCGATCACGCAGCCGGGATAGAACTCGTTCCGCCGGCCGATGGTCGTCCGGCCGTAAATCGAGACGTTGTGCATCAGCCGGCACCCGTCGCCGAGCGTCGCCCCGGGCCCGATATAGCAGTGCGGGCCGACCTCAACGTCGCTGCCGAGTGCGGCTCCGGGCTCGATCACGGCTGTCGGATGAATCCCATTCATTCGAGCGTCAACCTCTTTCCTGCTTGCGATGATCGCGGCGACTGCCGCCGCGCCACCTGGCACCAGAACCGACACGTCGGCTAGACCGGGTCGGCGTCGACCATCATGAACTTGATATCCGCCTCGGCGCACAACTCGTCGCCGACCCGCGCGTTGCACTGCACGTGACCCGTGCGGCTCTTGACCCGCACCGCGTTGGCCTCGAGGATCAGCTGATCGCCCGGCACGACCGGCCGGCGGAACTTGACCCTGTCCAGACTCAGCAGCACCGCCACCTTGCCCGTGTGTTCCAGTTTCTGACTCAGCAGCACGCCGCCCAGCTGCGCCATCGCCTCGAGGATCAACACCCCCGGCATGATCGGGTGGCCGGGGTAGTGTCCCTGGAAGAACTCCTCGTTGATCGTCACGTTCTTGATCGCGACCGCCCGGACCTCCTCCTGCATCTCGATGATCCGGTCGAGCATCAAAAACGGGTAGCGGTGCGGCAAAATCCGCTGGATCCGCCGGATGTCCAGAAGCGGCTCGACGCTCTTGCGGACCGGCTTTTTCGCCAGCTCCGCCGCTGCCAGCGACGCCAGGATCTCCCGCACCAGCTCGTGGTTGAGGCTGTGTCCCGACCGTCGGGCATACACCCGCGCCTGCAGCGGCCGGCCCGCCAGCGTCAGGTCCCCGATCAGGTCGAGCACCTTGTGCCGCACGCACTCGTCCGGCCAGCGGGCCTGGTTGTCGATCGCCCCGTCCGGCCCGTACACCAGGATGTCGCCATAGCTCAGGTGCGTGCCCAGGCCCGCCTGGCGGAGCTGCTCGGCCTCGGCTTCGGTCACGAACGTCCGCGACCCGGCCAGCTGCGTCTGGAACGCCTCCGGCGTCAGGTCGATCGCCATCACCTGCCGGCCGATCGGACCCTCGCCGTAGTCCAGCTCGTAAATGATGTGCAGCCCCGGCTCGTCGCACGGCAGCGCGGCGATCTCCGACTCGCCCCGCGCCACGTGGATCGGCTCGGTCACCTTGATGAAGCGCCGCTCGGCCTGCTGTTCGACGATCCCGGCCGCGCAGAGCGCCTCGATGTAATGCAGCGACGAGCCGTCGCCGCTGGGCAGCTCCGGCCCGTTCACCTCGATCTGCAGGTTGTCGATGCCCAGGCCCGAGCACGCCGCCAGGCAGTGCTCGACCGTCTCTACGCCCGCCGTGCCGTTGCGAAGGCTGGTCCGCCGCGGCCGCGACGCCAGGTAGTCCACCCGCGCCGGCACGCTGACCGTCGCCTCGCCATTGACGCACGCAAAGACGATGCCGCTGTCCGGCTCGCCGGGCTTGAAGCGCACCGTCGCCTCTTCGCCGCCGAAGAGCCCCCGGCCGCGGACTTCAACTTCGTTTTGAATCGTCCTTTGCTGACTCAAGCTCCGCCACCCGTCGAGCCAGTTCTTTCACCTGCTCGAGCAACTTCGGCAACCGCCGCACGGCAATCTGGCTCCGCCGCCACTCCCGGATGTCGTAGGCGTATATACCGGCCACCTGCTGTCCGTCAGGGACCTCGCCGGTCACGGCGCTGACCGCGGCGACCACCGCCCGGTTGCCGACGGTCGCATGATCGACCACGCCGACCTGTCCGCCCAGCACCGCAAACGACCCGATCCTCGCGCTGCCGCCGACGCCGACCTGTGCGACCAAAATCGCCCCGGCCCCGATCCGGACATTATGGCCGATCTGCACGAGGTTATCAATTTTCGTACCCGCCCCCACCGTTGTCGCGCCGAACTTGGCCCGGTCGATGCACGTGCCCGCCCCGACCTCGACGTCGTCTCCGATCACCACCGTGCCGATCTGCGGAACCTTCACGTGCCGGCCGGCGTCGAATTCGTACCCGAACCCGTCCGTCCCGATCGTGCTGTTGGAGTGGATGATCACCCGGTTGCCGATCGTACACCGTTCCCGCACAACGACATGCGGCCACAGCACGCAGTCCGCGCCGACCCGGCTGCCCGGCCCGACGAACACCCCCGCATGAAGCACCGAATTCGGACCGATCGACGCGGCCGCCCCGACCACCGCATGCGGGCCGATCCGCACATTCTCATCCAGGCTCGCTGTCGGGTCGATCACGGCCGTCGGGTCGATGCCCGGCTTGACCGCCATCGGCTCGTCGAACATCGACAACACCTCGATGATCGCCATGTGTGGCCGGTCGACCACGATCGCCGCCGATCCAGCCGGCACCGCCTCCGCCAGGTCCGGCCGGACGAGCACCGCGCCTGCACGGGTCATCGGGAGCTTCTTGGCAAGGGCATCCTGGGCGAGCCAGGTGATCTGGTGGGCGCCCGCCTCTTCCAGCGAGCCGACGCCCGTGACGACGCGGTCCGGGTCTCCCCGCACCGCGCCCGCCACGCTGCGTGCAATCTTGTCAATCGTGAAGTGTTTGCTCATTTCCGGGTGCCATGGCCGCGCTGTTGGCGGCCATGGAATTCCTCGAATATGTGGCACTCCCGCACGTCGCGAGAGTTCGGAGTCCCGCCTTCAGGCGGTCCGCCGGGCGTACCGGCCCCGCCTC
>JAWLBS010000273.1:0-7288 GCA_041687575.1 Phycisphaerae bacterium | reverse complement strand
CCAGAACTGGCGGGACAGGCGCCCCGCGCGGCGCGAGCGGGCGGCCTCGAGCAGGTCGCGGCCGATCCGCTGGATTTCGGGCTCGATGGCCTGGAGCGGACCGGCGGCCTCGGCGGGTCGCGGCGATGACCGCTTGCGGAGCGGTTGCTCGACGCGCCGCAGATCGTCGGCGGGCTGCACGTCGGGTTCTTTGCTTCGGCGCCAGAAGACCATGGTCGTTCACCTCGATGGATTATACGCCGGGGCGGGTGGGGGATCGGGTATGGTCCCCGGTGCCCCGCGGGCGGGATATCGAGACTTGCGCGGTTGAAGAAGGCAACATCGGGAACCGGGCGCAGCTGCGCTGCCCGCAAGCGGACAGGCTAAATGAAGGCGCGAATCGCCGGATTCATTTTCCGCGCCGGATCATCCCTTGAAATAGTCCGGCTCGTTGCCCGGCCGCCACTTGATATTACAGCCCATGCTCGGGTTCTGCTCGGCGGGGACTTCCTTGCCGGCGAGCACGGCATCGACTGCGGCGCGGAGGTCTTGCCCCGTGACCGGTTGGTCGTTGCCGGGGCGGGCGTCGTCGAGCTGGCCGCGATAAACCACCCGCCGCTCGCCGTCGAGGACGTAGAAATCGGGCGTGCAGGCGGCCTTGTAGGCCTTGGCCACCTCCTGCGTGGCGTCATACAGGTACGGAAACGTGTAGCCCGCCCGTTCGGCTTCGATGCGCATCTTGTCGGGGCTGTCGTCCGGGTAGTTCTGCGCGTCGTTGGCGTTGATGCCGACCACCGCCACGCCCTTGGTCTGGTAGTCTTTCGCGAACTGGGCGATCTGCTTTTGCACGTGCTTGACGAAGGGGCAGTGGTTGCACATGAAGATCACCACCACGGCCTTGGACGTCCTGAAATCCGAGAGGCCAATTGTGTGGCCGAGGGTGTCCGGCAGCGAGAACTCCGGGGCGGGGCTTCCCAGAGGCAACAGGCCCGTCGAGAGTGTCTGTACCATGCCGATGCTCCTTGCTTTGCAGCGGGGTTTCGAGCACAGGCCGGTCCGGTGCCGACCCTGGCCAATGGTAAGGCCCGTGGGTCGGCGGGGACAAGTCGGACGTGTCCGGCTATCGTTTCGTCGATGCGGCGCGGATGGAGATCCGTTCGTCGTGGGGCTCGTGTTTGCAGGTGACCGCGTACTCGTGCGACAGGCCGTTGACCTGCTCAACATGGGTCCGCAGTCGCCGGCCGACCTGCGGGTCGACCTCGTACCAGGCGTGTTCGATCTCGATCGGACCGGCCGGTTCGGTCGCCGCCGCGGGCATATAGTGGGCGGCGATCCGGAAGCCGAGCATCCCCTTTTTCGCCGAGAACCGCACGTAGCCCCGATCCTTTTCGCCGCTGAAGCGTCCCTGGCCGAACAGACCGAAGTGCCAGCCCTGCGGGTGCTCGATGATTTCCTTCTCTGCGAGCACCTGCCACGGCCCGTCCGGCGAGTCGGCGATCTCGATTGTCGCGGTGTGGCCGTCATAGGCCTCGTCCGGCTTGCGGCCCTCGACGATCGCGTAGATCGCCGCCCAGGCCAACCGACCGTCGTCCGGGGCAGCCAGTTCGTAGACCACCTGCCACGGCTGGGCGGGCTCGGCCGGCAGCAGCAGGGCGAAACTGTCGGGCTCATGCCGCAGGTTGGCGGTCGAATGGGCCTCGGCGATCGTGGCGGCAGCGTCGAACTTGCGTTCCAGCATCACTGTGCGGGTGCTCAGTCCGTAGGCGTCGCCGCAGCGCAGCGACATGCGGTTCTCGCCGGCGGTCCGCAGGGCGGGCAGCGAGTGGGGGCTGACCATGAACCACAGCCGCGTTTCGAACCGCTTCAGCGTCGCGCCCTTCCCGTCCAGCACGAACCGCAGCCGCAGCCGGTACTTCGCCTCGGCCAGTGCGGTGAAGTCGACCTTGCAGGTTACCTCGCCGGATTGCTTCCCGGACGCCCAGAGCGGCTGCCAGTCTTCGGACCGCTCGGGCGCGCCTTCGATCCGCGCGGTCGTACCGGCCGGCAGGTCGAACGCCGCCTCGACCACCGCGCCGTCGACGGAGGGGACGCGCCGCATCGGGTCGGGGATGCCGCAGTAGATGTAGGGCGATTCGAAGGCGAAGACGGCCTGGCCGGTCGCCTTTTCGCAGACCAGGCCCTCATCGTCGACGCGCAGCCCCTCCAGCCGGTCGGCCCCGATCTCGACATCGCGCGAGTCGCCGGCGATCCGCGGGGCGTAGTGGAAAAACCCGTTGCCCCACTGCCGGCGGGGCCAGAACCGTTCGGTCGGGCCTTCCGGGCCGGTTTCGTTGCGGAACCGCGTGAACATGTCCGGGTAGTTCGGAAAGACCACCCACCGGCCGCGGTGGTGGAAGTAGCGGGTCATTTCCTCACCCGGCCGCAGGCGGTAGTCCATCGAGTGGATCTGCTCCTGGAAGACGTCCAGGTAGGAGGGCTTCACCTCGTACAGCGGCCGCATGATCTCCGGCAGCCGGTCGGGCATGTGGTAGGGGAAGGACGGGTTCGGCTGGTCGTCGACCAGCGACGGGTCGTTGTAGATGTCTTCACGGGAGGCGATCACGTCCTGGTGCGGCGGGCGCAGGCGGTGGAACATCTGGATATCCGCGTCGAGATAGTGCCACTTGCCGTCGTAAAAGACCTCGGTGCCCTCGTGGCCGCGGATGTTGGCGATACGGACGGGGAAACCCGCAGCCCTGCAGACCATCGCCAGCACGTTGGCGTGGACGTGGCAGATCGTAAAGCCGTAGACGTTGAAGACCTTCAGCGGGTCGTTGCAGTCCTTGCCCCAGAAGAGCTCCTGGGCCGGGCAGTAGTGGAAGATGCCCAGGTCGTGATCGACCATCACCTGCCACAGGGCGATCGCCAGGTCCTGCCCGCACTTGCCGGCGAAGCGGGGGCCGCGGACGAGGTTCTCCAGGGTGGAAAAGTCGGGGACGTATTCCGATACGATCCAGGGCGTGTAGCGTATCATCGGGTTTCTCCAGCGGCACAGGGCCGGTTATTTCTTGTGGTTTGTGCCAGCCAGCAGCAGTGTCGATTCAGTTTTCGCATATGTCAACAGGTGCTGAGTGTGCTGTGGCAGACAGGTGAAATCCTGCTACCATGGTTGCGATATCGCAAGTCGTGTTGAATCTGACAGCTGTTGCGTATAGTATATCTACTATAGAGGTGGACGTGCCGAAGCTAAGGCCACTGGTGTGGGTGGGGCGGAGCCTTGAGGAACTGCGCGAGTTCCCCGCAACTGTTCGCCGCAATATCGGCTATGCGTTGCAGTTTGCGCAGGCAGGGACCAGGCATCCGTCGGCCAAACCATTGAAGGGCTTTGGCGGCGGCGGGGTGCTCGAAGTCGTCCAGGAATACGCCGGCGGGGCATATCACGCCGTCTATACGGTGCGGTTCGAGGAGGCAGTCTACGTGCTTCACGCGTTCCAGAAGAAGTCCCGGGCCGGCGTGAAGACACCGAAGAAGGAGATCGATCTCGTCCGGGATCGGTTGCGCCGGGCCGAGGAGGAGCACCGGCGGCAGAAGGAGTAGAGAAGGATGAGCAGCAAGACACCGATCCACGTGAGCAGCGGCAACGTCTTTGAGGATCTGGGCCTCTCGGACGCCGAAGATCTCTGCATCCAGGCTGAACTGGCGCGCCTGATCCACCTTCGCATCAAGGAACTTGGCCTGACCCAGGCGCAGGCCGGCCGGATGCTGGGGCTTCGACAGCCGGATGTTTCCAGGTTGATGAACGGGAAACATTCCGGGTTCTCGGCTGAGCGGCTGTTCCGCCTGCTCAACGCCCTCGATCAGGACGTCCAGATCGTGGTTCGAAACAAGCCGCCCCGCGCGCGACGGCAAGCGAGGATCAGCGTGGTGACCTCCTGATTCAGGCTTGGTGCTGCTCCGGCTTCGTCAAACGACGACCACGCCGTGACAAGACGCAGGACCGTGGCACCACGTGGCACCCGACGCAACCCATCCAATTCGGCAGTAGCATCCGGATCTCGAATGAGGCCGTGTCTTGCGCGGCGGTCGGCGAAAGCGACAGGTCCGGTGACGGTGCCGCGGCCGATCTACTTCATCTTCAGGGCACTGCGCAGCCCGAAGCGACCGGCTGAGACCGGGGCTGCGTGGGAGGAGTAGCGGATGTTGTCCACCGTGTAGAAACACCCCCCGTCGAACTTGCGGGCGAAGGCGGTGATCCGCGGCGCGTCTTTGCGGCGGGCCTTGATGAACAGCACGTCGACCCGGCCGTCGCGCCCCTCGCCCTCCAGCTGTGTCACGCCGAAGCCCAGGCGGCGCAGCCCGCAGGCCATGTCCGGGCCGTGGCGGGTGAAGATCCGGATGACCTGCTCGCCCTGGGCGATCAGCATCTCCACGGTGATGCCCAGGTAGTTGCCGGTGGCGAAGCCGAATGCGTACGCCAGGGCGATCCACGGGCTGCGGATGCCGCCCTGCAGCACCGCCGAGACCGCGTAGATCCAGATCAGGACCTCGAAAAAGCCCAGGAACCACGACAGCCCGCGCCGGCCGTTGACGATCGCCACGGTCCGCATCGTCCCCAGCGTCACGTCGGCGATGCGTGCGATAACGATCAGCAGGCATATGACAGGGATGGGCAGGTCGACCATTACGAACCTCGCGTTACCAGTAGATGTATCGGCTGAACTCATCGCGCTCGCGAGGCGAAAGGGCCTCGATGTCGGGGATAAGGTAGCGGTTCTCATCGACGTCCAGAAGGACTTTGCCTCGCCCGCCATAGTCGACTGCCCGATCCGACTGCCAGCGCATCAGGAACTGCGCGGGGCCCTTGTCGGTCTCGACATCGAAGGCGACGAATCCATACTTCCAGCCGATGTGATAGATGCGCGTGATCGTGTGAACGAAGTAATGCCGCTGCAGAGCCTCTTGTACAAGCGTACGATCGGTTTGCGGCCACTCCGCCAGGTTCCGCACGATGCCAACTTCCACCTCCTCGCCTTTGGCGTTCTTGTGGCGCAGCGAAATGTACTCGTTCGGCTTGCGCACCGGGAACACGCACGCGGCGTAGACCCCGCCGTAGATCCGGTCGTTGAGCACCGTCACGTGCAGGGCGCCGCGGCTGCCCAGATGGATCCGCGCGATCTCGGGGGTGAGATACCGCGGCACCGTCGGGTCCAGCGGACCGGAGCCCTCGGGGTTCTGCGTTTGCGTGTTCTGTTGTTCCGTCGTCATTATTCGTATCCAGTTCGTTCCATCACGCCTGTTTTCTACCGGCCGGGAAGACCTTTCCGGCTGCATCCTTGCATGGCAATGGCGGTCCGTCCTTGGGCGCCTTTGTGGCAGGTGTGCCCTGGCTGTTGTCGTTGCTGTTTCACCGTGTCACCCGGTCACCTTGTCACCCTGCCCCGGCTCTTGGCCGGATGTCCCCAGCCCGCCCGCCTTACTTCGACTGCACCTCCAGCGCGTCGACGCTTGGTTCGTTTGACAGCTCCGTCTGGATCTTGACCAGCTTATAGTAGATTCCTTGCAGGTCCAGGAGCTCCTCGTGCGTCCCGTTTTCGACGACCCGGCCGCGATCGACCACGAAGATCCGGTCGGAGTTCTTCAGCGTGCTCAGCCGGTGTGCGATCGCGATCGTCGTGCGGTCCTTTGTGACCCGCAGCAGGGCATCCTGGATGTGCTTTTCGCTCTCGGTGTCGACCGAGCTGGTCGCCTCGTCGAGGATCAGCACCCGCGGATCGTACAGCAGTGCCCGGGCGATGCTGATCCGCTGCCGTTCGCCGCCGGAGAGGCCCGCCCCGCGCTCGCCCACGTACGTGTCGTAGCCCAGCGGCTGCCGCATGATGAAGTCGTGGCAGTTGGCTGCCTTGGCGGCCACGACCACCTGCTCCAGCGAGCACTCCGCCAGTCCATACGTCAGATTGTCGTAGATCGTTCCCCGGAACAGGAACGGCTCCTGCAATACGACGCCGATCTGGCCGCGAAGGTCATTCTTGGTCATGTCCCGGATGTCCACACCGTCGATCAGGATGCGGCCCTGATCGACGTCGTAGAACCGGCTGAGCAGGTTGATGATCGTCGTCTTGCCTGAGCCGCTCTTGCCGACCACGCCGATCCGCTCGCCCGGCCGGATCTCGAAGCTGACCTCCTTGAGCACCGGCTGGTGCCGGTCATAGCCGAAGGTCACGTTCTCGAAGACGATATGGCCCTTCATGTCCGGCACGGGGACGGGCGTTTCGGGCTCCGCGATCTGGATCGGGGTATCGAGGATCTCGAACGTCCGGTGCGTGGCGGTCATAAAGCCGGTCAGCCAGTTGGTCAGCTGCGTCAGCTGGCTCAGCGGCTGGTAGAACATCCACAGGTACCCGAGGAACGCCATCAGGTCGCCCAGGTTCAGCGGGGGCTGTTGCCCCGGGTTGTGATTGTTCAGCAGCACCCACCGCCCGCCGATGAACCAGACCAGCAGCCCGCCGAGCTGGAAGATGAAGCCGATCGTCGGGTTGAATTTCGCGACGGTGTATTCGACCGTGCGGAAGCTGTTGCGGACGTAGGTGTTCGACCGGTCGAACCGCCGCATCTCCCGCGGCTCCTGGGCGAAGGCCTTGACCACCCGCATGCCCGACAGGATCGTGTTGAGCACGCCCGCCAGCTTCGAGTTGGAGTCCCAGACCCGGAAGTACCGCGGGTAGACCCGCTTCCAGAACCAGATCGAGGCCAGTATCACGAACGGGGCCGGCAGCAGCGTCACCAGGGCGAGCTGCCAGTTCATGGTGAACATCACCGTGCCGACGGCGATGACCATCAGGATCTGCTGCATGAAGCCGGTGGTGAACTGGTTGACGAACCCCTTCATCTGCTCGGTGTCACCCTGGACCCGGCTGATCAGCTGTCCGACGTTGTAGCGGTCGAAGTAGTCGATGCTCAGCTGGGTCAGCCGTTCGAGCACCCGCTTGCGCATGTCGTAGGTGATCTGCGTGCCGACGAAGCTGTTCAGTCGCAACACCCCGAGCTGGTTGGCGCTGGCCAGCACGTGCGTGGCCAGCAGGGCCCCCACCAGTCCCATCAGCCAGTGCAGGGCAGTCTCGTAATCCAGCTGCGGGTTGCCCGCCTGCTGTGGCGCGAGCACCGTGTTGATCAGCAGCCGCACCAGCTGCTGCGGGATCAGCGACAGGCCGATGCCGAAAAGCACCAGGACCATCATCACCGCCGCCTTGCCCGCGTACGGCCGCATCAGCTTGATCACCCGCAGGAAGATCGCCCCGCGGTTGACGCATCGCCGGCAGACGTCGCCCTTGAA
>JAWLBS010000272.1:0-7296 GCA_041687575.1 Phycisphaerae bacterium | reverse complement strand
GGGCGTCAGGCCGTTCAATAGTCAGCGTCGTCGGGGGAGCCTTCTCCCGGCCAAGGGCGATTAGCTCAGTTGGCTAGAGCGCCTGCTCGACACGCAGGAGGTCACTGGTTCGAGTCCAGTATCGCCCAGTAAACTTAAGCCCCCGTAGCCGAAAAGGTTGCGGGGGTTTTTTCTTTTGGCCGGGGCACAGGGAGGGGGCGCTGGAGCTCAGTCCAGGCGCAGCGTCTGGCACGCGGGTTCGGGTCTCGGGTTTCGGGTGTCGCAGCGGCAGGGGTCAGGGGTCGGGGGTCAGTGACCGACACGGCGCTGCAAGCAGCTGGAGGGTCCCATCGCCCGGAAATCCACACCCCGAAAGCAGATGCCTCGTTCAGCTATTTCATAGCGGATGCCGTCAATCCAGGGGGGGCGTCGCCTGGTCCAGGCCCATCGGGGCCGGCAGGGTCGGGGCAAGCGGTCGGGCACGTGGCGGCCTACCATCTCAAGGAAGCCCTTGGCTTGTCCGCAACATGCCTTCGGCTATTGAGACTTGCGCGGTTAAAGAAGGGACCGTCTGTCGCCTGGTGTCACAGACGCTGCCCGCAAGCGGGCAGGCTAAATGAAGACGGGGGGCGCCCGCTCCATTTTCCGCGCCGAGGTCAATATCATGCGGCGCATCAGATCATGGTGCGGTCCGATGTGCAATACCTGGAGGTGGCCTTGAGGATCACATACGGTGTGCACGGTTACGGGCGCGGCCACGCCGCTCGCGCGATGGCAGTCCTGCCGGACCTGGTCCGCCGGCACGACGTGCAGATCCTCGCCGGCGGCGACGCGTACGACCTGCTCAGCCCGGAGTTTCCCGTCCAGCGGATCCCGACGCTGGGGTACACTTACGGCCGGCGAGACAGGCCCTCCACCTGGCGAACGATCGCGAGCAACGGCCCGACCGTAATCGACATTCTCATCGGCGGCTCCGGCTTTGCCGGCGTGCAGGCCCTGGTGAAGGACTTCCAGCCGGATGTCATCATCTCCGACGCGGAAGCATTTACGCACCGGGCCGGGCGCAGGCTGAAGATCCCGCGGATCGGCTTCGACCACTACGGCGTGCTGGTGTACTGCCGGGCTCCCTGCCACTGGTACGACCGGCCCGGGCTCATGGCCAACGCGATGGGGTACCGGATCTTGTTCGGCCGCCCGGACCGGGCGATTGTGTCGAGTTTTTACTCCTGCCCGCCGCGCGGCGCGGGCGTGCGGTGCGTCGCGCCGCTGCTGCGCCCGGAGGTGCTGCAGACGCGGGCGAGCCGCAAGGACCACCTGCTGGTGTACCTGATCCAGCCCCGGCGCCAGTTCAGCGACGCGATCAAGCACGTCCTGCGATCCTATCCAGGCCCGGTCCACGTGTACGGTCTGCCGCACCTGCCGGCCGAGGGCAACCTGGTGTTCCTGCCGCACAGCAACCTGCCGTTTGTGGAGGACCTGGCGAGCTGCCGCGCGGTGGTCTCCACGGCGGGCAACCAGCTCGTCGGGGAGGCCATTCACTTTCGCAAACCGATGCTCGTGATGCCGGAGGCCACGGTCGAGCAGCGGATCAACGCCCTGGCTCTGCAGCGGATGAGACTGGGCGTGAGCGTCTCCCTGGGTCGGTTCAGCCGGCAGGTGCTGGATGACTTCCTCGCCCGGTGCGATGAGTTCCGGGCGAACATGGACCGCGCCGCCGAACAGGAGTGGGTCGACGCCCGCTGCGTGCTCCAGCAGACGCTCCAGGAACTAACCGCTGTGGTCAGCCAGAGTGGGGTACGCCCATGAGATTGCTTAGGTTCCTGCGCAGCGTCTGGCTCAACCGCCGCGGCGGCGTGCCGGGCCCGTCGTATTGTACTTATCTGGTAACCTATCGGTGCAATGCGCGCTGCACGATGTGCGAATCGTGGCAGATGCCCGACCGGGCGGAACTCAGCGCAGCGCAGGTGCAGCAGGTCTTCGGTCGGATCGGCCGGCTCGACGTGGTCCGCCTCAGCGGCGGCGAGCCGTTCCTCCGTCCGGACCTGGCGGACCTGGCGAACTGCGTGTACCGCCAGTCGCGTCCCCTCGTGCTGCACGTGACCACCAACGGCTCGTTTCCTGATAAAGTGGAGCAGTTCGTCCGGACGTTCGCCAACCCCCGGCGGCTTTGGATCGCGGTCTCGTTCGATGGCCTGGAAGCGGCCCATGATGCCAATCGAGGCCCAGCCGTCACCTTCGCCAGGGCTTGGGAGACGCTCGAGCGGGTCCACCGGCTGCGGCCCTTGGGGGTGCGCCTCAGCGTGAACTACACCGCGATGTCCAATGCCTCTCTCGACGACGCCGCGTTGCTGCACGAGCGCCTCGATGCCCTTGACATTGCCATGCACCCGGTGCTGGCATATTCCGGGTCTTCGATGTACAGCGTGGACCGGGCTGGCCGCGCCTCAGGCGACCTGCTTTCGGCGGCGGACTATCCCCTGCTGCCGGCGATCAGCCGCGACAGGGCGATCGCGTTTGTCGAGCGGGAACTGGCACGGCTCAGACACGCCGACCTGGCGACGCGTCTGGCCAAGGGATACTACTTCCGCGGGCTGCTCGACCGGCTGCACCGCCGGCCCAGCCGCTGGCGTCCCGGATGCGTCGCTCTGCGAAGCCACATCCGCCTGCTGCCGGACGGATCGGTGCCGGTCTGCCAGTTCAACACCAGCACGATCGGCAACCTTGCCGACGACGCGTTCGAGGCTGTCTGGCACGGCCCGCAGGCCCGGCGCTGGCGAGGGTGGGTCGACGCATGCCCCGGCTGCTGGGCGGAATGCGAGGTCCTGCCCAGCGCGGTATATTCCGGAGCCCTGCTTCTGCCGCGGAGTCGGCGTCGTCCGGCCGATGCCTGAAACACGCCGCCGATCGTCAAATACCGGGACCTGCCGTCGAAGATGATGATGAGAACCTGCCTTGATGGCACGAGTAGCGGAGCATGTCGCAGGCGACTGTCCCGTGCAGACCAGCTTCGCGCGATCGATCCAATCGTCCCGATGGATGTCCCATCACTCGTATGGCCGTCGCCGAAGACATCAAGGGCAAGAACACGAGCGAGGACTACGCTGGTCGCCCCCCACGCGGGGCGTGGATGGAAGCAGGCCCGTGCCGTCCGCAGTCAACAACGGTGATGTCAGCCACGGATGAACGCGGATTCTCGCGGATGGAAGACAACAGCAACGACCCAGCAGTTCTGCTTGACGTCGCTGCGGCCGCTGATATGATGACTCCACTATGTTCACACTGAACGGCATGATTCCCGATCGCTGCACCCGCACCGCCTTGTCGGCTGGCAAGCGCGTTCACGTCCATTTTGCGCACCATCATGGGAGCGGGCCGCCGCGTTAGCGATCGATTCAGAGTTCTGAAAGCAAGCAAAGGCCCGCTCCGGAATGAGCGGGCCTTTTTTCGTGCCATTTTCCAGGAGGTTGTCCGATGGGCGGTGACGACATACGTGTATTCGGCGGTTCGGCGAGTCCGGGACTCACGCGGGCGATCTGCAAGCATCTCGGGGTAACGCCGGGGCAAAGCGAGGTGCTGCATTTTCCCGAAGGCAACCTGTTCGTCAGGATCTGCGAGAACGTGCGCGGCAGGGACGTGTACCTGGTGCAGTCAACGGGAATGCCGGCCAACGACAATTTCATGGAGCTGCTGTTCTGGATCGATGCGTTCAAGCGGGCGTCGGCGGCGTCGGTGACGGCCATCATCCCGTATTTCAGCTACGCCAAGGGCGACAAGAAGGACGAGCCCCGCGTGAGCATCCGGGCACGGGTTTGTGCCGATGCGATCGAGGCGGCTGGCGTGGACCGCGTGGTGACGATGGACCTGCACGCCCCGCAGATCCAGGGGTTTTTCCGGGTGCCGGTCGACGATCTGTACGCGATGCCGGTGCTGTGTGAGGCGGCCGCACGGTGGCGGACGGACGATTTGATGATCATCTCGCCGGACTCGGGGTTCGCCCGGCGAGCGCGGCAGTATGCCCGGCGGTTGGGCGTGGACCTGGCGATCGCCGACAAGCAGCGGCTGGACCACGAAGGGGCGATGGCGGTGGAGCTGATCGGCGAGGTGCGCGGCCGGACGGCGCTGATCGTCGATGATTTCACGATCGCGGGATCGACGCTGGCGGCGGTGGCGCGGAAGCTGGTCGAGCACGGGGCGAAGGGCGTGTATGCGGCGATATCGCACGGCGTGTTCACTGCCAAGTGTATGGAGAACCTGGATAACAGCCCGATCCGCAACCTGCTGGTGACCGATTCGATCGAGACGCAGGGCGTGCCGCTGTCGCCGAAGGTGGAGGTGGTGTCGGTGGCGCCGCTGCTGGCCGAGGCGATCCGGCGGATTCACATGCGCGAGAGTATCAGTGTGTTGTTCGACAACTTACCGAGAAGGGGGGTGTGACGTGTGCATGCAGGTTATTGAAGCGAGCGATCCACTGGCCGACCAGCGCGTCCTGGCCGTTCGCGATCGGCTGCGGGCCGGACCCCAATCCGCTGGCGACGGCCCGGCCGCGAACGTGGAGGCCGTCGTCCGCGAGATCATCGCTGATGTCGAGTCGCGCGGCGATGCGGCGCTGGTGGACTGGGAGCGGAAGTTGGACAGGGCTGATCTCGTGCCGGCGGGGCTGCGCGTGCCGGGGGAGACGCTTGCCGCGGCGCACCAGGCGGCTGATCCGGAGTTTCTCGCCCTCGTGCGCCGGACCGTTGCGAATATCCGCCAGTTCCAGGATGCGATTCTAATACCCGATCCGCCCGCCCTGGTACGCGGCGGACGGGAGCTGCGGCTGCGGTACCTGCCGATCGATCGGGTGGGAATCTACGTGCCCGGCGGCAAGGCGGTGCTGGCGTCGTCGATGCTGATGACGCTGGTGCCGGCCCTGGTGGCGGGGGTGCCGGAGGTTGCGCTGGCGAGCCCGCCGCGAACGGGCGGCGACGTCCATCCGATGATCCTGGCGATCGCGCGGGAGCTGGGCGTCAAGGAGGTCTACCGGCTGGGCGGGGCAGTGGCCATTGCGGCGATGGCGATCGGGACGGATCGTGTACGGCCGGTCGATAAGGTGTTCGGGCCGGGCAACGCCTTCGTTATCGAAGCCAAGCGGCGGTTGTTCGGGCGGGTCGGGATCGACAGCACGGCCGGGCCGAGCGAGGTGCTGATCATCGCGGACGAGACGGCCGATCAGGCGTGGGTGGCGGCCGACCTGCTCGCCCAGGCGGAGCACGATCCGGGGGCGGCGATCCTGGTGAGCCCATCGCGCCGGCTGGTCGAGCGGGTGCTGGGGCAGGTCGAGGCGCAGCTCTCGGGGTTGTCGCGGGCGGACGCCGCGAGGCAGTGCCTGGGACGGTACGGAGCGGCGATCGTCGTGCCGGACCTGGACGCGGCCTGCGAGGTGGCGAATGACTTCGCCTGCGAGCACGTGCAGATCATGACGACGTGCGACGAGGCGGTACTGGGGAAGGTCCGGAACGCCGGGGCGGTCTTTGTCGGGCCTGCCAGCACCGTGCCGCTGGGCGATTATTATGCCGGCCCGTCGCACGTGCTTCCGACGGGCGGGTCGGCGAGGTTCTTTTCGCCGCTGAGCTGTAACGACTTTCGCCGGGCAAACAGTATTATTCGGTATGATATCGCGGCGACGGCGGCGGATGCCGGCGACGTGGCGGCCTTTGCGGCGCTGGAGGGCCTTTCGGCCCACGCCCGGGCGGTGCGGATACGGACGCAACCAGGTACAGGAGCAGGACGTTGATTCGTTTGGAGATAGTGGGGCTGGCGGATATTCACGGCGATGTCGAGGCGGTGCGCAGGGTCGCGCCGCGGCTGACGCAGGCACATGCGATTCTGCTGCTGGGGGACATCACCGACTTCGGCGGGGCGGCCGAGGCGGCGAAGGTTGTCGATGTCCTGGCGGAATACAACCCGCGGATCCTGGCGGTGCCGGGCAATTGCGATCGGCCGGAGGTGGGCGAGTACCTGCGCGAGCGGGGCGCCAGCCTCGGTAGCGGGCTGATCATTGACGGCGTGGCCTTCATCGGCGTGGGCGGCTCGCTGCCGTGTCCGGGCGGCACGCCCAATGAAATGAGCGAGGAGCAGCTGGCGGCCGCGCTGGCGGCGACGGGGCAGGGCCTGCCGCCGGGGATCCCGACAGTGCTGGTGACGCACCAGCCGCCGTATGACACCGAGGCGGACATCGTCGCCGGCGGGCGGCACGTGGGCAGCCGGAGCCTGCGGGAGTATATCCGCGAGCATCAGCCCCTGCTGAACATCTGCGGCCACATCCACGAGAGCCGCGGCATGGACAGGATCGGCAGCTGCCGGGTGGTCAACCCGGGCCCGCTGGGCGAGGGACGGTACGCCTGGGCGATGCTCGGGCAGATGGCGTACGGCTACGAGGTGCTGGAGTGCGAGATCGAGAGGGCATGGCTGCCGGGGGGTGAGGATTCCTGATATGACAGGCGGCGCTGATGAACACCGAGGCCCTGGTCCGTCACATCGAGGACAAGATCAACGCGGCGCCGGAGGATTTGCATAATCGATGGATCGATCTGATCTACCGGCTTGGTCACGATCCCGCGGTGTTCGGCACGGGCGGGCAGTTGCTGTATGTGGGGCGGAAGGTGTAACGGGTTTGCCTGTTGAAATATTCGGGCGAACGCCGCGACGACATGACGGAGATGGAATAGAACCGAGCAGCGTTTGCGCGCAGGGCGCGGCGTGAAGGCGGAAGCGACGCACGAGAGGGTTTTCAACCATGTACAGCACACTTGTGCTGCTGCTGATGGGGTCCTGCATTGCGGGGCAGGTACCGGCTACGCAGCCTTCCACGAGTCAGCCCGCCGGTATCGAGGGCTTGGCGAAACGGTTTGTCGGCGAGATGGCGGCTGGCAACTTCGATGAGGCAGCCGCACCGTTCAACGAGCAGATGCGCCGCGTCATGCCGCCGGCGAAGATCAAGGCCCTCTGGAACGACCTGGTGGCTGCACGTGGTCCGTTCCAGGACGTGGCGGAGACGCAGACCGGCAAGGCCGGTGCGTTCGACCTTGTGTACGTCACCTGCCGGTTCGCACGTGGCAGCCAGACCCTCAAGGTCGTGTTCGACCGGCAGCGGCGGATCAGCGGGTTATGGCTGGTTGAACCGCCGACAACCGCGCCGGCTACGGCGTCTTATGTCGAGCCGGATCGTTTCACCGAGCAGGAGGTCGAGTTCGGGACCGCGCTGCGGAAGCTGCCCGGGACACTGGCGCTGCCCAAGGGGGCGGGGCCGCTGCCGGCGGTCGTGTTGGTGCACGGGTC
>JAWLBS010000271.1:0-7323 GCA_041687575.1 Phycisphaerae bacterium | reverse complement strand
GGGTGGGGGCGCTGTCGGGGTCGACGAATTACACGACGGCCCAGATCTACTTTGTCGGCCACCCGATCAGCACTTACAGCACCATTTCGGAGACGATTCAGGCCTTGCTGGACGGCGAGGTCGACGGGATCATCATGGACGATTTGGCTTACGACGCCCAGTACGACGCGCACCCCGACGAGATCATCCACGTCAAAGGGGTATTGTACGCCGACCTGCTTGCCTTTATCTTCCCCAAGGGGTCCGATTTGGTCGAGGCGGTGAACCGGGCGCTGGATGCGATGGAGCGGGACGGGACGCTCCAGCGGTTCAACGAGAAGTGGGTGCCCAGCGAGCCGCTGCCTGTGCATTGAGTACATGCCTTGTCGTGGAGGTCTGATACCGGAAAATTCTCGGAACCTGGGATCATCCTGCCCTTGTTCTGTGGCGAAGGCTCTGTAGACTATCGGATTCGTTGTGCATCTATGTGCTTGGGACAATAGTCTTCGCCAGGCGTTGTGAGGATGGCTGCGGCGCCGGGCTGTCGGTTGTTGGGCGCCGTGCAGTATGTTGTTTATGAATGATGGATCAGAAACGGGCGGGCATCGTGCCGGCAGTTTCGTTGAACTGCTGCGGATGCAGGCCCGGATCAGGCCCGACCTGGCAGTACACACCTTCCTCGGCGACGGGTTGCGCCCCGAAGCCGTGCTCACATGCCAGGCGCTGGACCATCGCGCGCGGGTGATCGGTGCGCGCCTGCAGGGCGAGGGGCTCGCCGGCCAGCCGGTCCTGCTGCTGTATCCTCCGGGCCTCGCGTTCATCGAGGCCTTCTTCGGGTGCCTGTACGGCGGGTGCATCGCCGTGCCCGCCTACCCACCCAAGGCCAATCGGTCGTTCGGCCGGCTGCGGGCGATTCTCAGCGACGCGGGGGCGACCGCGGTGCTGGGCGTGGAGGCGATGCTGGGCGACATCCGGCAGCGCCTCGAGCAGGAGGGGGCCGAATCCGTGCGGTCGTGGCTGGCGACCGACGCGCTGACCGGCGGCGGGGACGACTGGCGGGCCCCGGACGCGGGGCCCGGGACGCTGGCCTTTCTGCAGTACACCTCCGGTTCGACCGGGGACCCCAAGGGGGTCATGGTCAGTCACGGCAACCTTCTGCACAATTCGGAGTGCCTGCGGCAGGCCTTTGCCCTGAGCGATGAGACGGTCGCGGTGACGTGGCTGCCGAGCTTTCACGACATGGGCCTGCTGTGCGGGGTGCTGCAGCCGGTCTACTCGGGGTTTCGGAATTACACATTCGCCCCGGCCGCATTCCTGCAGAGGCCGGTCCAGTGGCTGGAGGCGGTTTCCCGTCACCGGGCGACGTTTTCGGGCGGGCCGAACAGCGCGTACGAGCTGTGCCTGCGGTCGATCCCGCCCGAGCAGTGCGAGGGGCTGGACCTGGGCTGCTGGAAGCGGGCGTTCAACGGGGCCGAGCCGATCCGCGCGGAGACGCTGCGGCGGTTTGCCGAGGTGTTCGGGCGGTATGGGTATCGGGCGGAGGCGTGGCAGCCGGGCTACGGGATGGCCGAGTCGACGCTGATGATCTCGTGCACCCCGCCGGGGCGCGGCGCGGTTGTCGCGGCGGTTCGGGCGCAGGATCTGCAGGGGCATCGCGTGGTGCCGGCCGCGGCCGGTGCGCCGGCTGCGGCGGCGCTGGTCGGCTGCGGCACGATCGCTGCGGATACCGACGTGGTGGCGGTCGACCCCGAGCGGCAGACGGTGTGCCCGCCGGGCGAGATCGGGGAGCTGTGGGTCCGCGGGCCGAGCGTGGCGCAGGGATACTGGAACCGGCCCGAGCAGACCGAAGCGACCTTTCGCGCCCGCACGGCCGATGGGGAAGGGCCGTTCCTGCGGACGGGGGACCTGGGCTACGTCGAGTGCGGGGAGGTTTTTGTCACCGGCCGGCTCAAGGATCTGATTATTATCGGCGGGCGGAACCACTACCCGCAGGACATCGAGGCGACGGCCGAGAAGAGTCACCCCGCGCTGCAGCCGGGCACGGCGGCGGCGTTTTCGATCGAGGCGGGGCGGCAGGAGCGGCTGGTGGTGGCGGTGGAGGTGCAGCGGCAGTTCCGCCGGGACCTGCCGGCTGGCGAGGTGTTCGCCGCCATCCGGCGCAGCGTCGCGGAAGAGCACGACCTGCCGGTTCACGGCATCGTGCTGGTGCAGCCTTCGGGGGTGCCGCGGACGTCGAGCGGGAAGATCCAGCGGCGGCTGTCGCAGGCGATGTTCCTGGAGGACGGGCTTAAGGCGGTGGCGGTGTGGAAGGCGCCGGTGGCGGGGGAGGCGTCGTTGGATGGAGGCGCCCGCGGCGAGAAAGACACCCTCGCTTACGCTTCGGGTTCTTTCCCGGGTGCGTCCGGACGCAACGCTCATCCGAAGGATTCCATGGTCGCAAACAGCGCGACCATGGCACCCGGCGGAAACGACACCCTCGCTTACGCTTCGGGCTCCTTCCCGTTTGTCTGTGGGCGCAACGATTATCTGAAGGATTCCCACGCCGCTCAGGGGCGTGACGCGCGGGCGGTGGAGGCGTGGTTGCGGCGGGAGGTGGCGGCGCGGACGGGGCTGATGGTCGAGCAGGTCGATGCGGCGGCAGCGTTTTCGACGTTCGGGTTCGGCTCGCTGGAGGCGGTCTCGCTGGCGGGGGACCTGGAGAGGTGGCTGGGCACGCCGGTTCCGGCGACCTTGCTGTACGATCAACCTTCGATCAGCGCGGTGGCGGCGTGGTGGGTCCAGCAGTGTGGCGAGTCGGGCGAGGCTGACGGTCCGGCGCCGCGCGTGGCGGCTGACGAGCCGATCGCGATCGTCGGGCTCGGTTGTCGACTGCCGGGGGCCAGCAGCCCCGAGCAGTTCTGGCGGCTGCTGGCGGACGGGCGGGACGCGGTCGGGATCGTGCCGGCGGGGCGTTTTCCGGCCGAGGCGATCGCCGGCGACCGGCGGCTGGGCTTTGGCGGTTTCCTCGACGAGATTGACCGGTTCGACGCGGAGTTCTTCGGGCTCGCGCCGCGGGAAGTGGCGCACATGGACCCGCAGCAGCGGCTGCTGCTGGAGGTGGCGTGGGAGACGCTGGAAAGCGCCGGGTGGGACCCGCGCCGGCTGGCGGGCTCGCCTACGGGGGTGTTCGTCGGGATCAGCGGGAGCGACTATTTCCGGCTGCTGAGCGAGCAGGCGCGGGACCTGGATGCCTACGTCGGCACGGGCAACGCCGGCAGCATCGCGGCCAACCGGTTGTCCTATTTTATTGATCTTCGCGGGCCGAGCATCGCGGTCGATACGGCGTGCTCGTCGTCGCTGGTGGCGGTGCACATGGCGTGCCGGAGCCTGCGGACGGGCGAGTGCCGGGCGGCGCTGGCGGGCGGGGTGAACCTGATCCTCTCGCCGGATGTCACCCGCGTGTTCGCGCGGGCGGGGATGCTAGCGGCCGACGGCAAGTGCAAGACGTTCGCGGCTGGCGCCGACGGGTACGTTCGCGGCGAAGGTTGCGGGATGGTCCTGCTCAAGCGGCTGTCGGATGCGGTGGCTGACGGGGATCGCGTGCTGGCGGTGGTCCGCGGCACGGCGGTCAACCAGGACGGGCGGAGCAACGGGCTGACGGCGCCGAACGGGCCGGCGCAGGAGGCGGTGATCCGGGCGGCGCTGGCGGACGCGGGGGTCGCCCCGGGCGAGGTCGACTACGTCGAGGCACACGGGACGGGGACGGAGCTGGGCGACCCGATCGAGGTGCAGGCGCTGGCGGCGGCGCTGGATGGCGGCGGGCGGCGGCTACGGATCGGCTCGGTCAAGGCCAACATCGGTCACCTGGAGGCGGCGGCGGGGATCGCGGGGCTGATCAAGGTGGTGCTGTCGATGCAGGCGCGGCAGTTGCCGGGGCAGCTGCATATGGCCAGGCCCAATCCGCTGATCCCGTGGGACCGCCTGGCGGTGGAGGTGGTGGACTCGCCGCGGGCGTGGGATGCCGGCGGCAAGCGGCGGCTGGCGGGGGTCAGTTCGTTCGGGTTCGGCGGGACCAACGCGCACGTCGTCGTCGAGGAACCGCCGGCGGTCGAGGCGGCGAGGGTCGGGCGGCCGGTGCATCTGCTGGCGCTTTCGGCGCGGGATGAGCGGGCGCTGGCGCGGCGGGCGGCGGACCTGGCGGGCAATGCGGTCTGGGCCGATGGCGGCAACCTGGTGGCGATCTGCCGCACCAGCGGTGCCGGGCGGGCGCACTTCGAACATCGTGTAGCGGTGGTCGCGGCTGACCGCGACGAGGCGCTGGCGGGACTGCATGCGGCTGGCGAGGGGCTGGCGGCGGCGAACGTGCTTACCGGCCGGGCGGGTCGCACATTGCCGAAGGTGGCCTTCCTGTTTACCGGGCAGGGCTCGCAGTATCCGGAGATGGGGCGGGGGTTGTTCGAGACGCAGCCGACGTTCCGCGGGTCGATGCTGCAGTGCGACGATATTCTTCAAAAGTATAGCGGCTGGTCGCTGGTGGATCTGCTGTACGGCGAGGACAAGTCGGCCGAGCGGATCGACCGGACGCTGTATGCGCAGCCGGCGCTGTTCGCGCTGGAGTGGTCGCTGGCGCGGATGTGGATCTCGTGGGGCATCCGGCCGGCGGCGGTGATGGGGCACAGCCTCGGCGAGTACGTGGCGGCGTGCGTGGTGGGCGTGTTCTCCGTGGAAGAAGGTTTGCGGCTGGTCGCCGAACGGGCGCGGCTGATGGATGCGGCGCCGGGGACGGGGCGAATGGTCGCGGTGTTCGCCGCGCCAGCCGAGGTCGAGCCGCTGCTGGAGGCGGGGCGGGTTTCGCTTGCGGCGATCCAGGCGGATCGTGAGGTGGTGGTCTCGGGGGCGGCCGATGCGATCGAGCGGCTGACGGGGCGGCTGAAGGCGGCGAAGGTGTCGTGGGTGCCGCTACGGGTGTCGCACGGGTTCCACTCGCCGCTGATGGAGCCGATTCTGCCGGCATTTCGCGCGGCGGCCGAGGCGGTTTCGTATGGCGAGCCGTCGGTGCCGCTGGTGTCGAACGTGACGGGCGAGGTGGTGTCAGGCGGCCGGGTGAGCTGCAGCGAGTACTGGGTGCGTCACGTCCGTGAGCCGGTGCGGTTTGCGGCGGGGCTGCGCGGGCTGCTGGCCGGCGGCGTCGATGCGCTGCTGGAGATCGGGCCGCACCCGGTGCTGGTGTCGATGGGGCAGCGGGCGGTTGCGGCGCCGGGTGCGGCGTGGCTGGGGTCGCTGCGGCGTGGCGGGGACGACTGGCGGAATATGCTTGCCAGTCTGGCGGGGCTGTACGTCCGCGGGGCGGAGATCGACTGGCGGGGGCTGGATGAGGGGGCGGCTTGCGGGATGGTGTCGCTGCCGACGTATCCGTTCCAGCGGCAGCGGTACTGGTTCGAGCCGCGGGAGGCGGCGCAGGCGCCGGCCGGTCCGACCGGAACGGTCCGGGACGCGGACGGGTGGTTGTACGATGTCGAGTGGGAGCCGAAGGCATTGCAGCCGGGGACTGCGGCGGCGGGGTTCCTAAACGAGCCGGATGACCTTGCTGCGGCGGTGCGGCCGGGGATGACGGACCTCGTAGAGCGTGAGGTGCCGGCTGATGAGGACGAACTGCTGGCGGACCTGGAGGCGGTCTGCGGTGATTACATTATTACTGCACTTCGGGATCTGGGGGCGGACCTGCGGGACGGGGCGGCGATCGATCCGGCGGCGGCTTTGGCGCTGAGGGTCGAGCCGCGTCATCAGCGGCTGTTCGGGCGGATGCTGGAGATCCTCGGCGAGGCGGGGGTGCTGCGCCGCGCGGCCGGTGGCTGGGTGGTTGCGCATACGCCGGCCGAGGTGTCGCCGGTTGAGCGGATGGCTGGGATCGCCTCGCGATACGAGCGGGACTCGGCGCTGCTGAGCGTGGTGCGTCAGTGCGGGCCGGAATTGGCGAAGGTGCTGCGCGGGCAGGTCGATCCGCTGGGGCTGCTGTTCCCGCAGGATCCGGCGGCGTCGGCGGAGCGGCTGTACCGCGACGCGCCGGGCGTGAAGGTGCTCAACGCGCAGATCGGCGAGATGGTGGCGCGGGCGGTGGCGGCGGCGCCGCCGGGACGCGTGGTGCGGATCCTGGAGGTCGGGGCGGGCACCGGTGCGACGACGGCGGCGGTGTTGTCGCGGTTGCCGGCCGGCGGTGTTTCGTACACGTTCAGCGACGTGTCGGCGTATTTCCTTTCGGCGGCCCGCAAGACATTCGAGGGCGACCGGCGGCTGCGGTATATGGCGCTGGATATCGATGCGGACCTGGCCAGCCAGGGGATGCAGCCGGGCAGTTACGACATCGTCATCGCGGCGAACGTGATGCACGCGACGCCGGATCTGCGGCGGAGCCTGGGGCACGTGCGGGAGTTGCTGGCGCCGGGCGGGATGCTGATCCTGCTGGAGGGGCTGCGGGCGCGGCGGTGCCTGGACCTGACGTTCGGCTTGCTGGAGGGGTGGTGGTCGTTCCGGGACACCGACGTGCGGCCGGGGCACCCGCTGCTGGCGCGGTCGCGGTGGCAGCAGCTGCTTGGCGAGTGCGGATTCGCCGGTTCGGCGGTGGTGCCGGACGAGGGCGAGCAGGCAGCGGGCCTGGCGGGGCAGGGGCTGGTCGTGGCGCGGACGGCGGCGACGCCTGCGCGGGTCCTGGAGGATGATTCGGCGCAAGGGCTGTGGCTGATCTGCGGGGACGGGGGCGGGTTCGCCGTCGCGCTGGCCGACGAGCTGACAGCGCGGGGAGGGCGGTGCGCCCATCTCGAAGAGGTCGGGCAGGTGGCTGGGGCGATCAACCGTCTCAACGGCGATGCGGCGTCGGTTCGGGGTGTGGTGCTGCTCGATGCGCTGGATCTGGACGGCGACGGCGGGCAGGTCGAGCGGCAGGCAAATCTTCTCAAGACGGCGCTGGACCTGGTTCGCGCGGTCAAGCGTGCGGCCGCGGAGCCGGCGGTGTGGTTCGTGACGCGCGGCGGGCAGTGGGCAGCAGGCGAGGCCGGGCCGGTGCATCCCGCGCAGGCGAGTTTGTGGGGCATGGGCCGGGTGGTCGGCCTGGAGCATCCGGAGATCTGGGGCGGGATGGTCGACCTGGATCCGCGCGACCGGCACGGGCAGGCGGATCTGCTGGCGGCGCTGCTGCTGGAGCGTAGCCCGGAGACGGCGGTGGCGCTGCGTAGCGGGCTGGCGCTGGTGCCGCGGCTGGAGCGGGTGGCGCTGCCGGATGCGGCGGAAGTTCAATTCAAATCTGATGCGACGTACCTGGTGACCGGCGGGCTGGGGGGCGTGGGCCTGCAGGTGGCGCGGTGGATGGTC
>JAWLBS010000270.1:0-7326 GCA_041687575.1 Phycisphaerae bacterium | reverse complement strand
TATTCGCGTATGGGGCCCAAGGCAACACGAAAGCCTCATCCGCCCGCCCGCTTTGTGCGCAAAACCTGCCCGAAACACCACGGCAGTGCCATTCGGGTCTGACCCCGTTGGATCGCCCGGGTACCGGTACCCCCGCAGGAATTCGGCGGTGATCTTGAATGCGGGCGTGTTGCCAGGGGTCAGGCCCCCGCTAAGCGTCTCGCTCTGCCGCGGACTCCGGAAATGCATTCCTGCTCGACCGGATTCGAGAATCCGTTATCATGCTCGGCGCCAATATGCAGGCCGCAGCGAACAGGTCGTGCGGACCACCCGTTGCGGCGCTGCGCGGCCTCAGCCGACAGGAGTGAATCATGACCTCGCGCGAGCGTGTAGCTGCCGTTCTGAACCACCAGGTCCCCGACCGGGTGCCGATCGACCTGGGCTCGACCCGCATGACCGGCATCCAGTGCTGGGCGTACATCAACCTCCGCCGCGCGCTGGGCCTGCCCGAGACGACCCCGCGGGTGTTCGACCTGATGCAGATGCTGGCCGAGGTCGACGACGACGTGCTCGATGCGATCGGGGCCGACGTCGCGGGGCTGCACCTGGCGGGCATGATGCCCTTTGGCCTGGCCCCCGAGCGGTGGAAGCCGTTGACCCTGTTTGACGGGACCGAGGTGCTGGTCCCCGGCGATTTGCAGATCTTTGAGGACGACAATGGGGACTGGCTCATCCGCGAGGGCCAGCGGCCTGATGGCAGGATCCTCGGGCGGATGCCCCGCGGCGGCTTGTACTTCGACTACGAGGTCGACAACACGATGGTCGAGGACATCGAGTATCCCGACCTGGACGCCTGGACGGAGTGGCAGTCGCCGGTGCTGACTGATGCGCTGCTGGCCGATCTGGCAGAGCGGGCGAAGGCCCTGCGGGCCCGCAGCGATCGGGCGATTTTCCTGAACTACTTCCGCGCGGGCTTCGGCAGCCCGTTCAACCTGCCGACCTGGCTGGTCTCGCTGGTGGACAACCCGGACTGGACCCGCGAGTACCACAGCCGCATGGCCGATTTTCATTCCGCCAACCTCGCCCGCATCCTCGATGTCGTGGGCCCGGATGTCGATCTCGTCGGCATCAGCGGCAACGACTGGGGCACGCAAAAGGGCGAGATGTTCAGCCCGGCCGTGTTCGCCGATCTGTACACGCCGTATTTCAGCCGGGTCAACCAGGTGGTGCACGATTACAGAAAGCCGACGTGGCTGCACTGCTGCGGTTCGATCCGGCGGTTTTTGCCGGAGTTCGTGAAGATGGGCGTCGACTGCCTCAACCCGGTGCAGGCTTCGGCGGCGAACATGGACCCGGCCGAGCTGAAGGCGACCTTCGGCAAGGACCTGATCTTCTGGGGCGGGGGCATCGACACGCAAAGGACGCTGCCGTTCGGCACGCCGGAGGAGGTGCGGCGCGAGGCGGCCGAGCGGATCCGCATCCTCGGCGCCGGCGGCGGGTTCGTGTTCAACCCGGTGCACAACATCCAGAAGGACTGCAGCGGGGAGAACCTCGTGGCGATGTTCGAGGCCGTGCAGGAGGCGGGAAGGTACTGATCTGCTGTCACGCCCCCGCCAGATCCGCCTCGGTCAGCGCCTGGAACCCTGCTTCGGCGAGCACCTGCGCGACCTGCTGCGGCTGATCAACCTCGAACAGCAGCACCGCCTGCTTGCCCTTTTCCAGCACGAAGCCGTGGGCGTTCTTGAGGTTGATGCCCTTGTCGCGCAGGACCCGCCCCGCCCGGTCCAGCCCGCCGACCTCGTCGGCCACCGACACCGCCACCACGTCGTTCAGCCGGACCGCCAGGCCCGCCGCTCGAAGCAGGTCGTGCGCCCTGAGCGGGTCGTCGACGACGATCTTGATCACCCCGAAGTCGCCCAGGTCGGCGATGGTGACCGTGCGGATGTTCACGCCGGCCGCCGCCAGCACACCCGTGACCTTCTCCAGTTTGCCCGTCCTGTTTTCCGCGAATATGCTGATCTGTTGAATCATCTGCGGCACCGTACCCGTTTCTATTATGTGCACACTCTCCGGGTGCCACGGTCCTGCGCAGCAGGGCCGTGCCTGCACGAACTCGAGGTCATCGCATCAAGGCCAGTCGCCAGCTCGACACCCGCGATCCCGAGACCCGAAACCCGCTCATTCCTGCTCCTGCCCGCGCTCGTCGATCACACGCCTGGCCTTGCCGACGACCTCCGGCAGGCTGCCCGGTTCGAGCAGCTCGACCGTCGGGTTGATCAGCACTTCGCCGCGGATCGACCGGACGATCCGGTCGCGCAACGCCTGCAGCTGCTGGACGTCGCCGGTGAAGGCGTCGGCCTTGATCTCCACCTGGATCGTCATGCGGTCGAGCCCCTCGCGCCGCCTCAGCACGAGTACCCAGTTGCCGCCGACTTCCGGGACCGCCATCAGCACCTGCTCGACCTGCGAGGGGTAGATGTTCACCCCGCCGACGATGAGCATGTCGTCGCTGCGGGCCCTGACCGGCTCGATGCGGACATGGTTGCGGCCGCACGTGCAGGGGCAGGTGATCATCCGCGTCAGGTCCCGGGTGCGATAGCGCAGCAGCGGCATCGCCTCGCGCTGCAGGTTGCTCAGCACCAGTTCGCCTTCTTCGCCCGGCGGGAGCACCTCGCCCGTCTTCGGGTCGATCACCTCGACGATGAAGTGGTCCTCCCAGATGTGCAGGCCGCCGTCGGTGGGGCACTCCCAGCCGACCGCCGGCCCGTTCAGCTCCGACAGGCCGTAGCAGTTGAGCATCTTCAGGCCGAAAGCCCGTTCGACCTTGCGCCGCGCCGAGGGGCTGCACGGCTCGGCCCCGAGCACCGCGTACTTGAGATTCAGGCTGGCCGGGTCGATCCCCATCCGCTCCAGCACGCTCAGCAGGTGCAGGCAGTACGAGGGGGTGATGTGCAGCGCCGTCGTGTTGAAGTCCCGGATCAGGCGGATCTGCCGCTCGGTGTTGCCCGGGCCGGCCGGCACGACCATCATCCCCAGCCGCTCGGCGCCGTAGTGCAGGCCGAGCCCGCCGGTGAACAGCCCGTAGGTCATCATGTTCTGCAGGACGTCGCATTTGCGCAGGCCGCCCATGTACATCGAACGGGCGACCAGGTCGGTCCAGCGGTCGACGTCGCCGGGGGTGTGCAGCACGGCCGTCGGCGTGCCGGTCGTCCCGCTGGAGACGTGTACCCGCAGGACCTCGTCGCGGGGCACTGCCAGCATCCCGAACGGGTACGCCTCGCGGAGGTCCTGCTTGGTCGTAAAGCCGAGCTGCCGCAGGTCTTCGAGGGTCCGCACCGCGTCCGGCCGAATCCCCGCCTCGCGGAACTTCTGACAGTAGAACGGGCTTCGGGCCGCCTGGACGACGGTGGTCTGGAGGCGCTGCTGCTGGATTTGCGCCAGTTCGTCGCGGCTGGCGGTCTCGATTTGCGGATGCAGGTACGTATCGTTCACGAAATCATCTCCCGGAAGTTGTGAACCATGGGCGATTATGCCGCGGATGCGGGAGATGGCAAGTCTGTTGGGTGTGCCGCGGTCGCAAGGTGAGTGAAAGGATCCGCGGCAACCGGCAGGCCTCGATCGGGCAGTTCATTCGTCCCTGACGGGACTCCAACAACAAAGAACAACGACCCAAGACCTTGCGGGCCAAACGACCCCGCCTTGGAAAGGCGGGGCTACGATCGGTCGTCCCTGCGGGACGCAACAACAGCCAACAACAGCTACGACCACAGCCACGGCGGCAGCCAGCAGCCACAACCACGACCACAGTCAACAGCTGTGGCCACAGCCAACAACATTGAGGACCTGCGCATAAAAAAACCGGCAGACGCGAGGTCTGCCGGTTCAGGGGAGGGAGGGGGGTTAGGAATTAGCGGGGGCGGGATTCGAACCCACGACCTCGAGGTTATGAGCCTCGCGAGCTACCATCTGCTCCACCCCGCAGCCAAACTTTTGCTTACGTCCTATTAAAGGACCATCCGTGTCGTCTGTCAAGTAGCCGGATGACTTTTCCGGACTCGACCGATCCTTGTAATCTCCTGTTTCTTCGGGAGTTACAAGCCTTCCTGTCGGCACTTCCGTGCACGACCGGGACGCCGAATCGCTGCTCGCCGGGGAGCCCTGACTCCCTGGTACTCCTGAGTTTACTGTCCAGTTACGCCTAGGGCAATAGCTGTATAAAAAGATCCGCAAAAAACCTGGGATCCAACCCACAGCGACCGGTCCGGACAGCAGCCCCAAATCCACGTCGGGGGGTATGATATGCCCTATCTGCTTGATTGCCAAGGGCATTTGACATTTTTTTCGCCGGGACGCATGAATGCATGCCCGGGCTCCTGGCAGCCGGCCCCGGCGAACCGCCCGCGAGGACCCGCCATCGGCGTCCCGGCGGTGCCTGTATGTGGCACAAGAACTTTCGTTGACGCGCCCCCCGCGGCGTCTACAATGCGTGCAGGTTGCTGGCTGCGGACTTCCTGCCACCCTGACGGTTGACGAAGCGGAATTCAGATAAGGTGTTACGTATGACGACTGCGATGGCGAAACTTTGGGCACGGCAATGGATTGGTTGCCTGGCTATTCCGCTTGTTGTTTGCTGCACGGCGCCAGTCGCGGCCGCGGATGAGCAGCCGGATGCGGCCGGAGTGCCCGCGGCCACACCGCAGGTTCTCGACGCACCGGCCGCAGCGGCGGCGCCTGCGTCCCCGGCGGTCCCGGCCACCGAGCCCGGCGCGGCGGTTGACGAGGCGCCGGCCCCCGAGGCCGCCGCCACGCCGCAGGTGGTCTTCGACGCCCAGCCGGGCGAGCTGCGGATCAAGGCGAATCTGCCCGAGACGATTCGGCTGTACCTGCCGGACCCGACGCAGGCTGCCGAGTCGTTCCGCTCGCGCGAGCAGCGCTACACGGATTCGGAGATCCGCGAAGAGTTCGAGCAGATCGCTGAGCTGACCCTGAAGTATCTGCAGGACCTGGCCCAGCCCGATCAGGTCGAGATGTCCTTGCGCGAGGCGATCCGCCGCGCCTTGCTGTACAGCTATGCCATTCGCGTTCAGGGGTACAACCCGGCCATCGAGGCCACCCGGGTGGTCCAGGCCGAGGCCCGGTTCGACGCCGTCTTTTTCTTCAACTTCCAGGACAGTATCACCGACCAGCCGATCCCCCCGTCGTCGCTGTCCGCCCTGACGAGCCTGGCCCAGTCTACCGGCGGCGACTCCGAAGGCACCATCGGCGGCATTCCCGCCGGGTTGCTGCGGGCCCTGAATCCCCCGGCCGAGGGCGTGCAGGCCCGCACGACCAACTACCAGGGGGGCTTTCGCAAGCTGCTGGCGTCCGGGGCGCAGGTTCGCACGGGCTTCGACTCGACGCGGACCTGGAGCGATCAATCGACCACGACTTTGAACCCGGCGTATGCCGACGGCACGTTCTTCGAGATCACCCAGCCGTTTTTGCGCAACTTCGGCCTGGACGTGACCCGGGCGGAGATTCAGCTGCGGCAGCTGGACCGCCAAATCGCCGAGCAGCGCTACATCCGGCAGGTGCAGGAGACGATCGAGCGGGTGGAGCAGACCTATTGGAATCTGGTGGCCGCCCGGCGCGACATCCCGATCGTCGCCGAGCTGCTCGCCCAGACCGAACGGGTGCTCCGCTATTTCGAGATCCGCCTGCCGTTCGACGTCCAGCCGGTCCAGTACGCCAACACGCAGGCCCGCCTGGAGGCCCGCCGGTCCGAGCTGATCTCGGCCATCAATCGCGTCCGCGACATCGAGGCCCAGCTCAAGGCGCTGATCAACGACCCCGGCCTGCCGATCCCGGCCGAGCAGGAGATCGTCCCGGTCGACATCCCCCCCATCGAAGCGGTTGTGCTCAACCGCCTGGTTGAGGCGAGGACCGCCATGGAGAACCGGCCCGAGATCGCCCAGGCCAAATACGCGGTGCGCAGCGCCCGGGTCGGTGTGACTGTCGCCAACAACCAGCGGTTGCCGCGGCTCGACGTGACGCTCCGCTACACGGCCAACGGTCTGGGCAGCAACCCGAGCGGGGCCTTCAAGCAGATGGCGAACAACGATTTCGTCGATTACCTCATCGGCGTGCAGTTCGAATGGCCGATCGGCAACCGCGAGCGCGAGGCCGGCTATCGCCAGGCGCGGCTCCAGCTCGCCCAGGCCATCGCCAGCGTCAAGCAGGTGGTCGAGCAGGTGATCCTCGAGGTCGACGTGGCCTACCGCAACATCCTGACCCGCTATAAGGAGATGCTGCCCAACGCCGCGACGGTCATCGCCGAGGTCGCCAACCTGACGGCGATTCAGGAGCGGGCGGATCGCCGCGACCCGACGTTCCTCGACCTGGAGCTCAACACCCAGGCCGGCCTGGCTTTCGCCCGCCGCGGACTGCTGAACAACTGGGTGCAGTACGGCATCGGCATTATCAACCTGGAGCTGGCCAAGGGCACCCTGCTGGCGTATAACAACGTCCGCCTGGAGCCACGGTGGGACGCTCCCCCGGACCCGGAGTAACAGGGCCAGGTGAATCGGCGCGCTCGATCGTCGGCGGCGGGACTCGCCCGGGGCGGTGGGTGACATGCCTTGCAGGACCCTGAACACCTTGTTGACTATCGCTGCTGCGCATACTGAATGGTTGCACCCCTCGGCGGCGATGCTGGGCATCGCCGCCGCCAGCGTCGGTCTGATCCTTGCCCGCACACGCCCCATGCTCTGGGCCTGGGCCTGCTGGGCGGTGCTCGGCGTCTCGGCCGGGTTCGGCCTGTTGCCGCTCGCGTCCGCTGCGCTGCTTGCGGTGGCGGTCCTGGCGGCCGTCTTCTCCGATCGCCTCGGGCAGGGCCTTGCCTGGGCCCTTTTTGCCTGGCTGACCAGTATCGCGGCCGGCTGGACGTTGATCGAGGTCTCGGGCGTGAGCGGCGCACGGGTCGGCGAGATGATCTGCCACGCCTCGGCCGCGCTGGCGGCCTGGTGGATGCTGGCGGCGGGGCTGACGTCCCGCTGGCGCAGTGCCTGGGCGAGCGAGGCCCGCGCCGCCTTCGTGATGACGGGGGTCGCCGCTGCGCTGGCCGCGGTGATCCTGCTGGTCTTCAGCGCGACGGTGGTGACCTGGTGGCGACTGACGCAGGTTCTGCAGCTGCATCCTATCTATCTGCCCGGCCAGGCGTGGCTGGGTCTTCTCGATATCGCGCTTGTGATTGTGGCGGTGCAGCTGAGCCGGCTGACGGGACGGTGGTCCGGCCTGCCGGTGGCGACGCTGTGGCTGGTGATCTTCGCGGGCACCTGGTGGGGGCTGATGCTGCCGGTGGCGCCGCGG
>JAWLBS010000269.1:0-7392 GCA_041687575.1 Phycisphaerae bacterium | reverse complement strand
GGTCCCCGAGCCAAAAGGCCGTCGCCTGCTCTACGCGTGATGTACCAGCCGCAGCCTCGTATCTCTTCCAAAAAGGGCCACACCGCACCGGTCAACACCCTGGAAAGCCGCACGGGTGCGCCCAATGATGTATCAAAGAGATGGGACAACCGCGTCATCGCCGGCTGCAGGGGACCAAGCCATGCCCCGATCAGAGAACAAGGCGATCGCCAGAGCCGTTCTTGACCTTTACGGCAAGACGTTCGCGCAGGATCTGAAGATCCATCCCGAACGCGACACCCCCTCGCAGCTGTTTCGCCTGCTGGTGTTCGCCCTGCTGTCCAGCGCCCGCATCCGGTATGCCGCCGCCGTGCAGGCGGCGGGGGCCCTGCAGAAGGAAGGCTGGTCGACCGCAAGGAAGATGGCGGCCGCCACGTGGGAGCAGCGGGTCGTCGTGCTCAACCGCAACGGCTACGCCCGCTACGACGAGAGCACCAGCCGGATGCTGCAGGACACGTCGGACCTGCTGCTGGACAAGTACGGCGGGGATCTGCGCAGGCTCCGCGAGGCCGCCGGTCGCGACCCGGGCAGGGAGCGGGACCTGCTCAAGGAGTGCAAGGGCATCGGCGAGGTCGGGGCGAGTATCTTCTTTCGCGAAGTCCAGGCGGCCTGGGACGAAGTGTATCCGTTCGCCGACGGCCCGGCCCTCAAGGCCGCCAACCGGTTGGGCCTGCCCGAGACCGCCGCGGGCCTCAAGGGTCTCACCGCGAAGAAGGATTTCCCCCGCCTTATCGTCGGGCTGGTCCGGGTGCAACTGGATAAAGGATTCGACAAGGTGAGGCAGGCTGCAGCCTCCTGACCGCCAACGGCTTGCGCTGAGAACCGCTTGTGACGTGTTGCAGATGGAGGTCGCCCGCCGCCGGCCGATCCAGCCAATATCCCTCCAGACACATGCCCCTGGCGCCGATGAGATTATATGGCAGGTTGCACCCTTCGAGTCCAGCGCCCGGCCCAAAATGGTTGATGGATTATCGGATCATCGCTATCATGGGCTCTTAAGCTGTGTGTTGTACGTAGTACGGAGATTCCGGATGTTTAGTTGTAGAGCCGTCCTGTTTGTGCTGTTGGGATTGCCTCTTCCGCTGTGCCACGCCGCCGCTGCCGTCGCCGCATCTGATGCCCGGACGGTGCGACTGGCGAGCCAGAATCTCGACCCGACCCGCCACATGCCCCTGGACAAGGTCCGCGCCGGCATGACGGGCTACGGCGTGACCGCCCTGCCCGGCGAGCCGGCCGCCCGCTTCCGTGTCGAGATCGTCAACGTGCTTCGCGACTTCGCCGGCCCCGACCGGCACGTGATCCTCGCCACCAGCAGCGGGGCCGGCCTGGAAAAGACCGGCATCCTGGCCGGCATGAGCGGCTCGCCCGTCTACATGCCGGACGAGAATGGCGACTACCGGATGATCGGAGCGGTCGCCTACGGCTGGAGTTTCAACAAGGAGCCGCTGTGCGGCATCCAGCCGATCGAGCAGATGCTGACGGCCCGCGCCAACTGCGCCGCCCCCCTGATGTGTGCCGCCCCGATGAGCGGCGGCGTCGATGCCCAAGGCAGCCGGCTCCTGCGGCGACTGGCCAGCGGCTGGCGCGGCGCGGCTGCCGGGCTCGACCCGCTGTTTGACATGACCCAAACCCCGCAGGCCCTGCAGCAGACGACCATGACGCACGCCTCGGCCCCCGGCGGGCAGCTGATACCCCTGGCGGTGCCCCTGGCAATCGCCGGCGGGTCGGATTCGCTGATCAGCAGCCTGCACGATCTGCTGGCGCCCAGCGGCTTGATGCCGGTCTCGACGGCATCGGCCGGAGCGAGGCGCGATGAGAGCACGACGGCCCCGAGGACCCTCAAGCCCGGCGACCCGGTCTCGGTCCTGCTGGCGTGGGGCGACATGGATATCTCGGCCGTCGGCACGGTCACCGAGGTGATCGGCGACGACGTGTACGCCTTCGGCCACAGCTTCAACGCCGACGGCCCGGTCGAGCTGCCGCTGGCGGCCGCCGAGGTCAAAGGCCGCGTCGCCTCGATGGAAAGGCCGTTCAAGATCGCCTCGGCCGGCCCGATCCTGGGCACGTTCCTGGGCGATCAGCACACGGCGATCTACGGTCGCCTGGGCCAGGTACCGCCGTCGATCCCGGTCGAGGTCAAGGTGACCCGCCCCGAGTACACGCAAACGTTCCACTACAACGTTGCCGAGCACCCGATGCTGACGCCGCTGATGGCGGCCGCGACGATCCAGTCGAGCCTGATGGCCCAGAAGAAGCTGCCCGAGCGCAACACGATCCACTACACGGTCGATGTCGATTACGGCGATTCGGGCCGCTATCGCAGCGAGAACATGGTCAGCGCCTCGGCGGGCATGGCGACGATGTCGACGCTGGTCGGCGACGTGGCCGCCCCGGTCGCCGGGCTGGCCTCCGGTCCCCAGGGCCCGGTCTACCCCAAGGCGATCAAGGCGGAGATCACGCTGACGCCCCAGATGAACCTCGCCCGGATCCAGGATGCCAAGCTGCTCACCCCGACCGTCGGCCCGGGGCAGCTCGCCCAGATCGGCGTACGGTTCCAGAATGCGACCGGGCGCACATTCACGCGGTGTTACATGATGGAGATCCCGGCCGGCGCCGCCCCCGGCACCTGGCGCCTGACCGCCGGTTCGTGGCAGCAGCACCTCCGCCAGCTCAGCAAGGAGCAGCCCGACCTGTTCAACCCGCAGACCCTGCACGACCTGCTCGATCTGCTCAACCTGATCGGCGGCACCCGCCAGGACCGCCTCTACCTGCGGCTGGTGCCCAAGACGGGCACGGGCCTGTCGGTCGCCGGACAGGGCATGCCCGACCTGCCGGGCTACTGGCGAGACGTCCTCGCCGACTCGGCCGGATCGGCCGCCAAACCCGGCTACGTCGAGGCGACCGTCAAGCAGGCCCCGCTGGAGTTCGCCCTGACCGGGATGGCCGAGTTCGAGCTGGAAGTGAAAAACCCCTCCGGCTCGTCTATGCTCATACCATAAGGCCCCGGTCGGAGCGGACATGCACCCGTTGTACCGATTCCGCAGGATGGAGATCCGCTGATGAATATCTCGCGCGCGCAACTGCTGACGACAGTCGTGCTGACGACCCTGTGGGCCGGACTGGCCCCGGGCGTGAGTACCCGCACCTGGGACCTGGATCAGCCCGCCCAGCTGCTGGCCGGCCAGATGCAGGACATCGCGGTCACCAGCCGCGCCGAGCTGCTGCTGGCCCCGCGGGTCCAGCGATATCAGCTCGACCCGAAGGAGGCGGACACGGTCAACGTCATCGCGATCGGCCCCGAGGGCCTGCCCTACATCGGCACGGGCCCCAACGGCGTGGTCTACCGGGTGATCGACCATGTGCCCCGCAAGTTCATCGACGTGCCGGAAAGCCAGGTCTTCAGCCTGCTGTTCCTGGACGACGGGTCGCTGCTGGTCGGGACCGGCGGCCAGCGAGGCGCCATCCACAGGGTGCTGCCGGACGGGCGCACCAGCGTGTTCTGGGACGCCCCGAACGTCCGCTACGTCTGGGCCCTCGCGCGCGACGAGGGCGGCACGATCTACGCCGCCACCGGGACCGGCGGAGCGATCTACCAGATCGCCGCTGACGGGCAGCGCAGCCGCAAGCTCGTCTCCCTCGAAGACACCAAAAACATCCTCGCCCTGGCCATGACCGGCGAGCGAACCTTGGCCTTCGGCACCGATGGACAGGGGCTCGTCGGCGAGGTCAACACCGGCGACAAGGGTCTGCGGATCCTCTTTGACGCCGGCGAGCGGATCGTCTCGGCCATCACGCCGATGCGCGACGGCAGCCTCTATGTCGCCACGACCGGCAGCGAGGCCGGCAGGAATGCCGGCCGCCCGCCGCGCCGCCCCCAGGGCCGGCCCGAAAACGGCGATCAAGAGGAGGATGATTCGCCGGCGGATGCCGATGGCAACCTTTCGAATACCCTCGGTTCGGCCACGCTCCCGTTCGATCGCCAGGGCAACGCCGACGGCACCAGCGTCATCTACCGCATCGACCCGACCGGCCTGAGCACGCGGGTGCTGTCGCTGCCGGTCGTCTTTCTCGACATGGCGCCGGCCGACGAAGACCTTGTCGTCGGCACGGGCAAGCCCGGCCGCGTCTACTCGGTGCAGCCCGGCAGGGAACGCTACACCGCCCTGCTCCGCCAGGACGACGCCTGGTTCACCGCCATCGCCCGCGACGGCCTGGCATACTGGATCGGCACGAGCCGCCCGGCCGCGGTCGTGCGGGTCCAGCCGCAGTACGCCCCGCAGGGCACCTACAGCACCGAGGCCCTGGACGCCGGCCAGACCGCGATCTGGGGCCAGTTCAGCGCGGACCTGACGCTGCCGGCCGGCACGTCGGTCCAGATGCAGAGCCGCTCGGGCCAGGTCCGGGACGTAAACGGGCCGGGCTGGTCGCAGTGGTCGCAGCCGGTTTCGCTGTCCGCTGACAGCGAGGCGCGGATCACCTCGCCTTCGGCGCGGTTCCTGCAGGTGCGGCTGACACTGACGGCCAGCGAAGGCGGCCAGGCCAGCCCCATCGTCCGATCCATCCACGTGCCCTACCTGACCCGGAATATGCCGCCCGAGATCAGCTCGCTGAGCATTACGCCCGCCGATCCGGCCGCCAACGCGGACCGCCAGCAGGGCGAGTGGTACGCAGCCGATCCCGCCCTGTCGATCGAGTGGAAGGCCCGCGACCCCAACGGCGATCCGTTGACCTTCGCCCTGCATCTGCGGCAGGTCGGCAACCAGCGGTGGATCCGCATCGCCGATGACCTGAGCAAGAGCCAGTACGCCTGGGACAGCCGAAGCGTCCCCGACGGCCGGTACGAGATCCGCCTGGTGGCCAGTGACAGCCCCGGCAACCCGCCGGCCACGGCGATGTCCAGGGCGTGGATCTCCGAGCCGTTCCAGGTCGACAACACCGCCCCGCGGATCACGGGGATCCGCACAAAGCAGATCGACGCCAACCGGTTCCGCGTTCACGCCCGGCTGGTCGACGGCGGGACGAAGCTGATCGGGGCCCAGTACACCGTCAATTCGGCGTCTGCCTGGGTGACGCTGCTGCCGACCGATAAGATCTTCGACAGCGGCAAGGAGACGCTGGAGTGGGTGGTCGGTCCCCTCGACAAGGGCGAGCACATCGTCGCGATCCGCGCGGCCGATGCCCGCGGCAATGTCGGCCGCGCGTGGCTGACCTTGACGGTCGACTGAGGGCAAGGTATGCTATGCGACTCGCCCGTTTCATCGGGAAGGTATAAGGCAATCGGCAGGCAGGAGTTGAGCGATGCTCGTATGCGGCAGAAACAGCAACAGGAAGCGGTACCGCACGCACGGCTTCAGGGCGCGGATGCGGACGCGCGGGGGACGTCAGGTTCTTTCGCGTCAGCGTCGGATCGGGCGCAAGCCGAGCTGCCGGTAGCCGTTTGGCAGTCCGTCAGTATTGCAAGGGTCGATCCGACGGCGGAGACTAACCATTCGATCCGCGGGGTCCACAATCGCCAGATACACAGGCGGCCAGGTCCCTGAGTCAACAGATCGGCCTTACAAAAGCGACCCAGGATGTCGGGTCGCTTTTGTTTTGCGCGCAGGTCTCGGTCCGCGCCAGGGGGCGGGCGCCATGACCGCCCGGATACCGCCACCAGGCGTAGCGCCGACAGTGGGCGACCGCGGTGGCACCCGGCAACAGTCCGCAGGCGCACCGAGGTCATTGTCCTGTCCGGTGCTGCGTCCGAGGCGCCTGAACGTTGTATAACAAGAAGGGTCCCTTGGCACCCCGTTGCATCCGCGAACCTGTCAGGCTCAAGTCGGGGCTCGATGGCAGGAAGCGGTGCAGGCCGCTACGCCGCGGAGGACCATTCATGACGTACCACCAGGACCCGGCCCGCCGGCCGGTCGAGCCGACCGGTCGCCTCGACCGCGCAGCCCGCACGATGACCTCGGTCAGCCACTTCCTCCGTGCCGCAACGTCGCTGCTGCTGCGCGGCGGTGTGCTGGTGCTGATGGTCGCCGGTGGGGCGATCCTGCTGCTGCGCACCGGGGAGCTTCTGCCGTCGATGAAGCCGGCCGCCCCGGCCATCCCGCCCGCCCTGACGCAGGTCGTCGACGAGCCCGAACCGATTCCCTGGCAGCAGGTCGACGCCGAGGTCGCCGCGGCGGCCGCGGCCGCGCGCCAGCAGGCTCAGCAGTTCGCCGACGACGAGCTGACCGCCTGGACCGACGAGCTGCTCGTGCGGATCGACGAGGATTTCCTGCCGTGGTACTTCAGCTATTGGAACCAGCAGGCAGTCGGCCTGAAGGCGTGCTGGCAGGGGCTGAAATATCGCGCGGCCGGCTATGTGACCGCCGGTGACACGCCCAGCCCCGCCGAGCAGATGACGCGAGACATGCAGGCGGAGTTCGCCAGCCGGGTGCTCCGGCCGCAGGTCGCGCAGCTGCGTATCGAGGGAGTCACCCGCCGCACGGTGGGGCTGTATCTTCGCGAGATGCGTCACCGGCTCGACAAGATCCAGACCCGCTACCGGATCCCGCAGCAGGACTGGGACCGCTACCTGGCGGGGATCGCCGCAACCGTCGCCCAGACGAGCGCCGACCGGCAGGTTCCCCTGACGCTCAAGGCGGCGACCGCCACGACGGCCGGCGCAGCGGCGGTATTGGGGCGGTCGCTGGCGAAGGTGGCCGCGCGGATTGAACTGAGGTTCGCGGCGCGGGGTGCCGAACAGGCCGCCGGCAGGCTTGCGGCCGGCGCCGGCTCGAAGGTGGCCGCGCGGGCCGGGGGCAAACTGCTGGGCCCGGTGCTGGCCGCGGGAGTCATCGTCTGGGACGTGTGGGATCACCACCGGACGGTCGAGCAGAACAGGCCGCTGCTGCGGGAGGCGCTGGTCGAGTACCTGGCGCTGCTGCGGGAGAGCCTTGTGAAGGATTCGTCCACGGGAGTACTCGCAGCCATCCACGAGGTGGAAGCAGGGATCGTTGAATCCCTGACCCACCCCGTGGATGCCGCGATGCTCGCTCGCTGCGAGCCGTGACCGGTTACCTCACGTGGCCTTCGCGGGCGGCCTCGGGGTTGATGCTCGCCTCGGCCAGGGAGGACAGTTCCTTGTCGGCAGCCTTTTCCTCATCGAGGGTCTGCTGGAGCAGGCTGGCGACCTGCGGGTGACCCAGCCGCTGAGCGAAGGTCCGGGCCGTGCCGTAGCCGGCGATCTCGTAGTGCTCGACGTGCTGGGCAGCGGCGATCAGGGCAGCGTCCTTGACGCCGGGCTTGCCCCTGGCGTTTGCCAGGACCTGCCCTTCCTCGATGATGCCCGCCATGCCTTCGGACTTCTCGCTCTGGACCTTCTGG
>JAWLBS010000268.1:0-7475 GCA_041687575.1 Phycisphaerae bacterium | reverse complement strand
CGGGACCGACGCCGGCCAGACCGCCTGGTACCGCCTCCGCTGGGTCAATACCCGCGGCGCCCGCGGGCCGTGGAGCGAGATCGAGGCGGCGACGGTGACAGGGTGAACGGCGGGGGATGACAAGGTGACAAGGTGACCGGGTGACAAGGTGAAACAGCCACGACAACGGGCTTCCACCGATTTCGCAGGGATGTATGGCGCGGTGAGACAACGGCCTTCCGCAGTTTTCGCAGATGTTCACAGATTGATAACGACAACGGCAACGGCAACAACAATTACGGCAGGGGTCCCGGCTTCGCCACACGACGGCTACGCCGTGGCAGGCAGGGGGCAGCCACGGCCACGGCAAAGACGGTATCGGCCACGGATGAACGCGGATGAAACGCGGATGAACAACAACGACAACAGCAACGGCAGGACTTCCGTGATTTTGTCGCAATGTCCTGGCACCGGCCTCCGCCATGGCGGGGCCGCTGCCCGGCAACCGGGCCGAGGCTTGCAAAGCTCGGCGGCCTGAGTGAAAGCGGCGTCGCTGCCGCCGCACTCCATACTGCCGCCGACCGTCCCTTGCCATTGGCGGGCGGGGAGCCGATGGCGGCTTTGAGTGAAGGCGGCGTCGCGGCCGCCGCACTCCATATCGCCGCCGATGGTCCCTTTCCATTCCCGGGCGGGGAGCCGATGGAGGCTTGAGTGAAAGCGGCGTCTGCGGCGCCGCACTCCAAAGGCTCTCGCCGTCCTGCGCGTGCCGCTCGCCCTGCCACCGGGTCACCTTGTCAGCGTTCGCCGTGCTGCCCCCGGATCCCGACTGTTCACCGGCTGGTGGCAATCGATATCTCGCCGTATGCCGTTTCTTACATCTGTGACAATCTGCGTAATCTGCGGAAGGCCGTTGTTGCCGTTCCGACACCCGACACCCAACACCCGACACCCGGCCGTTGTCGTTGTTCACCGGCAACTGGCAACTGACATCTGGCCGTTGCCGTGGCCGTTCCCTGACCCCTGACCCCTGACCCCTGACCCCTGACCCCTGATCCCTGCCGTTACTGGCATCTGGCATCTGGCTCAGGCCGCAAACGGCCTCCCCGTAATCTTCTCGTACGCCTCGATGTAGCGCTTGCGGGTCTGCTCGACGATCGGCGGCGGCAGCGGCGGGCCCGGCGGCTGCTTGGCCCACTGGCCCTTGTCCACCAGCTCCTGCAGGTAGTTCCGCACAAACTGCTTGTCGAAACTCGGCTGGTCGTGACCCGGCTCGTACTCGTCGGCCGGCCAGAACCGCGAGGAGTCCGGCGTGAGCACCTCGTCGATCAGGATGATCTCGCCATCGTCGGTGTGGCCCCACTCGAACTTCGTATCGGCAATGATCACGCCGCGCGTGCGGGCATACTCGGCGGCCTGGCTGTAGAGCTGGATGCTCAGGTCCGCCACCTTGCGGGCCACGTCCATCCCGATCACCTCGCCGGCCTGCTCGATCGTGATCGGCTCGTCGTGCCCCTGTTCGGCCTTGGTCGTCGGGGTGAAGATCGGCTCGGGCAGCTGGCTGCACTGCTGCAGACCGGCTGGCAGCTGCACGCCACAGACGCTCTGGCTCTGCTGGTACTCCTTCCAGCCGCTTCCGGCCAGGTACCCCCGGACCACGCACTCGACCGGCAGGACCTTCGCCTTGCGGCAGACCATCGCCCGGTCGACCAGCTGGTCGGCGTGGGCGGAAAGGGCCTCGGGCACGCGGTCGCGACTGACGACGTACAGCAGGTGGTGCGGCACGACGTCGTTGAACCGCTCGAACCAGAACTCCGAGATCCGCGTGAGCACCGCCCCCTTGTCGGGAATCGGCGTGGGCATCACCACGTCGAACGCGCTGACCCGATCCGTCGCGACCAGCAGCAGCTGCTCGCCGAGGTCATAAATGTCGCGCACCTTGCCCCGTCGGGGGGCGTAGCCGGGAATCTCCGTCTGCGTCAGTACCTGGGGCATAGTGTCCACCGTTATCTTATTTTGTGCCTATTGTGATATCCGCCGGCCTGGTCGATCCACCGGCACGTTCTTGCCGTCTGCCGCACTGTTAGGGCACTTCAAGCCCAGGCGTGGCGTCTGGCACGAGTCTGCGTGGCTTACCGCTCCCTCACGGTCGCGGCTCGTTGACGCAGGACCGCAGCGCCCGGCAAATGCAAAGATGGCGTCTTCGGCGCCGCACGCCAAAGGGCTGCCGCCGGGCCTGTCCCTGCGACGCTCTAGTCCGCAAACACGATCGTCCCGAACTTGTCCGGCTGGTGCCACGATGGGCCCATGTTGACCCAGGTGCTGTTTTCGGCGGCGCCGGCCTTACGTTCGCGGGCGAAGTTGGCGCCCCACCGCTGCCCGGCGGCCGGCTCTTTGACCCCCAGCCCCTTCAGCGGCACGGCCATCTCCACGACCCACGCGTCCTTGCCCTTTTCGACCTTGACCTTGCAGCCGCGGCAGTCCCAGAACAGGTCGCCGAGCACGTCCGGGGCGCCCTTCACATCGGTCAGCGCGCCGGCCGGGTTCACCGCCAGCTGGTAGTACTCGGCCGGGTCCTTCGTCTTGCCCGGGTCGAGGAAGATCTGAAATGTGTCGTCGCTCCAGAGGGATGCGTCGCGCTCGGTCTCGTCGGCGACCAGTTCGGCCATGGCCGGCTCGAGCATCTTCGCGGCGATGTAGAGGGTGTCCTTGTCGTGCACCAGCCACACCTGCGTCTGGACGCGCCCGGGCACGGACTTGCCGGTGAACTCGTCGAAAAAGCCGGTAAGCGTCGGCTTCTCGCCGTAGATATCCTCGTCGATCTTGCCGTCGATCTTCGGGGCCTTTTCGACCTTCTCGACAACCGCGAAGGGCCGCCCCTTCTCATCCGGCAGCGGCTGGGCGACCTTGCCCGCCGGCCGGGTCGCCGGCGCCGTCGCAGCCGCCTTCTCGCCCGCGGCGCCGGCAGTCGCCTCGCCAAAGGCCACACCACAGCCCGCCACCGCCAGCACGCCCACCAGCATCCCGAATCGACTCGTCATCATCTTGCTCCTTCCTTCACTTGAACCCGCGGCATCCCGCATCCCCATCGACGAAATCTCTCCTGCCCCCTGATATGGTAGCATCCCCAGCCGCAAAGCCAAGGGCGGGACGATGTAGGAGAAGGTAGGGTGGGCTATTGCCCACCAGAGGTCCGGGGGGCGGGTCTCGGGATTCGGGTGTCGAAAGGCAGGTTCCAGTGGACAGGTCATGGAAGACGGGGGCCACGCGTGCCACCCGGCATTACCGCTTCCTTACGGTCGCGGCTCGTTGGAGAGGATTATGTGTCTTCGAAAGCGCAGGTGCGGCCCGAGTCCTTCGGACTGTGGCGGCCGTGGCGCCGCCTTTGATTGCACCTGCCGCAGTCCTGTGCCCCTCCGGAAAAACGACCGCCGCCCACCCGCCGCCGGAGGCATCCCGGCGGCGGGTGGCGCGGCCAGTTCCCACCTCCCGTCAGATTCACTCCTGCGGAACCGGCGTCTCGACGCCGTCACTGGCACCCGCCCCGCCGCGGTTCGGCCGGCGCTGGCCGCGATCCGGTCTGTCGCCACGCCCAGGCCGATCCCCGCGAGCCGGTCCATCGCCACGGCGCATCCGGTCGCCGCGCCCCATTCCGTCCCGTGCCCCGTCCCGCATGGTCGCCGCCGTCAGCAGGACCTGCTGGCTGGGCTTGAGCGTCTCGGCGACCATCATCGCGAACTTCTCGCCCAGTTCAGCCCGCTCCCGCTCTTCGGCCCCCTCGACCTGCTGGCTGTACCGCTTGAATGCGTTCTCGATCGCCTCTTTCTGCTCGGCCGAGAGCGTCTCCACCTCTAGCGCCGCATCCTTGAGGGCCTGCGGCTCATTCAGCAGGCGCATCGGCAGGCCCGAATCCCGCAGCTTCCGCCACTGCTGCACCTTCTGCCGCTGGGTCGGCGTCAGGATCGGGTCGACCTGGCTGTAGAATGCCTCCTCCATCGGGCCCCGCTGCTCGCCGAAGCCCATCTGGCGCAGATGCGCCTGCAGCCTCTCGACGCGCTGCTCATCGCCGGCCCGGGCCGCCTCCATCAGCTGCTGCCGCGCCTGGCGGACCTTCTCCCGATCCACCTGCTGATCCTGCTCCCCCTGCTGCTCGCGCTGCTCACGCTGCTCGCGCATCCGGGTCGCCATCTTCTGCTGGATCTCGCGGACCTGCGTCTGCTGCTCAGCCGTGAGCCCCAGGTCCGCCGGCAGCAACCCGCGCATCGGGGCCCCGCCAGGCCGCTGGGCCCGCTGGCGCGCGGGACGGTCGGGCCGCTCGCCGCGCTGCCGTTGCCCGTCCCTCTGCTCGCCCTGCTGCGCCAGCGCACTCGACGCCACCAGCGCCAGCCCCGCCACCACCACTACCATGATCCGAGCCTTCATTTGTCATCTCCTTGTTCACCAGAGGGTAACGACGACAGGCCGTATCACGATAGCCCGCGCCTGTCCTATCGTGTATAACGATGGGCCGGCGCAAGCATTGCACGGAGCAAGGCAACGTGCCCCCGGCCGCCGCTGGAGATAGACGCAGGACCTTATGCAGATTGTTTTGATCGTGATTTTCGCCGCACTGTTGTCGTTGCCCTCGCGGGCGGCGATAGGTTCATCCTGGCTGACCGTCACCGGCACGGCCGCAACCCTGGCCATCGCCTGCGGCCTGACCCTGCTGATCCCCCTGGCGACCGGCGCGGGCAGCTGGGTCTGCGCCCGCACCCTCCGCCGGGCGGGCGGGTTCAACCGCGCCGCCTCGCTGTTCGGCCGGATCCACGTGACGCTCCGCTTCGCCCTGCTGGGACTGTTCGCCCTGCTGGTTTTCCAGACCGACTGGCTCCGCGTCGTACGGGTCGACTGGCACATGGGGCGCTATCCCCTGGTCGACGAACTGGTCCTGATCGCGCCCGTCCTGATCGCCATGGTGCTGTCCTACCTGGCGATGTACCCCACCGACCGCGCCCTGCGATCGGCCGCGGGAGGCAGCCTGGGCGAACCGATCGGCCAGCCGGTCTGGACCCTCGGCCAGTACATGGATTTCCAGATCCGCAACCAGATCCTGACCGTCGTCGTGCCGATGTCGCTGTTCGTGCTGGCAGCCGATCTGATGCGCGAGCACGGCCGCAGCCTGATCCGCTGGACGAACGTCCCCTGGGCGCCGGAGATCGGCCTGGCGTGCGTCGCCGGCGGGATCTTCGTGCTGGCACCGCTGATGCTCCGCTCGATCTGGCAGACCGAACGCCTCAAGGACCCCTACCTGCGCCTCCGTCTCGAGCAGGTGTGCCGCGAACAGGGCCTGCGGTACCGCGACATCCTCATCTGGAAGAGCCACGGCTCGATGATCAACGCCGCCGTCATGGGCCTGATCCCCCAGGTCCGATACATCCTGCTGTCAGACGGCCTGCTCGCCCACCTCGGGCCCCAGCAGGTCGAGGCGGTTTTCGGACACGAGGCCGGCCACATCCGCCAGCGCCACATGACCTACTACATGCTCTTCGCCATCGCCAGCATGATCGGCGTGACGCTGGCCGGCGACTGGATCGAACTGGCGCTTGACCTGCCGGCCGAGACCGTCGAGATGATTGTGCTGGGGCTGATCGCGGGTGTCTGGCTGGTGGCGTTCGGCTGGATCAGCCGGCGGTTCGAGAGACAGGCCGACATCGAGGGCGTCCGCTCGCTGCACGCGACCGACGTGGACTGCACGCTGCCGTGCTGGGAGCACAACCTCAAGGCAACGGCCCCGCCGGGCCAGCGGGTCTGCACGACGGCCGCGGCGATCTTCGGTTCGGCGCTGGAGGCGGTCTCGGCGCTCAACGGCATCAGCAAGCACGCCCGCAGCTGGCGCCACTCGTCGATCGCCTCGCGGCAGGCCTTCATCCGCCAAGCCGCCTTCTACCCCGAGACCCTCGAGCAGTTCGAACGGATGATCCGCCGGATCAAGATGGGGCTGATCGGCGTCACGCTGCTGTTGGCGTGCGTGGGGACGTGGTACTACTGGCCGCAGATCGTCGCACAGGTGCGTGGTCCCGGGCACGTGCCCCCCATCCACCGCCGGCAACCGCCGCGGATGGTGGACCTCGATGCGGCCGCTCAGGCAGACGCCGGCATCGGGGCGCTGAGCATCTCGACCAGCACCGAAGCCATCTCGGCCAGTCCGGCCACCCGATCGACGCACCCGGTGGCCACCGCGCTGTCCGGCATCCCGGCGATCAGGCTGCCGGCCGGGTCCTGAACCAGCGACGCCCCGCCGCCCGCCCTGATCGCGCGGACGCCCTCGCTGCCGTCGCAGCCGACGCCGCTGAGCACCACCCCGACCGCCCCGGCGCCAGCCGCCTCGACGACCGAGGTCAACAGCACGTCCGCCGACGGCCGGGATCCGCACACCTTCGGCGCCTTGTCCAGCCGGACGATCCACCGGCCGGACTCGCGGCGGACGCGCAGGTGACACCCGCCGGGCGCCAGCAGCGCCGTGCCCCGTTCGAGCAACTCCCCGTCGGCCGCCTCGCGGACCCGCAGGCTGCACATCCCATCGAGCTGCCGCGCCAAGGCACCGCTCAGCAGCCGCGGCACGTGCAAGGCGATGACCGCCGGCGGGCAATCCCGCGGCAGCGACGGCAATACCTTCACCAGCGCCGCCGGTCCGCCGGTGCCCGCCCCGATCGCCACCAGCCGGCCATTGCCGTCAGCCGCAAGCCGCACGGGCGGGGCAGCGCCGGGACGCATCTGCTGCCGCACGACCCGCCGCACGTTCGAACCGGCCGCGATTCGCACCTTTTGCACCAGGTCAGAAAGGAAGTCCTGCACCGCGCCCGGCTTCTGCGCAAGCGGCTTGGGCACCAGGTTCAGCGCGCCCTTTTCCAGGCAGATCAGGGCATCCTGCACGTCGGCCGGGGTGAGATCCGCGGTCATGATGACCGGCCGGGGCCTCGCGTGCATGATCGCCTCGAGCACGCCCAGCCCGGCCAGCCCCGGCATTTCCAGGTCGAGCACGACGACGTCGGGGTTGAGGCGGTCGATCTTCTGCAGCGCCTCCTGCCCGGTCGCGGCGACGTCGAGCACGTTGACGCCCCCCGCCAGAAGCGCCCGCCGCAACAGCGACCGCATCATTATCGAATCGTCCACCACCAGTGCCGATACGCCCGCTCTCTGTGCAGCCATCACAGACCCCTGCAGCCCAAAAGCCCCCTTTGGCTCAACTTGTCCGTTACGGGTGTATCGAAAATACGCGGCCTGGTATTGAGGCCCGGGCCGAAAAAAGCCGTCACGGACCCGGCCGGAGGCCCGGCGTAGTCGGCCGCGCGGGACACGTTCAGGGGTCTGACCCCGGCGCGTACGCCTCCAGCGGAATCAACGCCGGGATGTCGTGGCGGCCTGGATGCTTGTGCACGTCACCGGGGTCTGACCCCGTGGGAGGCGTGAGATCCGGGGTCCTGCGACGTTTACCGCTCCCTCACGGTCGCGGCTCGTTG
>JAWLBS010000267.1:0-7503 GCA_041687575.1 Phycisphaerae bacterium | reverse complement strand
GGGCCAACGAGACGCCGGAGCAGCGCGGGTGGCGTTGATATCCGAGCCGAGCCGTGACCTCTCGAAGGCATGGTTCCTGCTTCGCAGATGGTACTCGACACTTCGCAGCTCGGCCGCTCGCCCCCCTCGATGCGCTGCGCTTACTCGGGCGGACCGCCTGATGCTTTTTGACAGACTCATCCGGTAATGCTCGCTGGTGGGCCGCCTCACGGTGCACCTTGGCGCCCATGGGTAAGGGTCTTTCCGCCTGCGGCACAAGCACCTGATACTCGTTGACGCCATTGACCACGGCCTTTATTCTGATGCCCGTTCTGAATTCCAATAACGCAGTTCTCAGGTGAGTCCGTCGGGATCCCGACGGAAGCGGCGTCAACAGAGGGTGCCGGATGATCTGGAATCGCTCGGCAAAACGGTGGGTATTGCGACGACCTGTCATCTGCCGGCGACTTCCGTACAGGTGATCCGCCCCAGCAGCCCTGGAGGATGAATCGTGATCAATGGTGAGGCAAGTGCGAGCGATCCCGGCGTGCAGGCGTCGACGAGCGAATCATCTCAGGACTTGCGCTTCAAATACAAGTACGTCGGGCCCAATGGGGCCGGCGGCATGATCCGCAGGCGCGGCGGGACCAACGAGCAAGGTCTCGATCTCGGCGGCGAGTTTCTTGCCTACGAGGCCATCGTACAGACGGCCGCCCGCGACAAGCGCCTTTTGTTGCGGCTGGCGCCCGGGACGCCTCTTCCCTCCAAAGGGGCCAAATACCTGCAGGACGGTTGCGCGCTCGTCCTGGAGATCTCGAAGGCGCGGGTGGCCGACCTGAAGACCACCATCGACCGCGTCTCCTCCGCGCGGCTGTCCGAGCAACACCGCCGGCAGCTGCTCGCCGAAGGCAAGGGCAATCTCTTCCGGACGATGGTGTGTCCGCAGTGCGAGGCAACCATCGACCTGTCGGGTTTCGCCGCCACGCCGCACACGTACTGCCCGTGCTGCGAGTCGGTCCTGCAGGGCGGCGATCTTGTTGTGTCCCCCGGTTCGACCTGCCGCATCTGCGACGAGTGCGGAATGTTCGGGCGTATCCGCAGCTACACGATACTGTACTTCTACTTCCTGCTGGTCGCGTACGGCTATTCCCAGAAGCGCCGCGACCTGTGCGACGGCTGCGCCGTCCGGATCGGCCGCAAGACGCTGCTGGCGAACCTGCTCTTCGTCCTGGGCACCTTCTGGTCGGTGGCAATGCTGATCAGGGCCGTTGCAGGGCGCGACCCGCGCATGCGCGGCCTGCCCGAGGCCAACCGCCCGGCCTACAAGGGGCGATACCAGGAAGCCGACATGATCTACGACCGACTGCTCGGAGAATTCCCGGGGCATCCGGGGATCCTGATGAACCAGGCCATGGGCCATCTGCACGGCGACGACACCGAGGCCGGCATGGACATGATGGCGGCTGCCTTGGATTCGTGCAGCAACTATCTGCCCGCCCTCCAGCTTATGCAGAAGGTGTACGTTTCTCCTCCTGCGTGACACCATTATGATTAGACCTGCCCAGTATCCGGCGGAGGCGGGCGGCGGCGTCGGCGGGGGCGGCTTTGCCTTCATAGGTCAGGGGGCCGTCGTAGCCGACCTCGTCCAGGGCGGCGAGCACGGCGGGCCAATTGACGGAGCCCTCGCCCAGCGGGCAGTCGAACCCGGCCGGGCCCGGGACGGACAGGTCGTAGTCCTTGGCGTGGACGCGGACGATCCGCCGGCCAAGCGTGCGGACCCAGTCCTCGGGGTAGCCGAAGGCGACGATGTTGCCGACGTCCAGGTACGCGCCGACCCAGGGGCTGTTGACGCGGTCGATCAGGTCGCGGAGTTCGGCCGGCGAGAGCAGGAAGCGGTTCCAGACGTTCTCCAGGCCGATCTGCACCCCGCGGTCCTCGGCGTCGTTGCGCAGGCGAGTCAGGGCGTCGAACGTCCGGTCGAGGGCGTCGGCGTAGGCGATCTTCGCGGCCGGATCGCTGGACCGGCCGACGACGGCCGGCACGACCAGCAGGGCGTCGGTGCCCAGCCAGGCGGCGATGTCCAGGCCGCGGCGGGTGAGGTCTTTCGCCGCGCGGCGGACGGTCGGGTCGGGGTCGCCGTAGTTGGTCTGCCAGAACAGGGCGCTGGCCAGCGAGGCGATTTTGAGTCCTTTGTCGGTGAAGGTCGCGGCGATGCGGCGGCACTCCTCCTCGGGCGTCTGCGCTGTGAGCAGCCCCTCGGCCTCGATCGTAAGTTCCACTGCCTCAAAGCCTGCCTGCTCGGCCTGCTCGGCGAGCTGGGCGGCGTCGAGGCCCTTTTCAAACGTCCATGCATTGATCGAAACGAGCATGTGAACCCTCCGCAAGCGCCGGCGGGCCGGGCATTGGCACCGCATGGCGGTATAATGGGCGAGTTGTGGATCGAAGGCAATCGCGGATGGAGAAGTGATGAGTCGTATTCGCCCACTGCCCGTGGACCTGCAGAACAAGATCGCCGCCGGCGAGGTGATCGAGCGCCCCGCCAGCGTGGTCAAGGAGCTGTTGGAGAACGCCCTGGACGCCGGGGCCCGGCACGTCGAGGTACACGTCGAGGACGGCGGCAAGAAGCTGATCAAGATCATCGACGACGGCGGCGGCATCGAGATCGACGATTTGCCGCTGGCGCTGGCCCCGCACGCGACCAGCAAGCTCGTCAAGGAAGACGACCTGTACCACATCGAGACGATGGGCTTTCGCGGCGAGGCGCTGGCGAGCATCGCCTCGATTGCCCACATGACCATCACCAGCCGGCCGGCCGAGGCCGAGACCGGCGGGCGGATCACCGCCGAGGGCGTCACGATCAGCGAGCCGGTGCCGTGCGGGTGCCCAGCCGGCACGACGATCGAGGTCCGCAACCTGTTTTTCAACACCCCCGCGCGGCGGAAGTTCATGAAGACGGCCGCAACGGAGATCAGCCACGTCAGCGAGCAGGTCGCCCGGCTGGCGCTGGTGAACCCGGGGATCGGTTTCAAGGTGACGCACAACGGCAAGGTGATCCAGGACCTGCCCGCGGTCGAGACGTTCCGCGAGCGGATCGGGGGCTTCTTCGGGCCGGAACTGGCCGAGTCGCTGGTGACGGTCCGGCGGGTCAACGAGCAGCTGCAGCTGTACGCCCTGATCAGCCGGCCGGTCGATGCGCGGTCGAGCCCGCGGTGGCAGTATACCTGGCTGAACGGCCGGTACATCCGCGACCGGTTCGTCCAGCACGCGGTGCGGGAGGCGTACCGGGGGCTGATGGACCCCAACCGCCAGCCGGTGCTGTTTCTGCACCTGCAGGCGGCGGCGGAGGACTTCGACGTCAACGTCCACCCGACCAAGATCGAGGTTCGCTGGACCGACAGCAGCCTCGTACACGGGGTGACGTTATCGGCCCTTCGCGAGGCGCTGCTGCAGTACGATAACACGCCGTCGCTGGGGGTGGGCGCGGATGACGACGGCGGAGACGGCTCGGGTGAGAGCCATGGCTTCCGCAATGCCCAGCAGCGGGTCCGCGAGGCGATTGCCGATTTCTTCCGCGAGGCCTCGCCGGTGCAGCGGCACCTGGACTACCCGCACAGCCGGGGCGGGCCGGGTGGCGGGGGGCAGGCCTCGTCCGGCGGGGGATCGGGGCAGACGCCGTCGTTCGGCGGCAGCGCGGCGGGATCGAGTCGCGGACCGGCCGGGTCGCGGGGCGCAGCGGGGCAGGCGGGTGGACCGTCGGGGTTCATGAGCGCGCCCGGGTCGGCGGGGCCTCTGCTGGATCGGCCGGCGCCATTCGGAACGGAGCAGTTCGACAAGGCCTTCGCTCCGGCGCTGTCGCCGGCGACGGGGCAGGCGAATGATGTGGGGGCGATCGGGGCGCCCGGCGAGTCGGCGTCGGGCGCGCCCGACGAAGGCGGCGAGGCGCGGCCGCCCCGGGCGATGCAGGTGCACAACAGCTACATCGTGGCCGAGACCGACGACGGGATCGTGATCGTCGACCAGCACGCGCTGCACGAGCGGACGCTGTACGAGCAGTTCCGTCGGCGGGTGGCGGCCGGCCATCTCGAGTCGCAGCGGCTGCTGCTGCCGGAGTCGGTCAGCGTGCCGCCGGAGCAGGTGGCGCTGGTGGAGGAGCGGGCGGACCTGCTGCGGTCGCTGGGGATCGAGGCGGTGGTGTTCGGCACCAACGCGGTCGCGGTGCAGGCGTTTCCATCGATGGTGATCGACCGGGTCCGCATCGGCGAGTTCATGGTCGAGCTGCTGGCGAGCCTGGCGGCGGCGCCGTCGGACGTCAACGCGGAAAAGATGCTCGACGCGGTGCTGAACATGATGGCGTGCAAGGCGGCGGTCAAGGCGGGCGATCCGCTGGGCCCGCAGGAGATCGAGGCGCTGCTGGCGAACTGGGGGCGGGTGGAGGGCTCGTCGAACTGCCCGCACGGCCGGCCGACGGTGCTGCGGCTGAGCCTGAGCGACCTGGAGAAGCAGTTTCATCGAGTGTAGTTGCCAGATGCCAGTCGCCGGTTGCCAGTAACAGGCAGGGGGCAGCAGTGAAGAAGGTGACACGGTGACCGGGTGGCAAGGTGAAACAGCCACAACCACGGCGCCGGCACCGGGGGCCTTGCGCGGCGCAGAGATCTGATGTCGGTTTGATTGCGACCGAGCGGTGGGTCGCCACAGCGTTGCTGGTGCGTCGTCGTTTCACGTTGTCACCTTGCTGCCGTGTCAATCTTTTCTCTTGACGCTTGCGCGCGGCGAGGTATACTGATCTGTATCACTGGAATGGTTTCCAGTCTCTAACCACCGGAAAGGAGGCGTGAAATGAGGATTGTGATGCATGAACTTGCCAGCCAGACACGCCCCGAAAAGGTGCAGGCCTAGAGCAACTGTCTGTTTCGTTGCTTCAGATTGATGTAACCATCTGACGGCCTACCCTCTCGGGTTCGGGCCGATTCCCTGTTTGTTAATCGATTCGGCATACCCGGACCGCGGGGCGTGAATTACGCATCCGCGGCCCCTTTATCCTTTTGCGCCATCCGTGCTTACGGGCCGCGGAGCGGCTGGTGGTCTATTTGTTTCGTGTCGGGATCAGCGGTGCGAAAACCCCCCTTCGCCCACCGTGCGGGGAAGGTGCGCGCCGCGGCCGCTCGGAGTACCGCCTTTAGGCGGCGTTCGGAGTCCCGCCTTCAGGCGGTCCGCCCGAGCGAGCGAAGCGATGCGAGTGGCCGAGCCTCAGAGTCGGTAACGGATCCGAAGGCAGCGAGCGACTCGTCCCGAACGAGCAGAGCGAGTCAAAGGAAACAATACGAGCGGCCGGCCGCCAACACCGGTGACGCTCCAACGAAAGGTGACGAACGTTCGAGAGGCACACGTGTCGTACACAGGCAGGAATCGTGAAGAACTGGCTTCAGGCAAAACCCGGGCCGCACACCGCGGTCGAGACGTTTCTCTGCGAGCACTGCCGGCGGCAGGTGCCGGCAGCCGCCCCGGGTGCGCGCCGGCGGAGCCACTGCCCGTACTGCCTGTGGAGCGTTCACACTCCCGCCCAAGGTCCGTGCGAGGCCGAACCGTGCCAGGGCAGGATGGAGCCGGTCTCGCTGCTGGTGGCTGCCAGTGGCGAGTGGTCGGTCGTGCACCGGTGTCAGGCGTGCAAGGCCGAGCAGGTTCATACGATCGCAGCCGACGACGACGGGGCGCTGCTGCTGACGATCGGTGCGCGATCGTCCAGCCGGAGATGGCGTCGGTCGGCGGAGACGCCGGCGGGTGTCTGACGCAGCCGCCGTTCACGCTGGACGGGATTGACTCGTGGCGCCGTCAACGGCCCGAGAAAGGAGAACCGACCCCATGAATGAGCATCGCAAGCAGTACCGGAAAAAGAACACGAACAGGAAACGATTCGGAGAACCCTCATCATGCAAACACAAGAACAAGGCAGTTGCACTGCGTTCGAAGCGGTTCGCTGGCTTCAAGACCATCTGGACGTAAACGCAACGAAGGCCACTGCAGGGTGAACAGGAGAAACAACGACAACGACAGTGCTACCACGAAGAGCATGAAGGATAACTGGCAGGCGACTATCGCCATACAGGAAAGGACTTTGTCATGAGTGGAAACAGTTGGCAGACATTCTTCGCCAGTCACGCCCCCGTCTACGACGACAACGTGTTCACGAAGAACACGCTGTTCGAGGTGGACTTTCTTCTGGAGGAACTCCAAGTCTCACCCGGGGCGAGGATCCTCGACGTCGGCTGCGGGACGGGGCGGCACTCCATCGAGCTGGCCAGGCGCGGCTACCGCATGACCGGCCTGGACCTCTCGCCGCACATGCTGGCGCAGGCCCGAAAGAAGGCGGAGGCAGCCGGCGTGCACGTGGACTGGGTCCAGGGCAACGCCACGCAATTCAGCTTCGCCGAACCGTTCGACGGGGCCATCTGTTTGTGCGAGGGGTCGTTCGGGTTGCTGGAGGCGGCGGACGATCCGATCGAGCACCCTCAGGCGATCCTGTCAAACATCAGTCGAAGCCTCCAGCGCGACGCCCGCTGCCTGTTCACGGTGCTCAGTGCCTTGCGGATGATCCGCCAGCACGGCAACGCGGATGTCGAGCAGGGGCTGTTCGACCCTTTGGCCCTGTCGGAGGCCTCCGAGTGCACTGTGGCTGGCGCGCCTGCGGGGCTGCGCCTCAGGGAGCGCGGCTTCGTGCCGACCGAACTGGTGCTGCTGTTCCGGATCGCGGGCTTGCGCGTTTTGCACATCTGGGGCGGGACGGCGGGCAATTGGGGGCGCCGCGCGATCGATCCGGATGAGATGGAGATCATGCTCGTGGCGCAGAAGACGACTGAGCCGCACGCGTGGCACGGTGTCTGATTACTGAGGCTTGCGCGGTCAAAGAAGGGGCGGTTTGTCGCCTGGTGTCGCAGGCGCTGCCCGCAAGCGGGCAGGCTAAATGAAGACGCGAGTCGCCCGCTTCGTTTTCCGCGCCGAAATCGATATCTGGAGTCAATCATGGCCAGGAAGAAAGATCGGCCGCGGGCGAGGTTCAACACCCGCGAGTGGAGCCGCTGGGAAGATCGCGAGGAGGAGGCGTTTCACGAGCAGGTGGCCGAGACGCTGGCCGAGCAGGCGGTGGAGGAGGCGAATCCGCGCCCGTTCGACCCGACGTTTACCGGCACGGTGCAGGAGAAGGCGTGGCTGAAGGGGGCGCTGGGGGGCCTGTTCGAGGCCCTCTGGTTTGACGACATTCTCTACCGGGTCAAGCCGGGCAAGGAGGCGACGGTCTACTGCTGGAAGGCCGGGCCGAACACCGGGCTGGAGTATCTTGCAGCGAAGGTGTACCGGCCGCGGATGTTCCGCGCGATGCGGAACGACTGGGTCTACAAGCAGGGCCGCACGCTGCGCGACCCGGAGGGCAAGCTCGCCTTCAAGAGCCGCAGCCAGCGCGCAGTCAAGCGCCAGGCGGCGTTCGGCCGGCAGATCGACATGGCCTCGTGGTGCCGCTACGAGTTCGACCTG
>JAWLBS010000266.1:0-7504 GCA_041687575.1 Phycisphaerae bacterium | reverse complement strand
CAGCCCGCCCTACAAAACCGGCATCGCCACGCGCCGGGCCGGTCGGCGTCTACTCGCGATCCACAACAAACAACTGCCGCCGGCCGGCGGGCGCGGCGGTGAAGAGGATCTGCCGACCCGTCCGATCCCATACCGGGTGCGCATCGCAGCGCAGCGGCGGCACCGGCGCCGCCGGGCCCTGGACCGTGACAACATCGTGTAACAACCCCTCCCCCAGGTCCACCAGTCGGATCGTGCTGGTCCGCACGGTCGGCGTGTCGCTCGTCACATCCGTCAGCAACCACCGCTCGTCCGGCGAGATCGATGGGTGGCCGCTGCCCTCGGGCTGGTCGATCAGCGTCCGCACCGCGCCGCTTTCCCCGTCGACGCAGCAGAACCGCATCCCATCATCGCCCGGCGTGAGGTTCATCAGCACCTCCCGCCCATTGGGGTGCCACATCGGGTGGTGCCCGCCGCGCTTCCAGAACCGGTGCGGTACGACCGTCCGCAGGTCCGACCCGTCCGGCCGCAGCGTCAGCAGCGACGGCAGGTAGCCTCCGGCGCTCAGCCGCGCCCGCACCACGCACATCACCCGCGTGCCCTGCGGGTTGATCTTCACGTGAAAGGCGTAGAGTGTTGCCCCGGCCAGGTCCTCGCGGTCCTGCAGGACCTTCCACACCTCCGACAGCGGCACCAGCAGCGTCTGCCGGCCAGTCCCCAGATCCACGCGGAAGATCCCGTCATCGTCGGCCGCCTGGACGGTGTTGTAGATCTGCTCGGCCGGCGGAACGCTCACGCCGTAGCCCGGCTGGGTGAGGTTCGCCCGGATCAAGCACGGCGAGAGCGAGTACGACTCGTCCGGCGCCAGCGCCCAGACCGGCCCGTCCAGCTCGTTCGCATAATCGCTGGCCAGATCGATCTGCACGCCGATCGGCCGGCCGTCCCGCATGTCGTTGCAGTACAGATACCGGTCGTTCAACCCCCACGCCTGGTGAGCGGCCGTCTGGAACCCCCACCCGCTCGTGCGGTACACCACCCGCAGCGTCCGCTCCGGCAGGTCGATCACGCACAGTTCCGCCTGGTCGCCGGGGGTCGGCTCGCGGTCCTCATACGGCAGCCGCAGCGCCACCAGGTATCGCCCCGACGGGCTCCACGGGCACGTGTCGTAGTAGGTGTGCATGAATGCCTGCGACGGCGGCGTGATCGCCGTAACCGAATACCCGGCCGCCGCACCGTCGAGCGATTGCCATTCCAGTTGTTCTATACTCATAACACACCTCCGCCCGCCATAAGATCGGCGCAAAGAACAAGCCCGTCGATTCGCGCCCTCATTTAGCCTGCCCGCTTGCGGGCAGCGCCCGCGCACCCGATCATCAACGATGCCTTCGTCGGTCTCGCCAATCCCGATATCCTCATCAATCTTTGATCTTCCGGATCACCAGGTTGTCATAGTACACCAACCTGGAATGCCCCATCTGCCGCAGGCCGAAATACCCCCCGCCGTGGACGGGACCATACGTCCGGCCATCGTCCTCGAACTGCAGGAACCGCCGGCCGTCCACCGCGCAGTCGATGCGGTTGCCCCGCCGGCAGACCGTCACGCGGAACGGCCCGGGCTTGCCGCCAGCTGCCGGCCCGCCGATCAGGTCCGGGCCCATGCCGATCAGGTAGAAGCCCGGGTTCTTGCGCATGTTGGCCGAGCCGCGGGTGCCCGCCCAGTACGAGCAGTGGTACGAACGGATATCGCCGCGGATGTACTGCTGGAAGTCGCCGTCGCGCGTCGCCAGCGCCGGGTCGAACAGGTCGCGCCCATCGGCGCCCATCGCCGAGAAGAACACGATCGTCAGCCCGTCGGCCTGGCTCGGCTGGAAATCCCACGTCGCGACAAAGTCCCGCGGCAGAGGCTTTTTCAGCCACAGCACCGAGTGCTCGTCGCCCCGGACCGCCAGCCGGCCGTCCTGGACGCTCACCTTCGCCGGGCCCTCCAGGACCCACTCGCCCTCGTCCAGCGGCTTGCTGAAGTCGTTGCGGTAGATCACCTCGCCGGCAAGCGCCTCGGCATCGAATGCGTCGGTGCCCTCCAGCACGCCCTCCCCGCGGTTCGGCGGAACCTGCCAGCCGGAGACGGCCTCGAGTTGCTTGCGGACCTGGGCCTCGGAAACGAGTCCCGCCCGCCAGCGGACCGGCCCGAGGCTGACCCGCACCGGCTCGCCGCGCCCGGATTTCGGCCTCAAAAGGCCCCCGAACGTGATCCGCGTCGACTCGTTCTTGAACGTGAGAGGCCCGTGGAACCACGGCTCGGGTTGCAGCACGCCGCTCAAGATCATCCGCCAGAGGCCCTTGGGCGCATCGTACCGGATGACGATGTGGTACCACTGGTCGCCGCGGAGGTGCGTCAGGTCCATGCCCGCCAGCCCGGGCCGGCCCGGCGGGTTGCGGTCGAGGATGCCGCCGATGACATTGACGTCGGGCCGGTTGGGCTGCTCCCGCAACCGGATCCTCAGGTCGTCGCATGCCAGCAGGTCGCCCTCGACCGACTCATCCGGTGGGCAGACGCGGATGGGGCGGTCCAGCTTCACCCAGAGCTCGATGGTCCCCTGTGGGGGGATGGGGTGGTCAGCAAAGCCGACCGGCGCCGAGGCGATCAGGCCTTCGCTGTTGGGAACTGCGGCCGGGCCGGCGGGGGATTCGGCCAGCGTAGCGCCATCGGCCAGAGGCATCGGGATTTGCTGGTCGCCCAGGCGCAGCGGTCCGCCGGGGGTCCACGTCAGGAAATCCCCGCGACTGGCAGCCGGGCGACTGGTCGCCGCATCGCAGCAGCTGACAAGGGCGAAACATAACACGCAGGCGGCAAGGGTCACATGCACGGCAGGTCCTTTGCATACATCCAGTCATCAGGTTGAACGCCAACGGTATCGTCCGCGTATCCTTGACCGGCCGCCGGGATGCGTCAAGGGCAACAGCCCCCATCACCCGCGCACGCCAGCGGGAACGAGCCGCGACCGTAAGGTCGCGGTGAACGCTCGTATAAAAAGTGTATCCCTTTCTGCCCCCCCCCGAGTTGCCATTCGGAGCGCAGCGAAGACTCTCGGTAGCGTACCCATGGTTTGCCGCACTGAGAGGTAGTGATCCTTCACATCGTTCAGGATGACAACGGGGAGCGCACAAAACGCAAGCGAAGAGCACCCCGCTCGGTGGAGATCCTTCACTTCGTTCGGGATGACAGCCGGGGCGCACCAAGAGATAGAGATCCTTCGCGTTGCTCAGGATGACAGCCGCTTCGTTCAGAATGACAATCCGGGAGCGCGGTCGCGCCCTGCCAGGGAGGGTGACTCTTCCGGCGCGCGGCTTAGCCCTCGGCCGGGTCGGCCGCCACACCGATGGCGGTGATGTCGTCTTCGGGGTGCAGGCTGCCGCTGGTGCGGTCGATGACCTGCTGGAGCTTGCGGAAGATCGAGTGGACGTCCTTGCCGGCGTTCTTTTTCAGGATCCGCAGCCAGCGGTTGCGCTGGGCCTCGCCCCGCCCGAACGCCTCTTCCAGCCCGTCGGAGTAGATCAGCAGGCGCTGACCCGGCTGCAGGTCGAACTCGGCCGTCTTGTACTGCTGCTCGGGGAACACCCCGATGACGCAGCCGGCGTCGCACTCGACCGCTTCGATCGTCCCGTCGGGTTGCAGCAGGACCGGGGCCGGATGGGCGGCCCGGGCGATCTGTACTTTCAGTGTGCGGAAGTTGACCACGCAGTAGCAGATCGTCACATACTGGCAGTTGGGCAGGTTGTGCATCGTCATCGACTGGTTGAGGTTGTGCAGGACCTCGTCGGGGGACAGAATGCGATAGGTCTTGTTGCCCACCTGCTTGGGGACGATCGCCTGCTTGATGAACATGGTCAACAGGCCGGCCGCCACCCCGTGGCCGACGGCGTCGGCGACGTACATGCCCACGTGGTTCTCATCGATACGGAAGATGTCGTAAATATCGCCGCTGACCCATGAATAGGGCCGCATCAGGGTCACGAACTGCAGGCCCGGCACGCTGGGCAGCTGCTTGGGCAGAAAGTCCCTCTGGAGTTGACCGGCCAGCAGCAGCTCGTTGTCGATCTGCTCGTAGTTGTACTGCAGGTGCCGGCCAATGCGGCGAAGCTTGCAGAGCCGGGCGTTCATGCGGCGGCCGAAGCGGGCCATGCGGGCCAGCGTGCAGGCCCGGCCGAAGATCTCGTCGGCGGTCGCGTCGGCGGCCGGGGCGTCGTAGCGCCAGTCGGGCAGGACCTGGTTGAGCAGTTGCGGGTCGCCGCCCAGCACCAGTACGGGCAGGTGCTTGCGCTGCAGCAGTGAGAGTACCTGCTCGGTCGGCAGGCGGCCGGGCGTCGCCGGGCACAGGACGATCACGTCGGGTCGGCCGTGGCAGCGGAGGTGCTCGGCGAGTTCGGGCTCCAGTGCGGTACGCAGCCGGCAGGGCCTGGCCTGCAGCTGCGCCAGCAGCTCGGCGATCTGCCGGTCGGTCGAGCCGACCAGCAGCATGCGGACGCTGCTGTCATCGACCGTAACGTTGCCAGTGACGCGTGATGTCCGGGTATTGCCAGCCACGAGGTTTCGGCTCCTGATTCGCTGTTGTTGCGCTGCTGGAGGGCGCGCCAGCGCGCGGCCGATCGGCAAAGCGCCTGGGGCCGTCCATCCTCCCTTGTCATCCTGTCCTTCAGGTAGTACTTCGGCGGACTGCTGTCACGGATTAAGCAGATTTGCGGGAATCCTGACGATGTCGCCGACCTGCAGGCGGGCGCGACCGAGGGCGCCGGCGTTGGTCTCGATGGCGTAGCGGTAGGGCTCATCCGGACCGTGCAGGGCGAGCGAGCGGGGCTGCATCTGCCGGATGCCGACGACGGTGCCGTCATCGCGGACAAAGGCGATATCCAGCGGGATCAGGGTGTTTCGCATCCAGAACCCGGTGGCCTGGTCGTGCTCGAAGGCAAAGAGCATGCCCTGGTTATCGGCCATCTGCCCCGGCTCGACCCACATCAGGCCGAGTTCCCGCTGGTCCGGAGTGCGGGCGACCCACAGATCGAAGGTCTCCTGGCCGAGCCGCAGGGCAACCGTGTCCATCGTCGCCAGGTCGTTGCGTTGGGGCTCCGAAGCGCCGCTGCCGGGCAGGTCGAACATGACGAAGCTCCCGATGATCACAATCGCGGCGGCCCCCGTCGGCAGCAGCAATCTGCTCAGATGGTTTTTTCCGGACATCGGGCGCTTACTCCTGGTCCTGGTGCCGGCGGTGGCGATGGTCCTGCACCATCCGCCGGGTCTGGCGAAGATCCAGTATACCCAGAACGATCAGCCAGATAACCATCGTCAAGACGGTTGTCCAGTACAGGATATAGCCGGTGGGGGCGTAGCCGGGCTCCAGGACGTTGATCCCGATAAAAAACCCGATGCTGATGGCGGCCAGCAGGGCCGCCCCGAGCCGCCGGCGCCGCATGCGCCGGGCGAAGGCCTCGTCGGACTCCATCTGCCACAGGCCGTGGCGGCCGTCCTGGGGGCGGGAGGTCAGCAGGTAGGCGGCGGCAAGCAGGACGCCCATGCCGCAGATGAGGCCGCTGACGAGCAGTTCGCTCGGGCTGATGGCGAGGGTCGGGGTTGTCATCATATATAAGGGTACGCGGAAGCAGCGGTCTGGTTTCGTTTGACCGGGGATGTGCCGGGAACTGTAGGGTGGGCTATTGCGCGACGTGGCACCCAACGCAAGATTCGGCGGCGTGGTTCAGGATGCGAAAGCACCTCGTATCCGAAGGATTCCATGGTCGCAGACAGCGCGACCATGGCACCCGTCATGTTCTATGACACCTGCTGCCCGGCGAGCTTCTGTGGCTGGCCGTACTCCTCGGCGGTGACCATCCGCTTCTCGTCGATCGAGCGGTTGGCCATCTCGCCGACGAGGATCGCGTGGCGGGCCTGGTAGCCGTCGGCCGGGGCCGAGGGCAGCGCGTCGAAGTCCATGATGATGCTCCTCAGGATCGCGGTGTCCGAGCCGCCGTGGCCGCCCTTGCCGGGCTGGACCTCGATCGTGTGGTGCTCGCTTTTGTGCATCGGGTAGTAGTGGATCACGCGCTTGCCGGGCGCCTCGATCCGGCCGGCGTCGCCGATGAAGACGGCCTGGATGCTCTCGTAGGGGTTAAAGGCCGAGAGGGTGTAGTTGAGTTTCACGCCGTTGCCGTAGTCGGCGATCATCGCAACACGGTCCTCGATGTTGATCTCGGGGTCGAAGACACAGCCGTCGCGGATGTAGCCGTCCTCGCTCTCGCCGTTGACGTACATGCGGTAGTAGAGCCCGTCCCAGTGCTGCCGGATGTCGTAGTAGAACGGGCAGGTCGCGGTGTGCTCGCACGTCAGGCACCGCTCACCCCGCTGCTGGCGCGGGGTGTAGAAGCTGGTGTCGCCAAAGGCGGCGACGCGGCTGATGTGCCCGCCGATCGCCCAGTTGAGCCAGTCGAAGTGGTGGCTGGCCTTGTGGATCAGCAGACCGCCGGAGTTGGCCTTGTTGCGGTGCCAGCGGCGGAAGTAGTCGGCGCCGTGGTCGACGTCGAGCTGTTCCTCGAAGGTGACGGCCTTGAGGTTGCCGATCCAGCCGTCGTCGATCATGGCCTTGACCTTCTGAAAATAGGGGCCGTAGCGCATGTTCTGGGCGGCGCGGATCCACCGGCCGTTTGCCTCGGCGGCCGCGATCATCCGGTCGCAATCGGCGACACAGGTGGCCAGAGGCTTTTCGCAGATGACGTGCTTGCCGGCCTCGAAGGCCCTCACGGCCACGTCGGCGTGGGTGCGGTCGGGGGTGGCGACGACGAGGATGTCGAAGTCGGCCTCTTTCAGCATGGCGTTGTAGTCGGTGTAGATGAGCAGGTCCGGCTGCTTGAGCTCGTCTTTGGCGACGTTGACGCGGTTGCTGTTGGGGTCGCAGATGGCGACCAGGCGGGCGTGGTCCCTGAACTCGGGCAGCCCCTTGTTGGGAAAGCCCAGGATACCCTTGGCGAATGCCCCCAGACCGCGGTTGCCCATGCCGACGACGGCAAACGTCTTGACCGACTGTGCCATGGATTGGCTCCCCTTACACGACGTAACCGAAACAATTCGCTTCGGGGGCCATTAGACCACGGGCGGGGCCGGGCGTAAACCTCGCGGACTCCTGACGCGGGACGTCGGGTGCGTGACAGTTTATGCGGTCCTGGTATAGGCGGGTCGGCTGTTGTTCCAGTAGCGTTGCCAGCGATCATCATTTGACAGCCACATCGCCCGTAACGACAGGATCGGTTCCACCTGCGGCGGGTTCCAGAACTGCTCGGTCCCCTTGACCCGCTTGTTGAACAACTTCACGCCTGACTCGGCCACGCCCGAACCGATCGGCCAACCGTTGGCTCGATACCTCGCATAGTCCATGTGCCGGCCGGGCCGCTGGAAGTAGCCCACGGTCCCGGCCAGCACCCGTCGGGGATGATCCGCTGCATCCCGCTCGGCCGTGACGGTGCGGCCCAGGCCTTCGGC
>JAWLBS010000265.1:0-7513 GCA_041687575.1 Phycisphaerae bacterium | reverse complement strand
GCCGCCCTGGCGGGATCAGCGCCCGTGGATGAGACATCGATGGCCGCGGCCGCCGAGGCGATCGGGCGACTCGGGCCGCGACACGTGCTGGTCAAGGGCGGGTCGCTGCGGGGCCGGGCGGTGGACCTGCTCTGGTCGCAGGGGCGCATTGAACGGTTCGAGGCCGAGCACATCGAGACGCGTCACCTGCACGGCACGGGGTGCGTCTACTCGGCCGCAATCACCGCGCTGCTGGCAAGAGGAGAGGACGTTGCGGCGGCCGTCGCGCAGGCCAAGCGGTTTGTGACAGAGGCGATCCGGACGGCGCCGGGGCTTGGCGGGGGGTTCGGACCGGTGAACATGCATGCTACGCAGAGCCGCTGAAGTACATGCAGGGCGGGCTATTGCCCACCAAGACCTTGTGCTAAACGCCACGGCCCCGCGCCGTGGCCGCTGTCGCTATCGTCGTTGGGGGACCGCAAGAGACGACAGACAATAACCCGCCGGCGCTGGCGAGGGCCGTACCATCGCCGGAGTCCCGGGAAAGGCACCCGCCTGACCGGGCTCGGGATCCCTTGATTTCACACATTCCGATGTGTAGCATGATGTGCATAGAGGTGCTGTCATGGCCACGAATCTACAGATACCGGATGATTTGATCGTCAAGGCGGTCCGACTGGGCGGCCACACGTCCAAGCGCGCCGCCGTCACGCAGGCCTTGACCGAGTACGTGCAGCGGCTCGAGCAGCAGAAGATCATCTCGCTGTTCGGGACGATCGAGTATGATCCCGATTACGACTACAAACGGCAAAGGTCGCGCCGGTGAACGTGATCGTGGACACCTCCGTGTGGTCGCTGGCGCTGCGGCGGTCCCGCCGTGTCAGCCCCGCAGTCGTCGAGGAGCTTGAGACGCTGATCCGCGATCACCGCGCCCGGATCATCGGCCCCGTTCGCCAGGAGCTGCTCTCGGGCATTCGCGATGCAAACCAGTTCGAGCGGCTGCGCCAGCGGCTGGCGGCGTTTCCCGACCTGCCGATCCTGACTGAGGACTACGTAGAGGCCGCGAGGTGCTTCAACGCCTGTCGCAGCAAAGGCATCCAGGGCTCCAACACCCATCTGCTGATCCGCGCGGTCGCCATGCGCAGCGGGTGCAGCGTCTTCACAACGGACCGGGATTTCGAGCGGTTCGCCCGATCCCTTCCCCTGGCCCTGCATGTGCCGGGACAGTGAGTGCGGATGCTGCGGGAGGTCCGCCTCTGCTGCGGTGGTGCCGGAGAACCGTTGGGGGCTTCACGAAGAAACCGGCGTTGGTGCCGCCGCCGGGGCCGCCATAGTGGCAAGCGTTCGTCGGGAATTCATCCCGTTTGAAACGTAGCATGACCAGTCGGACGCACCGTTGCACACCCTGCAAAATACGGGTACAAGAGGGTCCCAGCGGCCAGGCCGGCGCGGTCCGGCCCCGATGGTTCCGACGCCTCAGCGGCCGGACGCCCGCGCGACCGGCGGCTGGGCCTCGTCCGGATGTATCAAGGAGCGCCCCGAAGTGATGAACCCTCTCTATCCCCGTCGCGGACCCGTCACACAGTTCTCGATCGTTCTGATGACGATCGGGTGTCTCGCCCTGCCGGCTTCTGCGGCGACACAGCCGGCGAGCAGATCCGACTGGCCCCCGCCCGGCGAGGCGGTGCGTCTGCCGGTGACCCGCGACACTTGGTTCGCCGGGGTCGGCAGTGCGACCGACGGCAACAACGGCGGGTCGCACAAGTTCAAGCTCAAGGGCCGGCAGGAGTGTTCGCTGCTGGATGCGGACGTTTCGGGTCTGAAGGGCAAGGTCGTCACCGGCGCCCTGCTTCACTTTCATGCCATCGACCCGAAGGTTCCCGCGCTGCGGATGACCGTCTCGACCGTCGCCACGCCGTGGGTCGAAGGCACCGGCGCCTCCTACGATGAGCAGAAGGGCGCCGCATGCTTCAACCAGGCCGCCCTCGGCGAGCGGGACTGGGCCTACCCGGGCAGCACGTTCATGGACGCCGCCTTCGGACGCGGCCACACGATCTGGCGATTCGCCGACGCAACCCCGCCCGATGCCGACGGCTGGCAGGCCGTGGCGGTCGATCCGGCCGTGGTCGCCGCGCGGATCGCGGGGCTCAGCCACGGCTTCGGCGTCTATGACGACGTCGGCTGCACCTGGTCCTACGTCGACGGCAAGTTCACGTACAACCTCTATCCGAACCGGTTTTTCCACAGTAAGGACAGCCGCAACTTCGTGCCGTACCTCCAGGTCTGGGTCGATGGCGAGGACGGCCAGGCCCCCGCCCCCGTCGATAGCGCCGCCTTCAACGTCTCGACCGACGGCCTGCCGGCCGGCGAGGCGCTGGTCACCTGGACCACCCCGGCCGACGCGGGCGGCAGCGGGACCCTCGGCTACAACGTGACGTACAAGGCGGGCGAGAAGACCGCCGAGATGCCGCGCTACCTCGTGCCGATGGCGGGCAAGGTCGGCCAGACGGTGAAGATGCACATCCAGGACCTGCCCTTCGAGGCGGGTCAGGAGATCGAGCTGACCATCCGCCCGGTCGACGGCGCGGGCAACGTCGGCAAACCCCTCGTCCGCAAGGTGAAGCTCTCGTCCACGCCGCGGGTCTTCCCGATCGCGGATTCGGGCTTCAAACCGGCCAAACCGCACGCCGACCTGCCGGAGGTAGCGGGGCTGAAGGTGGCGGTGATCGACCTGGTCGACAAGGTCGAGGCGAAGACGGGCAAGATGGTGCCGGACCACCCGGCCGGCTACAAGGGCGGCAACCACCTCTGGTCGGCCAAGGACAGAACGATCCGCCTGCAGGCCGCCCGCAACGAGCACGTCTGCTTCCAGGTCAACCTGGAAGGCAAGAGCGAGGGCGTCACGGCGAAGCTGACGTTCGCCGACAACAAGAATCTGAAGCCAGCCGTATATCGGTTCGACTACGTCAACACGACGGCTGGCCTGATGCCGGACATCTGCGTGCCGCTGAGCGGCGCCCTGCCCATCCCCGCCACCGACGACCCCGAGGCCGCCGAGCAGTCCAACGCCTCGCTGCTGTGCGAGGTCTACGTGCCTCACGCCGCCCCGGCCGGCAGCAGCAAGGGAGAGCTGGTGTTGACCTCGGCCGGCCAGACGCTGCGGCTGCCGGTGGAGCTGGCAGTGTGGGACTTCACCTTGCCGAACACGCTGTCGTGGGTGCCGGAGATGAACTGCTACGGCGGGGCCGCCCCGACGGGCAAGGGGCTCGACTACTACCGCCTCACGCACGAGCACCGCACCTGCCTGACGCAGCTGCACTCCCGCTGGAACGGCCGGGTCGATTTCGGGCCGCCCGTCGGCGAGGGCGGCAAGGTGGACTGGAGCGACTGGTCGAAGCAGTTCGGCCGGCTGTTCGACGGGTCGGCCTTTGCGGGGCTGCCCCGCGACGGCGAGCCGCTGGAGCGGTTCTACCTGCCGTTCAACGAGACCTGGCCGATCGACTACTACAAGCACTACACGAAGAGCTATTGGCCGGAACAGGCCCTCAGCGACGAGTACAAGGCCGGCATGAGGCGGGCCTTCGCCGACTTCGCGAAGATGGCGGACGGCCGCGGTTGGCACGAGACGATCTTCTGGTTCTTCCTCAATGGCAAGGTCTACAACAAGCGGGTCAGGGATTGGGACCAGGCCATCTCGACGTGGGTGATGGACGAGCCGCGGGACATCCAGGATTTCTGGGCGCTGCGCTGGTACGGGATCCTGTTCCACGAGGCGGTCGCGCCGGTCAGGGGCGATGCGAAGATGTGGTACCGGGCCGACGTGTCGTACAGCCCGTGGGGGCGCGACACGCTCTGGGGCATCTGCGACATGGAGTGCATGGGCGGCAACACGGTGCAGAAGGTGCGGATGAAGCGGGACGAACAGGTCCTCTGGGGCACCAGCACCTTCACCCAGTACGGCTCGGCCAACCACCCGAAAGACCCCAACATCCAGCCGATCGTCTGGTGCCTGTCGAGCTGGGCAAACGGCTCCGTCGGCGTGGTCGCCTGGCAGGTGATGGCCGGGCAGGAGAACTGGAGCGCCGGCAACGAGACGGCCGTCCTCTACCCGCACGAGGACGGGCCGATGGCCTCGGTGCGGCTCAAGGCCTTCCGCCAGGGCCAACAGATGGTCGAGTACCTGACGATGCTCGAGAAGGTCTACAGCCAGCCGCACTTCGCGGTGGCCGCGGGCATGGGGCAGGTGGTCGATCTCAAGGGCGTGGTTCACAAGGCGTACGAGGACGACGCCGGAACGATCCGGTTCGACAAGGCCGACCCGATCGCCCTGTGGACGCTGCGGCACCGGCTGGGCAGCATGCTCAACGCGAAAAAGCCTCCATACCAGCGGTGCATCCAGCCGGTCCCGACCCCGCAGACGGGCCCCGACCGGCTGCCGGATATCGGTTACGTCCGGGTGGCGCCCAAGGTCGAGCCGGCTCGCCCGGAGTAGCGCGCGGGGGCACTGCAGGACGGGCTGCGCCCGCCGGGTGCCATGGCCACGCTGTTCGTGGCCATGGAATCCCTCGGATGCGCGTTTCGCCTTGAAAAAACGGGAAGGAGCCCGAAGCGTCAGCAAGGGTGTCGTTATCCCTGCGGATGGGCAAGGCTTCCGGACGCAAACGGGAACGAGCCGCGACCGTGAGAGAACGGTGGTGTTCAAGCGACGCCGCGACGAGCGACTGACCGTCACCCGCGGCGCCGCAAGGTGAATATGGAAAGGGGTCTGTCATGTTGCGTTGGATCATTCCGGCTGTACTGCTGATGGCGCCGGCACTGGCGTCGGGGGCCGATCTGCTTCAGATCGGCGATGAACTCGTCACGAAAAACGACTCCCTGCGGGTCGTGCTGAATGTCCCGGAGGAGGCGGAGGGCAAACAGCAGGTCCGGCTGACCTGGACCGACAGTTACGGCCGGAAGGTCGCCGAGGATACGGTCGAGGTGGACGGAAGCCAGGCGCTGTCGGTGCCGCTGGACAAGGCGGTCGCGCTGCAGAACTTCCTGCAGGCGGAGCTGACGGTCGGCGAGCGGACGCTGACGTCGAAAAAGGAATTCATCGTCACGCCGGAGTCGCCTGCCTGGGACGACTACGCCGTGGTCATGTACAACGCCTACAAGACGCCGGTCCAGCAGAAGGCCCTGTGGGACATCGGCATCAACGCCGGCAAGGTCTCCAGCGCCTCGACCCAGCGGCCTGACGGCGGCCAGGTCTGGTACCAGTACGGCTTCCCGTTCTACTGCGACCAGATCGCCACCGCCTTCTACGCCTCCTACCACACGCCGGCCTACAGCCCCAAGCACCTGAAGCTGATCGAGGCGGAAAAGGCCTACGTCGAGGCCGACCGCCAGAGCAAAAAGCCCTTCTACCGCGAGCCGTGCTTCCACGACAGGGAAGAACTCGCCATCGCGACCAGCCGACTCGCTCAGGCCGCCCGGGCACAAAAGCGCCTGCGACCACTGTTCTACGCCCACACCGACGAAGGCGGCGTCGCCAACCTGGTCGAGGCGTGGGACTTTTGCTTCAAACCGGAGACGCTCGAAGCCATGCGGGACTGGCTCAAGGTCGAGTACGGTACACTGGACGCCCTGAACGCCCAGTGGGAGACCGACTTCGCCGGCTGGGATGAGGTGGCACCGCTCAGCACCGACGAGATGATGGCCCGCGGCGGCACGAACTTCTCCCCCTGGGCCGACCACCGCCACTTCATGAACAAAGTCTTCGCCGACGTGCTCAAGGCCGGTACCGACGCGGTCGAGCAGGTCGATCCGGGCGCCCGGGTGGGCCTGGTCGGCTGCCAGATGCCCTCGGCGTTCGGCGGCTATGACTATTGGCTGCTCTCGCAGGTGATGACCGCCATCGAGCCGTACAACATCGGCAACAACCGCGAGATCTGGCGGTCGTTCGCGCCCGACAAGCCGTCCTGCACGACCGGCTTCGGCGCCGGCCAGATGGACATCTGGCGGCTCTGGTACCAGGCCCTGCACGGCGACCTCGGCGTGATCCTCTACGACGAGCAGTACCGCTACCTCGACGAGCAGGGCGAGCCCACCGAGATGGCCCTGGGCATCGCCCCGACCTACAAGGAGCTCACCGGCGGCATCGCCAAACAGATCGCCCAGATGGACGCCGTCAACGATCCGGTGGCGATCCACTACTCGCACCCGTCGATCACCGCCTGGTGGATGCTGGAAGTCGCGCCCAGCCACGGCAAAAACTGGATCAACCGCGGTAGCGCCATCGAGCGCAAGGACAGCGACTTCCTCCGCCTCCGCGAGTCGTTCGTCAAGATGATGGAGGACAACCAGCGGACCTACACCTTCGTCGCCTACGGCCAGCTCGAAAACGGCGAGTTCGACCGCATGGACAAGAAGGTTCTCTTCCTGCCGCAGTCGATCGCCATGTCAACCGAAGAGTGCGATGCCGTCCGCCGCTTTGTCACCCGCGGCGGTATCGTCGTCGCCGACGCCCGCACGGCGCTGATGGACGAACACTGCAAAATGCTCGACGCCGGCCGGCTCGACAACCTGTTCGCCATCCAGCGGTCGGACCTCGAGTACAAGCGCGGCACCAGTGACCTGCGCCGTACCGAGGCGAAATCCCCGTTCAAGAACCTGCCCGACAGGCTCGAAGGCGTCGTCGCCGCCGAACCGGGCGTCAGGCCGGCCGGCAAGGCCGTCGCCCTCTACACCGACGAGGCCGGCACCCCCGCGGTCATCGTCAACAAGGTCGGCAAGGGCATGGCGATCTACCTCAACGCCGACGTGACCGACTACCACCGCTGGCGCCTCTCGCCGCCGATGGACGACACGCTGCGGCAGTTCGTCGATGCCCTGCTGGCCGGCGCCGGCATCGACAAGCAGTACACCCTGACGATGGCCGACGGCAAGCCCGCCAGCACGGTCGAGATCTTCCCGTACACCTGCGGCGACCTGACGCTGCTCGGCCTGAACCGCAACTACCAGCTGCGGGTCAGCGAGCTCGGCCCGCCCGAGTTCCAGAGCCAGGCGGCCCTGGAGCACCCGATGAAGGTCAAGGTCGATCTCGGCGACAAGGTTGCCGTCTACAACCAGCGGACCGGCAAGTTCCTCGGCGAGCGCAAGAGCGTAGAGGTCGAGATGCCGCAGCACGAGCCGGTCATCCTCGCCCTGCTGCCCGCGCCGATCAAGGCCCTGAAGGTTGATGCCCCCGCCAGCGCCCGCCGCGGCGACCTGGTCGAGGTGAGCCTCAAGCTCGACGGCAAGAAGGTCGGCCGGATGCACGCGATCCGCTGCGAACTGATTGCCCCCAGCGGCGAGTCGGTCCGGCCGGTGGCACAGAACCTGCTCGCCCCGAAGGGCCAGGCCGTCTGGCAGGTAGCCTTCGCCCTGAACGACCCGGCCGGGGACTACACCCTCCGCGTCCGCGATGTCGCCACCGGCGTTGCCGCCGAACAGAAGATCACGGTGCAGTAACCGCACCCGTAGAACCGGCCGCGCGGGCAATCGCCCGCGCGGC